>CAYTRQ010000075.1:9669-16839 GCA_964440025.1 uncultured Polyangiaceae bacterium | reverse complement strand
TCCAGAGAAAAGTGGTCTCCCTACCGACCACTTTTATGTGGTCGCAGCACTAGCTCTGAGGTTGGGAGTCCACTGACGTCAAGAATGCCCAAGTGGCCTCTTGGCTACCGTTTTGGATTTCCACCACAAGTTCTTCCGCAACCAGATCATTTTCTGTTTCTGCGGGCATGTTCCTAGACATCCCAGCGCCCCCCGCTGACTTCAGGGACCTGCGCGGTTTCTGCGCTCTGCATCCTCCACTCAATTTTTGTTTTCGTACTTCGAATCAACCCGCCTTTTGTTCCTCCATCGAATCGACCCATTCGTCCGATTCTCCCCACCTAGCTCTCTCCCTGCCCCGTCAGTGACCCACCGAACCTGCTTCATCAACTCGTCCATCTCAACCGTCGAGCGCCTGTTTCAACCTTCGAGCGCCTTCGGATTTCTCAATCGCCCTTCTACTCAGCCCCCGGAGATCCCTTCCAATGAGTCGGTCAAATCTCAATAGAAAGCCAACACATCACCTCCAAGATCCCGCCACTGCTGCCCCGCACGCCGACGAGGCGAGTGCCGGCAGATCATCTCCCGCAAACTTATTCGGCGCAGCTGGTTGCCTGCTGAAGCGCATCTCGCCACCGCTTCGGGGAATGCGTCTTGGCTCGCTCTTGGTCGGCGCAGCCTTGGTTTTCTTCCTGGCGTCTTCATGCGGGCACACACGGAAGACCCTGGACGCCTATGAGGGGCAACTGGGTACGGGTTCGTCCACGAACGGCGACGGCGGCAGTGGCAGCGGCGACGGCGGCGACAGCAACGGCAGTGGCGGCAGCAATGTCCAAGCAACATGCACGACGGCCGAGCCCGACCTGCCGCAGTTTAGCTGCGAGCAAGCTGCTTCCCAGCAGTTCGACGAAGACACGATGGACTCTTTCTGCGTCCCGAAAGACGTTCAAGAGGAAGTCGACTTGGTCTTGTCGCTGATGAGTCCCGCCGAAAAGGCCACGCAGATGCTGGGGGTGCCGGTTGGCAACCGGGACTTCGAGGACATCGAACGGAGTCCCGACGTCAACGTCCCCGGCTACGGAACCATTCGCGGGTTTCGCTACCGGGACGCCGGTCGAGGCGTGAACCTCGAGGCAGGGCAAGACAACCGTCCCAACAACGGCAAGAACTACGCAACGGCTTTTCCCGTTCCCTCGCTCCGTGCGGCATCTTGGGACCTTGAGCTCGAGCGCCGCATTGGGTCGGCCATCGGTGACGAAACCGCAGCGTCGAAGAACAACATGAACCTCGGGCCCTGCATGAACATCCTGCGCCACCCTTACTGGGGCCGCTCGCAGGAGACCTACGGCGAGGACATGTACACAATCGGTCGTTTTGCAGCGGCCTATTCCGTCGGTGTCCAAGAATACGTCGTTGCCTGTGCAAAGCATTGGGTGGGCAACAACATCGAAGAAGGACGCTCGACGCAGGACGCGATCATGACCGAACAGACCCTGCGTGAAGTCTACGGCCGGCACTTCGAGATGGTCGTGCAGGACGGCGCAGTGGGCTGCATCATGGCCGCGTACAATCTGGTGAATGGCGAGAAGGCAACGCAGAACCGGCACCTGCTCCGGGAGATTCTCAAGGGACCCGTCTCCGAGGGCGGTTTTGGCTTCGACGGCCTCGTGATCACGGACTGGTGGGCCATGCCGGGCTATCACAACACCAATAAGGACCCGGCAAATGCGCAGGCGATCGCCAAAGAGGCGGTCGATGCCGGTACCGATATCGAGGTCCCCTGGCAGATTCACTATTCAGAGGAAACGCTAACCCATGAGAGCGTCAATCAGAGCTACGTTGAAGACGCGGCGCGGCGTGTGCTAACACAAAAGTTCCTGTTTAACTCGGCCCGCACCACCGATCCGTGGAGCAAGAAGCCCCCCACGGCAAGGCTAGAAGGTGATTCGATCGTTCCCCACGAAGCCCACGAATCTCTTGCAGAGGAAGGCGTCGTTAAATCGGCCGTATTGCTGGACAACGGTCTGGATCAAGCACCGGTGCTTCCACTCTCCGAGGCAGGCAACATTGCTGTGATCGGTCAGCAGCAGGACTTCACCCAGAGCGGTTCCTCCCTCCCCGTAAGCTGCGGCGGGAGCGACGTTGTCCAGCAAGGTCAGGATCAGAATTCCCGAGGATGCACATTCGATCATGCGCGGGATGTAGCCTTGGGCGACCGCGGCTCGAGCCGTGTGAATGCAGATCCCGAGCGCTCGGTGGGTCCGTTCGCAGGCATCAAGCAATACGCGGAAGGCATGGGAATCACGGTCACGGCCGGATCTACCGCAAACGACGCGGCCGATGCCGACACGGTTGTCGTCGTCGTGGGCTACACCTCCGGTGACGAAGGCGAGGAGTACTATATCGCCGACGGGGGCGACCGCGACTCGCTGAATCTTCCCGACGGACAGAACGAACTCGTCGAGAGCGTGCTCGATCTGAACAAGAAGACGATCATCATCATTCAGTCGGGCTCCATCGTGAACATGCCCTGGCTCGATCACAGCAACGAAAATCAGGCGACCTTCTGGGCGGGCTACCCGGGCATGCGCTCTGGTCCTGCTTACGCACGGTTGATCTTTGGAGAAGAAAACTTCGCCGGAAAGATGCCCATGGCCTGGCCGACGGAAGAGCAACTGTTTCCTTTCAAGGACAGCGAGACCGAGACCACCATGGACTATTTCTTCGGCTACCGCCTGTGGGACAAGATGAAGCACCTCGACAAGCAGTCGGTCGACCTCGTCTACCCCTTCGGTCATGGAATGAGCTACTCCACCTTCGAGTACTCGAAGCTCACCGTTCCTTGCACATCGGTCACGCGGGACGCCATCTTCGAGGTGACGGTCGACATTACCAACACGGACGGGCCCGACGGCGACGAGGTTGCTTTCTTGTTCATCAAGCCTCCTCCCCAACCGGAGGGCATCACAGGCGAGCGCCCCTGGAAGGAGCTCAAGAGCTTCGCCCGCGTGTCCGTGCCCGCCGGAGAGACCGTGACGGCTCGACTTCCCGTCCGCGTGCGTGACCTGCGTCGCTGGGAGGGAGAAGCGGACGGTCAATGGGTCATCGATAGCGGCGAGTACACCATTTTGGTTGGCCGAGACGCCGAGCATGCCGAGAGCGGCGAGCTCATGGGCACGGTGACGGTGCAGGACGACTGACGCACGTCGGACAACCAAACCAATCCATCACAAAAAATTCCCCACCGGAACAACAAAGAATGAATACTCGGAATCGTACTTTCGGGCTCGGCCGAGCTCTGTCCGCAGCGACCGTCTGCCTGACCTTCAGCCTGCCCACACTGGCCCAAACGAATGCGGAGAAGGAAACCGAAACGGAGGCCCCCTCTGAAGCGGGCAGTCTCGGCGGCAATCGCAGTGACAATGAGGAGACTTCTGATCCCTTCGCCCAGGACTTCACCCCGCCCCCCACGGAAGCCCCAGACGCGTCGGCCGAGGGAGTCGAGGAAGAACCCACCGACCTTTCCGCAGACGACTCGGTGGAAGAAGACGGAGAAGGAACGGACCCCACAGCTCCGGTCAAGGAGTCTGACGAGGACTACTCGGCCGAAGGAGAGCTCGGGAGCTCATGGGGCATCGAGCAACTCAGCATCATCGAAACCCCCTGGTCTGCCTACCCCAGTCAGCAGATTCGCGGCATCACCTACGGCTCGCTATGGCGCACGTTCCATGGCCAGCAATGGCCCTACATGCCTCGAACCAACGATACGAAAAAGCCCACACTCCAGATTGGATGGTCCGGCCTCATCTGGAACGATCTGAGCAACACGCGCATCGACGCAGCTTCTAGCCTCGCTGGCGCCAACGTCAACGATCAGGACCGGTGGCATACGCAAACGCGAGCCACGCTCCGGATGACGCCAACTCTCAATATCAAAAACGATTGGTTCGTTCAGGGGAACGCCGAGCTCGTCCTCCAAGGGGATATGGTGGCGTCCAACGCCACCGGCGGCGTGCTGGCCACGACCGACGACTTGTGGGTTCGCTTTGGCAAGTGGAACCTCTTCGATGTCACGGTTGGGCGTTTTCAAACGTGGGAAATCGCCAATCACTTTGGCATGGCTCTCGACTACGCCACCCTCGAGCGCCAAGGGGCCTGGATCGTCAACGCCTCGATTCCTAAGCCGACGGATGGCTACGGGCTCGATTACTTCTGGGATCGGCAAAACTACTCGTTGGGGGGCTATGCCGTCCATCTCTATCCCACGGAGTGGTTGCGCGGTGAACTTGCCGGCCATATCGGCGCCGGCAACAGCAGCAACGCTGGCAACCCCAAACAGTTCGATATTCGTCCCAGCGTCATCTTCGACATCGGCTGGCTCAAGCTCAAGGGCGGCTACGAGTTCGGCAAGGCGACCTCCCAGGATGAGACGCAGGTCATGAGCGATCGCAAAAACGGTTGGGGGTTTGCCGCACAGTTCGTGTTCGATCCCTACGTCGAATTCGGCGCGAGCTTTGCGCGCGGCTATCAGGACATCGTGGACGCCCGCGATCTCCCCGATCTGGCGGGCAGCAACACGGTTCAGAGTGTGGGCGGATTCATCAACTTCAGCCCCGGACACGAACCCTTGGTGCTGGGCGCCGGGGCTTTCTTAAAAGAACGCGAGAACTTCCGCGTGCGGCAGGACGGCAGCGTCGATACGAACAAGCAATGGTTGGCGTACGGCGCTGTGCAATACACCCTTTGGAAGCAGCTGTACTTGAAGGTCGTTGGCTCACACGCCAGCAACAAGGTCGACGACTTCGACGCCGGTCAGTACATCAACAATGCTCTCAGTGTACGATTCCGCACGGAAGTGCTGTTCTGAGCCGTGCTGTTCTGAGCCGTGCTGTTCTGAGCCGTGCTGTTCTGAGCCGTGCTGTTTTGCCGTCCACTGCTCTGTTTTGATCGGGCCGGCAAAACGACCCGGAAAAGCCGTCGTCTGTCACCGCGCATCACCAAGAAAGGCTCGCCGCCAGCCCCCTTGCTGATGCGCATGTCGGGTGAGCAATGGTCGCTTGAAGACCTCCTCAGAGCAGATGTCCCCATCCGATATGCAAACCGAAGACAATCGAGTAGTTGTCTCCGGCCAACATGAAGTCCACGCCTCCACCAAAGGCGATACCACGCATGACCGCGCCACCCATTCCGTGAAAGGTCACACCATCACTGGGTGTTTCCGGAATGAACTCGACGCCAGCACCTCCCATGACGTAGCCAAACGAACCGCTCTTTCGATCCGCACCAAGCACTCCACCGAAGAGAACGGAACCCCCAACGAACCCCAAATCGGCATCATTTCCCAGGTAAGCCCCACCACGGCCTCGCCCGGCAATGGTGAATCCCCCGCCTCCCGGGTTCATCCCCAGCGTGAAGGCTCCCCCCAGCTGGCCCGTCGAATCGAACTCTTGATAACCGTTCGGGTCCCGTTCGGTATACAAAGTTCCGTATTTCGCCGTCCCCTCGAGGAGAATGAAGCCAAGCGCCTCTCCCTCATCGCTCCAGCTGGAGTCTCCCTGTTGGTCCTCTTCAGCCTCCTCGAACGCCTCCATCACTTCGTCCGTGGCGAACGATGATCCAACACGGACGGTGGGATCGAGCTCGAGAGCTCTGGAGAATGCGCGCACGGCGGCTTCTTCATCTTCCTCGGCCTGCACAATCCCTATGTCACGAAACAGAGTGGCCTCCTGACGCTGCGAGCACGCGGTCTCGCCCATCTGAACGCATTGACTCTGCAGCGACTCGAGCAGGTAGAGCGCCTGACCGGAATCTCCGGAACGATAAAGATCCATCGCCCGGCGCTGACGCTCACCGAGACTCGGTCCGGTCGCTTCCGCAGCCGCTGATGGCTGTGCCTGGCGAGGCGCAGCACCTTGCGACGGAGCGGTCTGCGCCTCGGACTGGGGCTGCGCCGGGGCGTTTGCCCGAGGGGCACCACCCTGTGCCTGTCCTTGAGCCGCGGAGGAGCTCGCCGGGGCCGGAGCATTTTCAACGGCCTGCCCCGTGCCGTCCTGCCCTTGTGCGGAGCCACCGGAGGGCTGCCCTTGCGCCTCAGGCGCCGAATCGGTGCCCTGCTGAGGGGTTTTCCGTGGAGAGGGCTGGGCGGCAGATTGCGCTGTCTCCCCTTGGCTTTGCGTCTCGGCCTGGGCCTTGGTCCCCGCTCCTCCTGAGGCAGCGGGAGGGGCCTGAGCCATGGCGGATTGGGTCAAACAGACGACTACTATTGAAGCAAGAGGAGTTATCAATCTCAGGGTCACAACATTGTCCTTTCGAAAAGCATTGAAAACATCGTATCGACAGCGCGAATCAACACAGTATCCCCCATTCAATGACCGAGCGGGATGGTCGAGCGCTCGACTCGAACGGCTTTTTTTGCGCTCGCTCATTGAGGTGAGGCAGAAGCTGGCGAATAGAAATCCCTATGCCGCGGGTCATCTCGGTTGATGGCTCCCTTCCGAGGAGCATCTCATCACATCCGCAGAAAATCTGCGAGAGCCAGTCCCCCGGAGGCGACCAGAGGCCTTGGAGGCGCCGAGGACCGCAGGCGCATTTTCCCGCAGCGCGAAGTCCCGTCCCGGCTGGATTCCCGCTTCGAGCGAAATTCAATGCGAACCTCACTTCACGTTCCCCCTCTCATCTTGCCGCAGACGAAAGCCCTTCCGCAGCCCCGGTCGTTGGCGTCCCTATCTCCGTCGTGATCGTTGTCGAGCCCATCCGCACACACGCAGGCACGGTCCCCACACCAAGGGCTCGCCGCGTTCCAACTCTCCGCAGAATGCAAGCAACAACTCAGGTTCTCATTTTCCGCTGATTCCAAAAGCCCCTCGATCGCTCCAAAGGCCTTCTGGGGCAGCGCTCCGCCAACGATGCGCAGCACCGCCTCGTCGTTTTCTTCAAAGCCACTCGCCGTGAAGTTGGCGGATCCAATGACGACTTGCCCCCCTGCCCCCAACTCCCCATCCACCGCGAGGAGCTTGTGATGGACCTTGCCCGGAAAGTTTTCGATAGCGAGGGGGACCCCGGCATCACACATCATGAAACCGAGCGAACTGCTCGATTGTGCACCAGCTGCATCCAAAATCCCCTCGGTGAGCTCCGCGCGACGAACGAGAGCCTCGGTCAAGTCGCGATCGGTGAGATAAAATGCAGCGA
>CAYTRQ010000075.1:0-9659 GCA_964440025.1 uncultured Polyangiaceae bacterium | reverse complement strand
TCGGTTACTTCGATGCGACCGCGTACGACGCGGCTTCGGGTCGCGGCAACGAGCGCGTCGATGGCGAGTTCCCGGGCAAGAAAATCGCGTCCCTCGGATTCGGGAGAAAAAGCGAGCTCGACAGAAACTCCTGCGACGGAATGAACGGTCCGGCCCCTTGTCGGCTTGTTCGCGCCAAAAAAGCCCGAAGACAGGAGGCCAAACTCCTCGCTCAGCACTTGTGCGATCGAATCGCTGCGTGCCCGGACCATAGCATTTTGGTTGTAGTTGAGGCCGGTCCAGGTCAAATTGGCCGAGCCAATCCAAACCACCGAATGGTCGATGACCATGAATTTATGGTGCATGCTCCCGCGACTCTCGAGCGGACAGCCCCGAGCCTGGCCCAGAAAAGACGAGCGGTCGTCCGTCACCTCGATCCCCACCGACTCCAATCGATCGAAGGCTCTGGCCGACACCCCGTGGCGGCTTTCACACTCGGTCACAACCCTCACCGTCACACCGCGACGCCACGCAGAAACCAAAGCTTCCACGACGTTTTTCCGGTTGAGGGTGTAGAGAGCCACGAGTATCGATTCGCTCGCGTCGCTCAGATCCTCGAGCAGCTCGGTTTCCAATTGGCCCCTCGTCGTTTCCCGACGAGCCATCTCGGCGTCCGCCGTCGGCTCGGTCAGGTAAAGCTCCAGCGCCCCGTGGCTTTGAGTCGTGCCTCGGCACCGGCCGCAGTCCAAAGGACAATCATCGCAGTTTTCCGGAGCAAGACATGTGCCATCCCCACACTCACCACATGCCCCACAATCATCCGAGCAGGTCGAACAACTCTCCGCTTCTGCGCACACCCCATTTCCGCAGGACGAAAGCAAGCCGCCATGAGGCGTCCATGCCGCTGCATCGCTTTGCGCCGGCCCGGCTTCTTTCGAAAAGCACGACGAGCAGATCATAGTGAGCGCCCCCAACAAGACGCAAAGGACGCTTCTAACAGCTCCCACGACGACTCGCACAGCAAGAGGCATGCCGCTCTCGTCGCACGAACGAATCCCTCTCCTGAGGTGGGAGGGAGATGGCAAGCCAGCGGCGAAAGACCGGAGCGCCAGCCATCGTCCTGCCGCAAGCTTCAAAACAGAAAGGTGGCAAGCCAGCGGCGAAAGGTCGGGCGCACCGCCGAGGGCCGCACGGCAAGGCCTCATTGGCCCCGCCCGCCGGGCCTCCGCAGACAGGCGCGCCTCACATCCCGCGGAGCCCCATTCCGGCGCCCCGCACGCGCCTCGCTCCCTCAAACATGCAACGGATCGAGCTTGTCCGGATCGACCTCGAGCTCCTTGATGGCTCGAGCCACGAGCGGGGCGTCGACACGACCCTCTTTGCGCAGTGCGTCCAGCACGCCAATCACAATCATTTCGCAATCGATTTCGAAGTGCCGGCGGAGCATCTCACGCGTGTCGCTCATCCCGTACCCCTCGGCTCCCAAGGAAGTGAGGGAACCGGGGATCCACTGCCGCACCAGATCAGGCAACGCCTTGACATAGTCGCTGGCCGCAATGAAGGGGCCCGGAACACCGTCGAGCACTTGGGAAAGAAAGGGAATGCGCTGCTCGGACTCGGGATGCAAACGGTTCCAGCGATCCGCCTCGAGCGCGTCAAAACGCAGCTGCTGATAACTCGTCACGCTCCAGACATCCGCGGAAACGCCATACTTCTCCGCCAGCACGTCCCTCGCCTCGAGAACTCGATTCATAATCGGGCCGGAGCCCAACAGCTGAACATGAAGCTTTTGCGGTTTCTCCGCTCGATCGTAGCGATAGATCCCCCGCACGATGCCTTCCCGAGTCGCTTGGGACAATTCCTCGCTGGGTGCCGTCTGCTTTGCTTCGGCCCACTTCTGATTGCCCGGCATCGGAGGCATCTGAAAATCCTCATTGTAGAGGGTCAAATAGTAGAAGACGTTCTCCTCTTCATCGAACATGCGGCGCATCCCATCACGCACGATGGTTGCTACCTCGAAGGCAAAGGCCGGGTCGTAGGCCTTGATGTTCGTAAAGGCCATTGCGTTGAGCAGGCTGTGACCGTCTTCGTGCTGCAGCCCCTCGCCATTCAGAGTCGTCCGACCCGCGGTGCCACCAAGAAGGAACCCTCGAGCCATCATGTCGCCAGCAGCCCAAACTTGATCCCCAACGCGCTGGAACCCGAACATCGAGTAAAAGATGTAGAAGGGAATCATCGGCTCGTTGAAAACCGAATAGCTGGTCGCCGCCGCAGAGAAAGAAGCCATGCTCCCTGCCTCGGTAATGCCTTCTTGAAGCACCTGCCCGTTTTTGGCTTCCTTGTAGTAAAGGAGCTTTCCCTTATCGATCGGCTCGTAGAGCTGCCCCTCGGCCGCGTAGATCCCGACCTGAGAGAAGAGGGCATCCATGCCGAATGTACGAGCCTCATCAGGGATAATAGGAACGACCCGCTTGCCGACCTTCTTGTCTCGGATGAGCTTGGCAACGATCCGTGAAAAGACCATCGTGGTCGACGCAGCCCCTTTGGCCATGCCTTGCTCAAACTCATCATAGAACTTCTGTTCGGGAAGAGTGAGCGGCGTGGAAATCTTGGTGCGACGTTGAGGCAAACAACCGCCGAGGGCGCGGCGGCGTTCCATGCAGTATTCGAATTCGGGACTGTCCTGCCCAGGATGATAAAAAGGAGGAAGCTTGTCCTTGAGCTGCTCGTCCGAAATGGGCAGCTGCATCAGGTCACGGAACTCCTGAAGCTCGTTGCCGTCCATCTTCTTCTTCTGATGGGTCGCGTTGACCCCCTCGAACCCTTCGCCCAACGACCAGCCCTTGATGGTATGAACCAAGATGACCGTCGGCTTGCCTTGCCCGCGGTTTTGCATCGCACGGTGATAGGCGGCATAGACCTTCCGGTAGCTGTGGCCACCGCGGCGCATGGCGGCAATCTGTTCGTCGGTGAGATGGCTCACCAGCTCCTTGAGGCGCGGATCGACACCAAAGAACTCTTTGCGCCACACATCCCCTGTAGCGTTGGTGAAGCGCTGGAATGTCCCATCGACGGTCGTATTGAGATGGCGACGCAACACGCCGTCGGCATCCCGCGCCAGGAGATCGTCCCACTCCGGTCCCCAGATCAGCTTGATGACCTCCCAGCCAGCACCGCGGAAAATCCCTTCCAGCTCCTGGACGATCTTACCGTTGCCTCGAACCGGACCGTCGAGTCGCTGAAGGTTGCAGTTGACCACGAAGGTCAAATTGTCCAGCCGCTCTCGCGCCGCGATGCTCAGCTGACCAAGACTCTCTGGTTCATCACATTCGCCATCCCCCAAAAACGCCCAAACCTGTGTATCCCGGGTATTTTTGATGCCGCGGTTCTCCAGATAGCGAGCAAAGCGCGCCTGGTAGATGGCCGTGATGGGCCCAATCCCCATGCTGACGGTCGGAAACTGCCAGAAATCGGACATGAGCCGGGGGTGCGGATAGGACGAGACCCCCTCGCCTCGCTTTGCCTCGCGACGAAAATGGTCGATCTGGCTCTCGCTGAGTCGTCCTTCGAAAAAGGCTCGGGAATACATGCCCGGCGAGGCATGCCCCTGATAAAAAACCAAGTCCCCAACACCATCGCCTTCCGGACCTCGGAAGAAGTGATTGAATCCCACCTCATAGAGACTGGCGCTCGACGCGTAGCTCGAGAGATGTCCTCCCAATCCATCGAAGCGGACATTGGCCCGCTGCACCATCGCCATCGCGTTCCAGCGAATAATACGCCGGATGCGCTTTTCCATCTCCAGATCGCCGGGAAACTCGGCCTGTTCCTCGGGGAGGATCGTGTTGACATAGTCCGTGATGAGCGGGCCCTTGGGCTCCACACGGTGCTGGCGCGCCGAGTCGAGAACGCGACGCATCAGGTAGCGCGCCCGTTCATGTCCTTCGTAGGCAATCACCGACTCAAGGGAATCAATCCACTCGCGGGTTTCCTGGGGATCTCGGTCGGTTGCTTCGGGGAGATGAGTGCTCACTGGGGGGTCTCCGGGTGCTCAGGCCCGCGGAATTGGTACCGGGGCGTCAGGGGGTCAAATGTCCTTCGCTGCAGCCCGACCGGGCGCGACGTGGAAAGCGGCAAGTTGCAAGCGGGGGCGGCTGCGTCCCTTCGGCCGGGCTTGCGAGACCGCTCGCGGTAACCAGCCGAAAGCTGGACCTACTTGCGGTTCTATACGGTGATCCGCCGGTCGTCGAGAGACGGGGAAGTCGAAAAAATGCACGACAACAACCTGAAACTTTTCAAGAAATCTGGCAGACAAGCCAGAGGGCCCCCGGCCTGTCAGAATGGAAGCGGCATTTGTCGCCCGAAGGCGCATCAGGACCGGCCGACTTTCCCCGGGAATAAATGGCGTCCTTGAGCGCTTGGGACAAAGATCGCCCCCCACCTCGAGCCTTCCTCCTTCAATTCTCCATGAACTGGATCCGAATCATTATCTGGATGTCCCTTTCCACGACCATTTTGGGCCTGGGGCATTTTTATATCTGGCGCAGGATGGTCCACGACACCGAACTGCCTACTGGATGGAAGCGCATCGCCGCAGGGGGAATCATCCTGCTGCTTCTCAGCCAACCGGCGATTTTTGCAGCCAGTCGGAATCTCCCGCGGGAGGTGATCGGTCCTTGGGCCTTTGGCGCCTTCGTCTGGATGGGGCTTCTTTCGAGCCTCTTCACCTTGCTCCTGGTGACCGACGTGGTTCGCTGGGGGGTCGGACTCTGGCGCAAAGCGCAGCGCAAACGATCTCGAAACCCCGCGGAGGCCCCGGCTCATCCGGAGCGCCGCCAGGCTTTGCGACGGATGGTCGCCGGCGGCGTCGCCGTAGGCGGAGGAGCTCTGACAACCGGCGGGGTGGCCACAGCCCTGGGAGACTTCACCCTCAAAAGACTCGACGTCGAGCTCGGCAAGCTTCCGGCTTCGCTCGACGGTTTCCGCATCGTCCAGCTCACCGATATTCACGTAGGACCGACCATCGGCCGTGAGTTCATCCAGCGGATGGTGGCGGTGGCGAATGCCCAGAGGCCCGATCTCGTGGCCATTACCGGCGATCTGGTGGATGGAAGCGTCGAGCACCTCAGCAAACACACACAACACCTCCGCTATCTTTCCAGCCCCCACGGCACCTACTTCGTCACCGGCAACCACGAATATTATTCCGGCGCCGAGGAATGGAAACACGAGCTCGAACGACTGGGGATCACCGTCCTGAGCAATCGCCACGTTTCGATTGAACGCGCGGGTGAAGCGTTCGATCTTGCTGGAGTCACCGATCATCGGGCGGGCAGCTACGGCGATGCTCCGGATTTCGAAGCCGCACTGCGCGGCCGCGACCCTCAGCGGGAGCTCGTGCTTCTCGCCCACCAGCCAGCCGCCGTATTCGAAGCCAAAAGGGCGGGCGTCGGCCTCCAGCTCTCCGGCCACACCCACGGTGGACAGTTTTGGCCGTGGAGCTGGGTGGCCCACTTGGTTCACCCGGTGGTCTCTGGGCTCGCTCGATTCGGAGACACCCAGATCTACGTCAGTAGTGGGACCGGCTATTGGGGCCCCCCGATACGGGTGGGAACCGAAGCGGAAATCACGGTCGTGACCCTACGCTCGGCCGAGCGCTTCGCCGTCGCGTCGACCTGAGCGCGCTCTTCGCCAGCCCCGGTGCCGGGCACGTGGTGGTTCACGGTTTGTCCTCTGTCCCACGGCCGCTCTGCTGGGCGAGCGGAATCGTCCGTTGTGAAGCTTCGATTGTGAAGCCCTCGGAGGTGACAAAGACAAGGGGCGGTTTCTCGCAATTGGAGCGGAATCATCCACTGTGAGGCTTCGCGGGGGGACGATGCCACTGAGCGGGCATTTTCTCGCAATTGGAGCGGAATCATCCACTGTGAGGCTTCGATTGTGAGGTCCCCGGGGGTGACGAAGACACGGGGGACAATTTCTCACGATCGGAGTCGACTTTTTTGGACCACAAATGGCTCCAACTCTCCCTGCTCACGTGTTGTTCTTTGTGTCCCCTTTGCGCAGCGATCTCGAAGCGCTCGAAGTGTGAGTTTTTTTATCGCCGGCGGCTGATTTTTGCTACGGATCCCCCCGCAACCGATCATTACCCGAAAGGACTCGTTTCGTGAAAAACGCTCCATCTTCCTCACGTCGTCTGGACTCTTCATCTTCTCATTCCCACTCTTCTTCCGCATGGATGGCCCTGGCTTTCGTCACTTCACTGGCCTTGGGAGCGCCTGGGGTCACCGGTTGTTCGGAATCGAGCCAGGATGGCTGCACCCCGGGAACACTGGGATGTCCTTGTGATGCTGGAACGTGTGCAGCGAACCTGACGTGCGACGCCACAAACACGTGCGTCCAAGATCAAACGACGAACTCCGGGGGCACCGGCTCGAGCGGAGCCTCGGTCGGTGGAAATGCCGGCTCGGGTGGGGCCAGCACGGGCGGCACGGCGAGCGGCGGAACCGGTGGCACGGCGAGCGGTGGAACCGGTGGCGCCGGAGCAACCGGGAACATCTCCTCGGGCGGCACCAGCACGGGAGGTGGTGTGGCCACCGGCGGCACCGGGGGCAGTGGTGCAGCTGGCGGCACCGCGGGCACAGGAGGCAACGGCTCGGGCGGAACGGCAGGTACCGGCGGCGGAAGCGGAGACGGCGACTTCACCCTGACCAGTAACGAGCTCGAGGACGGCGGAGAGTTTCCTGAAGAACACACCTGCGCCGGCGGAGGCAGCGCGGGACCTTCCGGGCCGAACTTTGGTGAAGCCATTTCCTTGGAGTGGTCGGGCTTCCCTGCCGAGACGGAGAGCTTCGCTCTGATCATGCTGGACGAGACGCTGGTCAATGACGGGGATTCACTCGGATATCATTCCGCCTTCTGGAACGTGCCGACCACCGTCACGAGCTTGCCTACGGGGAGCTGGGTCGACGCTCTGATGGACGCATCCACCATCAGTGATGGCTATTTGGGGCCCTGTCCCAATTTCGGCGGCAGCACAATGGAAGAGCACACCTACACCTTTACTTTGTACGCCCTTCCGGATGAGACGATCGACCTGGGCTCATCGCTCGATGCCAATTTCGTCGACACGGTAGAAAGCATGGCGATCGATTCCGTCACGCTGACCGGAGAGTCGGACGCGTCAAACTCCGGTTGAGTGAGACGTGGGCGGTCACTGCCATGGGGTTGGCACTGTAACGCACGCATCACGCGTGCAGCTGGGCTCTCGCGCGCGCCTCGGTCGCGGCGAGTTTTTGCACCTTCTCCACGATCCGCTCGCGGCGCGCTTCGGACTGACTCGACACACTGTAGATCGTGGTGAACTCGACCGGGCGCAAGCCACAAAATGCCAACGATCCTACGCCGAAACTGCTGTGAACCGCCCGGCGGTAATGCAATGTGTACCACCAGCCTGGACTGTCCATCGTCGTGATCACCCGGCTGCTTCTTCCCTTCAACAGGCCCAAGGGAAACGCTTTGCCCTTTTCGTACCGAAAGGCCCAACCAGGCAGGAACAAGCGCTCGAACAAGGCTCGAACGCTGCTCGGTGGCGACGCCCAGTAGGTGGGGAATACCCAAACCAAGTGCGCACACTGCTCGATGGCCGAACGCACACGCAGCAGATCGGGCTCCAGCGGTTGGGGCTCTCGATAGCCCGTGCGAAGCACCGGATCGAACTTCAGATCCGCCAGATCGAAGCGCGTGACACGCTCTCCGGCGGCTCGAAAGCCCTGCTCGTATGCTGCGGCGAGGCGATGATTGAAAGAACGAGGGTCGGCGTGACCCACTAGAAGAACGGCCGATGAGGATTGCATGGCCTTTTCCTGACACATGCGATTTCTTATCTCTAGCCTCAAAGAAGCATGCTTGCTATGCATGGATGCATGGCTCGGCCCCCTCTGCCCCATCGCTGGGACGACATCCGCACGTTGCTCGCCGTCTTGCGCGCTGGAAGCTTTACCCGAGCAGCAACGCTCCTACAGACGGAACAATCCACGATTAGCCGGCGTATCGCCGCACTCGAAAAGGAGCTCGGAGTCGCCTTGTTCGAACGAGGCCCCCAAGCTCCCACACCGACGCAAGCCGCCCTTTCCCTGCGAGAAGTGGCCGAGAGAGTCGAAGCCGAGGTGGGAGTTTTCTTCGATACGGCAACGGACGAACGCGAGCAAAAAGCCAAGGGGCGAGTCCGCCTCGCTCTCACCGAAGAGATGGCCACCTTCTTCGTGATCCCGGCCGTCCTGCCCCAGCTGCGAAAGAATTATCCAGAGCTCTACGTCGATCTCATCACGAGCTACCGTGCCGCCGATCTGATGGGCCACGAAGCAGACATTGCCTTGCGCTTCTTTCGTTCCAGCCGCGGCGATCTGATAGGAAAGAAAATCGGCACCCTTCCCACGGCAATCCTCTGCCCGCGCTCCCGCGCCGGCAGCTGGAGCAAGCGCAAGCCCGAGGACCTCCCATGGATCAGCGTCGAGCTGGGTGGGCCGCCTCCCATTGAAGCCCGGTGGCTGCAAAGCCTGACCGCCACTCCACCCGTGCTGATCTGCAGCAGCTACCACGCCCAGCTTGCCGCCATCCGTGCCGGACTCGGCGTGGGGATTGGCCCCGCCGTCGTGCCCTCCCTCGAGCGCGCCTTCGTCAGCCTGCCCTCTCCCCATCTCGAGCTCCCGCATCTCGATCTCTTCCTTTTCACCCGTCGCGCCATCCGCACTCTCCCCCGAATCACTACCGTCCTGGACGCGCTGGAGCACGGATTGAGCCCATTCGTTCGCACCTGAGCCTGCCGAGCGGCCCCACACAAAAAAAGTTGAGGCACACGTCCTCTTGGCCACGTGACTCACTCACTATTCGAGCTAGCCTGGAAGGACGGCTGATCAGTTGATCACTCTCGGAAAGGGACGACCGAGAGCATTTTTCCAGCCCAGGGGGACCAGCAATGGCAGATCTTCAAGGTGCGGGTCATTCCAGGACTCGAGCACGTCTCGTCATCTCGAAAGCCTCTGCCGCTCGCCGGCGGGCGACTGAGGCTAGTTCGCATCCACAAAAGGATGCGAACCAACAAGACACAAAACTGTTGAGGCAAAAACCAGCGAGAGGAGCGGCTTCGGCAACCCCTCACCCCCAAGGGGATGCCGAAAAAGCGGGTTTTCGCGCCGAGAACGAGACTAGCGGAAGCGGAACCTCTCCCAGAGGTCTATTATTCTCGTTGCTGCTGTGGACGGCCTTTGCAGGATTCGTTTTTACCTATGTCTCCCTTTATGGAGTGCGTTACCTGGGCTCCTCATTCACCGACTTTCCTTCCTATTGGCTGGGCGCCCAGGTCGCCTTCCGATTCCATGAGGTTCCGTACGGCGAAACCTTCCTGCAACACGCAGCCTCTCTCGAGCAGCACGTCCATCCATTCGTCTACCCACCCCCGAGCCTGCCGCTTTTTTATCCCTTTGCATTCATGGATCTGGAAACGGCATCCACAGCCATGTTGGCGATCAACGTGGTCACCGCATTGGGACTCGGGTTTTTGCTAGCGCGCCCGACCGTCGATTTCGCCCCCCTGCCGGTCGTTCTGTTACTCAATGCATTGGTTGCCTCCTGACAAACGGTACGACAAACGAAAGGACACGGACAGGTCAACCTGGTGGCGC
>CAYTRQ010000074.1:0-16927 GCA_964440025.1 uncultured Polyangiaceae bacterium | reverse complement strand
GCGGAAGTTCGGCAAAGTGGAATACTTGGCGCCAGGAAAGTCCTCTGCCCGTCTCGACCGGCTTGGCCCAGACGCGCTCACCATCGATGCCGACACTCTCGCCCAAGCCCTGGCCCGTCGCGCGATCCCCATCAAAACCGCGCTCCTGGACCAAAGCATTCTTGCCGGAGTGGGAAACATCTATGCGGACGAGGCGCTCTTCGACGCCAAGATCCACCCCACCAAACGCTCGAATCGGCTGAGCAAAAAGGATCTCACCCGCCTGCTCCAATCCATTCAGCAAATTCTCATGATGTCTATCGCCGGTGGTGGCTCGACCATCAACGACTATATCAGACCCGACGGTCAACTGGGTGGGTACCAGAACTGGCATCGAGTTTATGGGAAACGGGATCAACCGTGCCCCTCCTGCACGACTCCTGTCTCTCAAATCGTCCTCTCCGCTCGGAGCACTCACTTCTGTCGAACCTGTCAACGGTAGATTCTGTACAACAAAGACCTTCGTGGGATCGAATCGAGTGGTGCTTTTCACTGAGCCGGGATACCTCCTCTGGTGGCGCGGATCGAGCCCATAAAGAGAGCGCCGGAATCGACGTCTTGATCTTCAAAGCCAAACCGAACACCACGGACTTCGCTCAGTGAAAGCCCATTGAAGTCGCTGAGCGGAATGCGCACGGTCTGCAAGATGGAGCGGATGCGCTCTCGACCGGAAAGAGTCACGTAGTCCTTGACCCACACAGGCTGAGAGACAAAGCCATCGCCATCCACCAGGCGGATTGTGAAGTTCAGTTCATCCGTCACGTTCCGCTCTGGATCGTCTGCCGGCTCGACCCGAAAGTCCAACGTGTCATAACTTTGTAAGTTAATGCCCCATCCTTCTCCGGTCAAATGGGGCTCAAAAACGTTGGCATAATGAGCATCCTCCCATGTAATAAGGGCCCCCCGATAGCTGTCCTCATGATCAGGAAGCTCGGTGTATTCTACACTAATGCCATTGATCCAAGCGGAATCCCCCCAGGGGCCCACACCGGTTTCACCTTGGAAGTCCTCGAATTCGATATGGTCATAGGCATAAGTGGAAGGAGAGAAGCCCCGTTCCAACGTAAATTCGTCCATTTCCGAGGGCAACGGATTGCGCGGATCGAACATTGCTGCCTGTGAAATCTCGGCATCGGCACCCACCGTTCCCAGGAAAAAGCGGCTCATGATTTTTCTGCCAATCTCTTGCTGCAACAGCGAGCCCGTCACACCTTCGGTGTAGTAGCCGTACCAGGGAGGGCGATAGTGGACGGCGTCGAACAACGGTGTCTGCCCGGGACAAGAATCCGAAGGCTGATCGGCGTGCTGCCACTCCGTATTGAAATAGTTATGATTGGCCCCGTACACCGTGACGGTCGCCCGGAAGTTTCCGGGCCATTCGTAGTTGGGGTGCATGGAACGATCGAATAGCCGAACCCCTTGGACCTCTGGAATGTCCCCATCACACAGTGGGAGCAGCACGCCAACGGGCACCCCAACGGGATCCAAAGTCTCCCCTGCATCGATCGGCGCAACTTCGAAGATGCTGCGGAAGGTCAAATCCGTGCCTAAACGTTCATCCCAATCGATGGTGTCCTCTTGCTCCAGTCGATAGGCGTGCATGACCCCGCGCCCGCCTTGAGAATGTCCCATGAGACCGACTTGACCCAGATCCACGTGCCCCTGGAGATCGAAACCGAGCTCCGCAGGGGTCGGCTCCTGGCCTTGATCCCACCGCGCCAGCTTTTCCAGGTGTTTCAGAATGAGTCGCCCCCGCTCGAAAGCGTCGTTACGGGAGAATCCTCGATTGGCGTTGACGGAAACCACGAGATAGCCGTGAGAGGCCATTTCCTCGGCGATGTAGCCATATCCTGCGTGGTTTTCGACGACGATCTGTCCTTCGTCACACTCGCCATGATACCGGTAATTTCCGCCTTTGTCCGTTCGCGGCACCGTGGAGATATCGCCACAGGTGCCATGATAACCATGAAGGAATACCAAAACCGGGTAGCGGGTACCGGCTTCTAGCTCAGCTGGTGCATAGACGCGCGCCCACAACTCGGTCGTGTCGACTTTATGCACCTCTAAATCCTTGGTAGGTTCGAATTTGTAGTCTCCGCTCACTGTCGCGAGTCGAGCCGGGGAAGTGCGAGTGCGCAGCTCGCTCCCCGCTTCCTGCGAAAAGGAAGCGGGGGCCTCGCCCGAACATCCCCACGAAAACGTGGATACCAACACCGCAATCCCGGCAAAAGATAGTGATTGCCTATTCATCAGAATCGTTACTTCCCTGAGGCTTCAGCCTCTCAACCGCCAACACACAAACAGACAACAAAATCTGACCGCAGAAATGGCGCACCCGATACAACACCCAGGCCATGGGAGGCCCTTTGCTTCCCTTTGAGTTTCCCCCAAGGCAAAGCTTCGCCTCGATTGACGCAAAAACGTCGTTTTGCCGAAAAGCGGGACGCTCACCTTTCTGCTTCATCCGCCGGCCCCCATCAGCGAGCTTGGTTGTGACTCCGGTTTTTTTCCGTCAAAACCCCAGGATTTTTCGCCTCACAGCCGAGGTGAGGGCGCGAAAAACACTCCAAATGGTAACTTCGCTGCATGAACCCAGCAGATGCCCAGAAACGCGCCGCGGCAGAAGCCGCTCTCTCCTATCTTCCGAGCGAGGGAGTCATCGGGCTCGGAACGGGATCAACGGCTCGCTTCTTCATCGAAGGTGTAGGACGCTTGGTTCGTGAAGGGCGCCAGCTCCAGGCGGTGGCCACGAGTGAACAAAGCCGCCAGCAAGCTCTCGAACTCGATGTTATCTTGCTCCCGGATTCTGGTCCTTGGGACATCTCCGTCTGTGTTGACGGCGCCGATGAGGTCAGCGAGGAGCTCGACCTGATCAAGGGTGGTGGCGGGGCCCATACCCGAGAGAAAATCGTCAATTCACATAGTCGCCAAAACATCATCGTGGTTGATGAAAACAAGCTGAGCCGACATCTCGGGGAAAAGTGGGCAGTCCCGGTGGAGGTCTTGAACTTCGGCTCCCAAGCCACGGCTCAAGCTCTGGGCCACTTCGGCCGTCCCGTTCAACGAAAACAAAACGGCTCTCCCGTACGAACCGACTCGGGCCACTTGATCTACGATCTCGAAGCTGGGGTCGTTGAACGTCCTCACGAGCTCGAAAGAGAGCTCAAGACAATCCCGGGTGTCGTGGAGACGGGTCTGTTTTGCTCCCGAGCCGACGTCGTGCTCGTTGCAGGCGAGACTGGAGTCCGAACTTTGGTCCCCAGGGCTTGAGCGCACCCCGGAAAGACCTCGAGCTCCTTCCTCCGTCGAACTTCCGCCTCGGCTCTCCCCACGGTGCAGGCCTCACTGCATGCACAAGCCAGATTTCCGTGGGAGCAGCAGGCTGAGCTGTCGACATAACGCGGGGCCTGTCGCTTTTTCTTCCCTTTTTTGCCTTCCGCCCCCTCTTCAGAGACGATATTGGCGTCTTCTCTCCTCGGCCCGAGGCCGCCCTGAATTGACAAGAGCTCCCCCAAGTGGAGACGATAACCGCCGCCCTCTCGAGAAAGAGTTTGCACTTGCACATTGAAGTTGCTGGACAGACCGACGTAGGTCGCAAGCGCGCGCACAACGAGGACAATTTCGCCATCCTTGGCGAATTTGGCCTCTACATCGTCGCCGATGGCATGGGAGGCCATGCTTCTGGAGAAGTAGCCTCACGCCTCGCCGTCGAAACAATGCGGGACTTTTTTTCCACCACGGCCGACGATCCAGAGAAGACATGGCCCTACAAGATGGATCGCGGTCGCAGCTACGAGGAAAACCGCCTCGTGACCGCAATCAAGCTCAGTAATCTTCGAATTTTCGAGACCGCCAAGAACAACCCCAAGCAACGGGGAATGGGGACCACGGTCGTCGCTATGTTCGTGACCGCGGAGGGCATGTACTTGGCCCACGTTGGAGATAGCCGCATCTACCGCATTCGCGACGGAATGATGGAGCAGCTGACAGAAGATCATTCGCTCCTCAACGACTACAAGAAAATGAAACATCTGACGGATGAAGAAGTCGCGAACTTTCCTCATAAAAACGTGATCGTCCGCGCCCTGGGCATGAAGGAAAACGTCAAGGTGGACACCCGGTTCGAGTCACCACGCCCCGGCGACACTCTCCTGCTTTGCTCGGACGGCCTCGCCGGTCCGGTAACTGACGACGACATCCTCAAGATCATCCTGAGCACTCCGGATCTTACGCAAGCGTCTTCCGCCCTGATCAACAAGGCCAATGAAAACGGCGGCCCGGACAACGTGACCTGCGTTTTGGCACGCTGGTCCTAAAAAACGAGAACCTTTTCACCGCGCGCGGTGTCCAACGTGACAATGCCCGGAGACGACGATACGCGGTTCGATGCGCGCTTTATCGCTCGTCTCCAACGACGTGACGAACAGGCCTTCAACGAATTCGTGGTGGCCTATGAGCAACGTATTTATCGGCTCGTCTGGCGCATGCTCGGCAACAAGGCCGAAGCAGAAGACATGACACAGGAGGTTTTCGTTCAGGTCTTCCGGAACATCGACTCCTTCCGCGGCGATGCGAGGCTGGGGACGTGGATCTACCGCATCGCGGTTAACCTCACGAAAAATCGTACCATGTACCTGACAAGGCGACGCCACGGTCAGCATGCCGAACTCAATGAGGAACCCCTGGAAAATCATGGCCGGGCCCGGGGAATCACGAGTGGGGAAACCAGCAGGCCCGATCTCGATGCCGTGGGCAATGAAACACAACGGGCTATCCTGACCTGTCTTCACGCCCTCGAACCAGATTACCGCGAGGTCCTCGTGCTCCGTGATGTGGAATGCCTCAGCTACGAAGAGGTGGGGACCATTACCGGCCTGGCAGCGGGAACGGTCAAGAGCCGACTTCATCGCGCGCGCGCGCTACTCAAGGCAGGAGTAGAAGAACTCCTCGGGGAGAAGATCCAATGACAGATACTGATGAGCGAGATCCCAACGACCGGGATTACGCGACACCGAAAGCTGTCCGTGACTCCGACCCCATGATCGACCAACTCCGCCACGCACTCGGGTCTCCTCCGGGACCTCGCCGAAGCTTGCTCCCCAAAATTCAAGACCGCATCCGTGTTCGCACTCGAGGACGCTACTTCCGCGATCGCTACAGCCAGAGCACCGATCCAGTTCCTCTTATTTTGCTCATGGCCCTTTTCGTCCTGGTGATTTCGGCCGCCGTCTATCTGGTTTTCAAGCCCTTGGTCGATCAGCCCGAACCCGTCAAGCTGCAAAAAGCGCCCCAAGACCCCATGGCAACCCCCGAATAGGTCCCGAGGCATGGACCAGCAGTTGGCGGTGGCCCCAGCCTTCCTGTCAGCTGAATGCGGATGAGCAGGAATGCGGATTGGCCGCCGTCGGCTTGTGCTCGAGCACCGCCCGCGTCTATGAGGGGCGCAGAATGACGACTCGCCTGCTAGCGCGCCTCCTCCCAGTTGTTCCCCTCCCAGCTCATTTCGCCAAGCGAATTTCCGCGGTGGCCCGTCGCCCACGGCCCCGCGCCCCGCTGAGCCGGCGCGGACTTGGCTCTCTCGCTCTAGGGGCAGCTCTGTTGTGCGGTTGTTCGTTCTCAAACGTGCAGGCCCGATCGCGCGGCATCTACACGCAGGAACCGAGCAATGTCGCCGTCTATCTCTCGGTGACCCAGGACGGGAAACCCGCCACTGGGCTCAAAGCGGACGATTTCACCGTCTACGAGGACAATAAGCTCGTCCCCCCCAGTCATTCGAAGCAGATCCTCCTCGACAAGGAGCTCGCTCGGGCCCACCGAACGCTGGTGTTGGTCGACAATAGCGCTGCAACCGACGAGGAAGTTCGGGAGGAGCTCGCCTCAGCGCTCTCATTTTTCGTGGAACGCGTCCGAGCAACCCAACCGGTCTCCGTCTACGCATTCGATGGACGTGAAAATCTCAGGCTGGTGGCCGACCTCCCGCGTCGAAAGGAGGGAGCCAATCCCAAGAAGCGCTTCTTCCAACGCCTGCTTCCTGCCGATACCTCCCGCAATCTCAACGGCGCCATCGTCCAGGGCATCGAGAAGCTCGACGAATACTACGACCGCTCCAAAGCCCCGCTGCGTGCCGGCACACTCGTGGTTTTTTCCGGCGGCCCCGACCTCGCTGGGAGAGTCTCGGAAAGCGAAGTGCGCGGCGCCTTGAAGCAGACCGACTACACCATCCTGACGGTCGGCGTGGGCAACACCGCACCCGTCCTTCAAGACTACGGACGTGATGGCTTCGTCGACGGATACAACGTCGACACGGTCTCGATGGCTTTCGAGGAAGCGGGACACCTCGTGGAAGCCGACTACGAGCGCCACTATCTGTTTTCCTACTGCTCGCCAGCGCGGAGTGGGCAACGCGAACTTCGGCTCGAAGTCGAAGTCACCAATGATCGAGGGAAAACGGACACGGGGGCCGTGTACGGTCAGTTCAATGCCGATGGCTTCAGGGAAGGATGCAATCCACAGGCCCGCCCCCGCTTCCAGAAAGCAGCTTCCCAATCGGCCTCGGAGACTCCTTGACGCGGACCCTCAATGAATCGGCTTCGAGAGGGGCAAGCGACGCGACCCGTGGAAAGTGATGGCTCCGGCGCATGGATTCGAACCATGATTCAGGGATTCAAAGTCCCTTGTCCTACCATTAGACGACACCGGAATGAGCCCCGTCAGGCGCGGCGGGTCCCCTTTAGCAAGCCTTCGGCGAATTCGCGAGCCCGTCGTGCACAATCGGGGATGCCCACGCCGCCGTAGCCGGGCCCGATGATGGACAGCCAAGGCATCTCTTGCAAGCGATGCCAAGCTCGCTCCATCCGGACGGCGTGACCCAGCTCCGGTTGGGGAGTTCCCCGTTCGTAGCGAAAGACACGACCAAACAGCGGACGCCCAAGCGGCCCCATGAATCGCGTCAGCTCGTTTTCGGCCAAGCCCAGCAATTCCCTGTCGGAGTGCTGCAAAATGGAATCCCCTCGAGCACCGCCTACGAAAGCCCGAACCAACGCCGTTTTCGGCTGACCCCGGCCGGACCATTTGCTCGAAATCCACGTTGCAGCAAGGATTCGGCCCTCCCCCGGTGGGACGATAAAACCACTCCCCCCCAGTTCACGGTGCACTTCGGACTCCCGCAGACCAAAAAAGACCGTTGCGGTGGGGTATCCCCGCACCTGGCCGAGCGAGCTGGCGAGCTCGTCGTCGGTACTCCGCAAGAGATCCGACGCCACCCAGGGAGGTCCCGCGATGACGATGTGGCGGGCCTCGAGTCGGCGCCCATCGTCAAGCAACACGCATGCCGGTCGATCGACTGCAGGAGAAAGAATCCGCTGCACCCGGGTCTTCTTCCAGATCGCCTCCTTGGGCAGGGTAGCCGCGAGCGCCTCGATCAGCGATCCAAGGCCGCAGCGCAGACTCAGAAATGGACTGGCCCGGGGCGTTGGCTTGGAGAAGAGCGACGTCCAAAGTGATTGGCCCCCGTTCATCCCTGAAAAGAGACTTCCGAATTTTCTCTCCAGCGCCACCAGCTGAGGAAAAGCTGCTGGCATGCTCAAACGCTCCGCATCACCGGCAAACACCCCGGACAGCAGCGGCGCCGCGATACGGCTTGCCATCTCGGACCCCAGGCGCCGCGCAGTGAACGCGAAAATGCTCTCTTCCCAGTCTTCCGGGGCAGGGGGGACGAACGGTTCACAGAACGCCCGAAGCTTTCCCTCAGGTGAGAGAAGCGAACTGTCCAACAAGGCCCCGGGACGCGTCGGGACGCCGAGAGCGAGTCCCTCGGGCATGGGATGGAGCGCTCCGTCGAGCGCTACGTAGACTCGCGCGCCTTGCGGGCGGGGGCTGATGAGCTCCTCAGAAAGCCCCAATTGTTCGCAGAGCTCTTGGGCGGCCGGCTTGGTCCTCAGAAAGGAATCTGGCCCGACATCGTAAAGGAAACCATCATGCTGCTCCGTGCGAATGTTGCCCCCCAGCTCTTCGTTTCCTTCTAAAAGCAGGACCTTTTCACCCCCCTGCACCAGGTGAAACGCTGCGGTGAGACCACTGATCCCCCCGCCCACTACGATAACCGGAGCTCTCTCGGCTTCGTTCAACGGACGCTCGCTTCGTGAATCCTGGAAACCAGTCGGGTGACCTCGCCGGTATCGACTTCAGGGAAGATGCCGTGTCCCTAATTGAAGACGTGCCCTTCGAGCTTCTTGCCCTCCTCCACGATGGACAGGGCCCGAGGCTCGAGGACTTCCCACGGCGCCAGCAACAACGTCGGCTCCAAATTGCCCTGATAGGCAACGTCGGCGCCAAGGCGAGCTCGCGCCGCCGTCAAGGTCAAACGGTGATCGATGCCCATGACCGTTCCCCCGGCTTCCTTCTGCAATTCGAGCAAGGTGGCCGTGCCAGTTCCGAAGTGAATGACAGGCACTCCGGTTTTTTCGACATCGCGAAGGATATGAGCGACATGAGGCAAGATTCGCTGCTCGTAGTCCTCCGGAGCCAGAGCTCCCACCCAGGAATCAAAAAGCTGGACGGCCTGAGCCCCGGCATCGATCTGAGCGCGGAGGTATCTCCGAACAACCTCACTCAACTTGCTCATCAGCTGATCCCAAGCTTCCGGGAGCGAATACATCAGCTTCTTCGTCCGAGCGTAGTTGGAGGATTTTCCTCCCTCGATCAGATAGCTCGCCAAGGTGAAAGGGGCCCCGGCAAAACCGATCAAGGGAGTCTTTCCCTCGAGCTCACGTCGAAGGATCTTGATCGCCTCCAGCACGTAGGAAAGCCCCTCTTCGGGCTCGATCAGACGCAAACGTTCGATATCGGCTGCAGAACGCACCGGATCGTGAACCACTGGCCCCTCACCCTTGGCGAACTCGAAAGGAGCCCCCATGGGGGCAAGAGGCAAGAGGATGTCGGCGAAGAGGATCGCTGCGTCCACCCGATGGGCCCGTACCGGTTGCAGCGTGACCTCAGCAGCGATTTCAGGGTGATAACAGATGTCGAGCAAGGTGCGGTGCTTGCGGATCTCCCGATACTCCTCCATGTAGCGCCCAGCCTGGCGCATGAACCACACCGGAGTTCGATCCACCGGCTCACGGCGGCAAGCTCTCAAAAAACGATCCCACATCTTCGTTATCCGTTTCGCTCGATTCTCTCTTCACCTTGGCCACAAGCCGACCAGCTCACCCCGAGCAACTCAAGCGGGCGCTCTCCGGCAGCGCGGGGCATCGGCCCGCACAAACTCATTGAGTTCTTTCGATTCTCAGCAGACGGCTAATCCGCAATCGGTGCTGCCTCGGGGGGTGCGCCCATCACGGCATGAGGGGCCGATTCCCCCTGCGCCTGGCGTTTTCTCATCTCATACTTCGAGGGGCATTTGGCCATGATATGGGTGGCTTCAAAGTAGCCTTCTTCTGTCAACTTGCCCTCGGCTGTCACCTGCACATCCATATCCGGGACGTCGCGAAAGGTGTCCGGGACGATGCAAGCCGCATAGCGCACGGGGAGCTTCTCCCCCCCTTTCTCGACCGAAAACCGATACTCACAGGGCTCGGCCCGATGCCTCAGGGAGCCCTTCACCAGCTGCCCCTCGACACGCAGATTGCGCCCGGCAAACCGCTCCTTGTCTTGCATCAGCTGATCCGTCGTGACCGAATAGACAGCTGCTTCATCGACGCTCGTGAGCACCAAGGTCAAAATCCCACCGCCCATGACGAGGAGAGCGATCAAAAGACCGATGCTTCGTTTGGGCGCCTCCTGGTTGGTTCGCTGACGATCGCTGACCAGCCCTTCGCCATCTGACTGAAGCGCCTGAGCAGACTCGCCAACCCGACGGCTTTGCGCCGCGCCTCGTTCTCCGCCAACGTCCTCACCCGCTGGGCCTGAGCTGCTCCCGGTACCTTCTGACGGCTCGGTGTTTTTGCTGTGATCCTGCAGAGTGCGGTCCTGCAGAGTGCGGTCCTGCGACGGCGCCTCGGATTCCTCCAAAGCGGCCTTGAGTTCGCTGTCGATGTCGCTCATGACTCCTAGCAATGTAGCCCTGGGAGGACGCCGGGTCCACATGAGCAGGCTGGCCGTTTTGCCCTCGTTTTACCCTCGCCCCCGCTGCCAAGCTGTGTGATGAAGCTTGGGCATGGCTGCACGGCAGACACCGGAGACATCGCCGACTTGGTGGTCCGTAAGGAGTCCTCCACAAGTCGTGTTGCCCGCTATTTGTCCTGGTTGCCTGTCTCCAGCCAGCCGCCCCATCGATGTCCCTGTCAGGGACATCGATGGATGGACCGGAACCCCGCCCCACACTCCGAGCGACACCGGCCCGTCAGCACTGACCGCTTATTACTGCGACCTGTGCGCTGATCGACTCGAAGCAACGAGGACAAGAATCTGGGGCGAGCGCATCGCCGCCGGACTCTTCGGAGTCGCCGCGGCGACGACACTCGCGCTGGCTCTCGGCTCGGTGGACCGATTGTGGCAAGCCGTCCTCACCTGCGCAGCCGCGGGCGTGCCTGCCGGCTTCACCTGGCTCAACAATCGAACAAGGGGTGATCTGGCGCTCTGGGCGGACCGACGAGGGAGCTCGGTCGAGCTCCTCGGTCTCCAAAAGGAATACCTCCAGCAACTCGGGCCGGTCGAGCCCGTCGGCCCACAGCGCAAGCCGCCCCCCCGTCCGTGGAGGCGAACTCGCCCGACCACTCATATTGGCGGCCCGGTCCTGCTAGCCCTGGGCTGGCTCGCGCTGCTTCATGCCACGAGCACCGTGCCCCTCGTGGTGCTCCTTGGAGGGCACGAGCCCGCAGTGGTGACGATCGACCATCGTAAACGCGCCCGAGTTCATCCCGTTCCGGAGGAGCGGCCCGGTGGCGGGCTCAGGGTCGACACATTGGCCGGCCGCAGGCACTTGTCTCTCGTTTCCGAACAGGGACACGTCCTCGCCAGCAAAACGGCCACACTGTGGCCGGGAAGAACCTATCTTTTGGCCCAGCCTCCAAAGGGCACGTGCTTTTATCTGGAGACGCAAGAATACGGTCAGCAAGGCTCCGCTCATTTCATGCAGCCCCTTTACGGGAGCGGTCCACTGTGGGAACTGAAAAGGCCCATCGATCGTTGGTTTGCTCCTCCCAAGGAGCGCGCCGACCTGCCGACGACGGGAGGCACCCGCCGTGCATTGCGACTGCTTCCGTGCCAAAGCGGCCCGTTGGCAGAGGCGAAGCACTGATTATACTGAAACGCGCATTGCCAGTAGGTACATCGGTCCCCACGAAACAAAGAGAGCAACAAAGTGCAGGACGCAGACGAACAAGCAAAGGCCAGCGAAGAAGGACAGGACGCCCCCAGCGAGGTCGTGGACCCCCCCGCGGCGCCCGACCCGCCTGAAGATCCCCTCGCCGCCGCGCAGGCTGAAGCGGCGGAGCTCAGGGAAAAGCTGCTCCGCACAGCGGCCGACTTCGACAACTTCCGTAAGCGGAGCCGTCGGGAAGTTCAAGAGGCGGAAAGAAAAGGCCGAGACAACCTTCTCCGGGATCTGCTCCCCGTCTTCGACAACCTGGAACGAGCTGCAGAGCACACGGAAAAGAGCAGCGGCAACCTCGAAGCCGATTGGAAGGGCCTCAGCGAAGGGATCACGCTCGTCATGCGCCAATTCCACGACACGCTCGGACGCATCGGTGTGGAGCGAATCGATTCCGTAGGAAAATCGTTCGATCCCGCGGTTCACGAGGCCATTCAGCACATGGAAACCGACGAACATCCACCCGGCGCCGTGGCAGCCGAAGTGCAAGCCGGCTATCGTGAGGGAGAAAAGCTCGTCCGCCCTGCGCTCGTCGTGGTGGCAAAAGCCAAACAACCCGGTGCCGAGCAGGACAACCCAAACGGTGGTCAAGGTTCCGTCCCACCCATGGGCTCTGAGTCCGCCTGATTTCAGGTAAAGTGGGTGGGGCATGGGTAAAATCATCGGTATCGATCTGGGAACGACGAATTCCTGCGTGTGCGTTCTGGAAAGCACGAGCGCCCAAGGAGAGCCCGAGGTAGTCGTCATTCCCAATGCGGAGGGCGCGCGCACCACGCCGAGCATCGTCGCCTTCACGGATGACGGCAGCCGACTCGTGGGCCAGGTGGCGAAACGGCAGGCCGCCACCAATCCGACCCGGACAATCAGCGCGGTCAAACGCCTGATGGGGCAAAAACTCGACTCCGAAGAGGTCGAACAACAAAAGCAGGCATCCACCTACGAAATCATCGGTAGCGAGGGAGGAGACGCCTGGGTCCAGGTCGGAGACAGAAAGATGTCTCCCCCCGAGGTGTCGAGCTACGTGCTGCTCGGGATGAAGGAAATCGCCGAGGCCTATCTGGGGGAAGAAGTCACCGAGGCAGTGGTCACCGTTCCTGCCTACTTCGATGATGCCCAGCGCCAGGCCACCAAGGATTCTGGAAAAATCGCTGGCTTGGATGTCAAGCGCATCATCAACGAACCAACGGCTGCCGCTCTCGCCTACGGACTCGACAAGTCCGGGCAAGGACTCATCGCTATCTATGATCTGGGTGGCGGTACCTTCGACATCTCGATTTTGGAGATCTCCGGAGGCGTCTTCAACGTCAAGGCCACTGGCGGCGACACTCATCTTGGAGGCGAGGACTTCGATCGGCTGCTCATCGACCAGCTCGCTGAAGAATTCAAGAGCAAGCACGACGTCGATTTGCGTGAAGACCGGATGAGCCTCCAGCGACTTCGCGAGGGGGCAGAACGAGCCAAACACGAACTTTCTTCCTCTTTAGAGACGGAAATCAACATTCCGTTCATCGCAACCACTCCCTCCGGCCCCGTGCACCTCGAACGGAGCCTCAAGAGGAACGAGCTCGAGCGGCTCATCCGCCCCCTCATCGATCGCACCTTGACGGCATGTAAGAAGACCCTCCAAGACGCGCATGTCACCGCAAAGGACATCCAGGATGTCGTGCTTGTTGGCGGCATGACTCGCATGCCCGCTGTGCAAAAGGCGGTCGCCGACTATTTCGGCCGCTCCCCGGCCAAGTCCGTCAACCCCGATGAAGTCGTCGCCTTCGGAGCGGCACTGCAAGGAGCGGCCCTCGGGGGAGCCATCGAAGAGATGCTGCTGCTCGATGTGACGCCTTTGAGCATCGGCGTCGAAACAGGGGGCGGTGTATTTACCCGTCTCATTCCACGCAACACCACGATTCCGACCGAAAAAAGCGAGGTCTTCACGACCTCCGTGGACAATCAGAACTTCGTTCCCATCCACGTCCTGCAAGGTGAACGAGAAATGGCAGCGGATAACCGCAGCCTGGCCAATTTTGAATTGACGGGCATTCCACCCGCCCCCCGGGGCGTCCCCAAAATCCAAGTCAGCTTCCAGGTGAACGCCGAGGGTCTTCTCTCTGTGGAAGCCAAGGATTTGGGTACCGGCCGCGCTCAAAACGTCAATGTCACTCCCGCCAGTGGTCTCACCCAGGCGGAGGTCGACGATCTCGTTCAGCAGGGCGAAAAATATCAAGAAGCCGACCAACTCCGTCGCCAGGTCGCGGAACTGAAAACCCAAGCGGAGACCCTCATCTATACAACCGAGGAGGCTCTCGGCGCCTATGCCGAGCTTCTCCCTCAGGAGCGAGTCTCAGAAGTCCAACAAGAAATCGCCGATCTTCGCGCCATGCTTTCCAGCGGGGCCGATCTGGAGTCCCTCAAAAATGCCTACGCGCAACTCGAAGCAGCTGCCTTCGAGATTGCCGAAGCCATGTACGGCGACGCGGAAGACGAGTCGACAGAAGCCCTCGCCATGGAACCAACCAGTGAGGGGTCGTCCTAAAGCGTCCTCAAGGACATGCCACAACCTCGAAAGGGCTCCGTTTCGAGGTGCCGATTTCTGATGGGAACGTCTCTCGGGAGCCCCGAACGGGTTCCCCTGCCGGTGTTCAGGGCAGCGTCCAGCTCATGAGGCTTCCACCTCGGACAGATGATCCAGGGTCACCTTGGCGATCCCCGGTCCGCCCTCCGAATCCGGTCTGCCGTCCGAAAGAGTATAGACGGAAACCTCGGTCCGGTTGCCTGGAAAGGTCGTGTCGACGCGAACGATTTTGCCCACACGACCATCCTCGAGCTGTACGGGACGTCGAGCGTCCTGAAGCCTCTTGACGGTTCGTAAGGTCATCATGATTTGTATCCTACATGTTTGCGAACCAAAGTCCTCATTCTGGGGGATGGTTCTTCGTCATTTTATGGCGCGCCTTTACTCACGTGAAACGCGCGACATCCAGATGTCATTGAAAAGCCCTCTCTGGAGCACATCTCATCACCTCGAAAGCGCTTCGGTTCGATATGCCGTTTTCCTATTGGAACGGATCTCGGAAATCCATTCGGGGTGAGGAGATACGTTCTAGTGGAACTTTCTTTGTGAACTTCGTGAAGCAGTAAAAACACAGCTAATGACGCCGATCAAATTCTTACCGCGTACTGCTCAGGTGCGCAGGATTTAATCGAGCTCACAGCACTACCGCTCACCCCGGCCGCAAGACATCGCAGGAAAGTAGGCCATGAACGACGAGCTCCCCTAGTTTCCTCTTATGTTGAGCTCAGCACCTCACCATCGCTGGATCGGCCGGCTCCTTCATCGCTCGGCGTTCGGTCTCCTTGCCGGCGCACTGGCCATGGCTCTTCCTGCATGTAGCACTCATCACTGGGCCAAGGTCCAAGTTTCCAACCTCCCCCCTCCCCCAGGGCCCCGCGTACTGCATACGAGCCGACTCCTCGTCCATGTCACCGACAAGACCGAACCAACACAGTGCGTCGTCGCCAAGGACTATCGGCCCGTTTGCTTTTACAACGTACGCGCCGCGGTCGAACAAGGTCTCCTCCGAAGCCTCTGGCCGAGCTTCCCAGAAGTTCGGATCGCCAAACCCTCTCGGGCCACTCCCAAGGATTACGTCCTGCAGGTCGAGCTCACGCTCGACGCCCTCGCTCCCGACGGAACTGGCCCCGGATGGTCGGCGGGCGTTCGCGGTCGCTATCGATTGACGAGAAAAGGACAAGTCCTGACAGAGGGAACACTCGCATCACGGTCCCGCGCGGACCTGGCGTATGGGGCTCCACTAGGAAACGGCGCAACCGACGTCATTGACGCGGCGGTCGTCCACGTCGCGACGGAGCTTTCCCAAGTCGAAGAGAAAACTCCATATCAGCCAGCCCCACTTCCAGCCGTGGCTTCTCGGAAGATCCCCCTCGAGAACCAGGAAAAGCAAAGCCCTAGCAAGGGAAATCCGAAAGGCACACCCGCTCCACAGCGTTCCGCGAAGCACGCCAAGGTCGAGGAAGTTCCTCAGGAGGAAGAACGCTAGATGAGCGAGCGCGAAAGTCGCTCGCTCAAAAACAAGCCACAACCAATGACCTCGAGCAGACTTCACGCTTTCGAGAGTCCTTGCGGGCCCCCCACCCAGAAGCGGGGCCGCAAGGACTGCTCGACAATCGTGCTCGGTCATTGAGAGCGCGCTACCAGAGCTCCTTCGGAGTGACGCACCGGCACGGTCTCTCCGCACCCGGTCAGTCCATGTTCCCGGTCGGTCCCAAGCTGAGCGCCTCCATATGAACACTGAACCCTAACGTGACCGACGTGTATTCTGGTCCCACGAGACTTCGACGCGCTCCCAGATCGATGCTGAATTTGGGATCGGTGTATCCCACTCCGAGGCTGACGGCATGACTGTCGAGGGCCTGATCGTAGCGGTAGCCAGCGCGGACCGGCACCCTTTCCGCCAGAAGGACTTCACCTCCGACCTGGGCTCGAACACGGGGTTTCGACACGAGCTCGGTCTCCAGGACAACGTCGGCCCCGACGCTCACGTCACCGGTGAGATATCCGGCGCTCAGGCCCCCCATCAAAGGGAAGAGTGTGGCATCCGGACTCGTGAGATTCTGACCCACCAGCGCGATGACGAGCTCGGGAATGGGGCGCAGCGTAACTCCCGCGTCGAGGGTGACGGTTTCAAGGATGGCTTGATTGGGCAGGCCACCACTCGCCAAACTGGCCCCCAAGGGACCAACACCGTCCTGCTTCAGGGCAACGTAGCGACCACTCGCGCCCACGTAGAGGACTTCGGGGATGGGCAGAGCAAGCCCAAAGCGCAGATCGGTCCATTGGCGACCGAGGTTCCCTGGATCCTGCTGACTCCACGCGGCGGAGAGGCCCCCAGCAAGGCCGGTGCTGGAAAGCAAGGAATCCACGACCGCTGCTCCGAAGAGCTGCTTGCCCGCCTCGGGAAAGATCTGGGCAAAGCCACCTACATGGTAGACTTGAGTGAGAGCCATATTGGCAGGATTGGCAAAGAGCGCGGACGTACTGCTGGAAGTGGAGCGCAGAGCTCCCGACACCGCGGTAGACCGGGGTGTCTCGATCTCACCGTAGTTGTGCGCCACTTCCCTTTCGAACTGGGCGGAGACTCCAGAACTGAGCAGGATGAGAGTCAGTGGGAGAGCGTAGCGAGCTAGGAGCAGCTGCGGCGGGGGGAGAGGCTTCATCTCTAGCCCTCGCCTTATCGAAGAATCGACGTGGCGGCCAAGAAAGCGTGGAGTCCGAGTTTTCAGATTTCGGCCCACGGGTCAAAATCGTTAAAATGCCGAAATTCCAGCGGAATTTATCTGGCGCCATTGTTTTGTCACCCGGTGCACACGATTTCGCAGCTGTTTCTAGGAGAGAACGAATGTCTCGAAAAAGTCGAGGCTTGAAGAGAAAGTTTTCACGAGTTAACTCGGTGTTCCTCGGCGGGGGACCCGAGTCCAGGCTTGGTCGCTGTCCGAGCTGTAGCCGCTGTACGACCTGCACCTTCACTCCATTCGATTCCGGGGTCTCAACCCAATGGTTGG
>CAYTRQ010000073.1:12492-16944 GCA_964440025.1 uncultured Polyangiaceae bacterium | reverse complement strand
GAGAGAAAAGTGGTCTCCCTACCGACCACTTTTATGTGGTCGCAGCACTAGATGACGACCGAGTGTAAACGGAGCTGATTCCAGTCATGCACGCCAATGCCCAGCTCCGCAGCCCGCCGGATATAGCGTGGCTCCCTGCCAGCTGCCTTCAGTGTCATTCCACCCCGACGCTTACGTTCATCCTCGATCACCTTCCAACCCACCGTATCCATCGCAACGGCGTCGGTTGAAGCGTAGATAGCACCATGAGGCACCCGCATATCGGGATCTTTGTCGAGTGGTCCTTTATCATAGATGATTTTGAATGCATCCACGATGTGAAGCCGAACCCGGCTCTGTACAATGGGATGATTGTAGAGCATAGCAATCTGAGGGCTCGCGCGATGGGCGTGATGATCTTCCGGATTTTCTATGCTCCCATGGGTGATATTTTTCATCGCCCCCGTGAACCCGCACAGATGGTGCTCTTTCATCTGCGTCATATCTATGACCGCCGTCGCGTCGGTGAGAAGCGTGCAATAGCGCGTCTTGATATCCTCGAAAACCGCAATCCGAGGCATCTCACATTTTTCGTTATTGTGGGTGCCGGTTTGGACTCCCTCGGGCAATGTCCACTTTCCCACTCCGACTCGAGTTCCTGCCAAATGAGCCGGGAATTGCTCGTAAATAGTTATGTTTTTCGGCCGAACCCCCAACCCCATCAGTCCCTCGACAACAGGCAAAATCACTTCATAGTTCACCGCCATCGTGTAACCGGTTTGTCCCGCAATCCCATTGACCTTGATGGCAACGACATCATCCTCATGAATGAAGCGTGCCAGGGACTCCTGAAGGTTCGGCGCCCCTGTCAAGTCGGTCAGCGCGCGTTCAAGCAACCGTCTCGCCACCTCTGGTTTTGGCCAAAGATAGTTGGGTTGCATCATCGATCCAAAGTCTCCTTTGGCCTCGGCCCGCGTCACTACGCCGGGTATGACAAGCGGAGCAAATCCCTGGGGCGGCCGAGCAATCCACTTGCTCAGGTCGAACGGGGCCGCCTTTGTCTGCGACTGCTTCCGAGAAGCCGCCTGGCGTGGGGCAGCCCGGGCTCCGACCGCTGCTCCCAAGGAGAGCACGCCGTAGCCGAGAACTGTGCGACGTGCGAGGCGGGCAGACCGCCGCAGAGGGGACGTCACCGTTTGACAGCGAAATTCCTCGTCCGCGCCTTTCAGTGAGCGGTCGTCAGACCGAGCCCGCCTCTTTGCACCCCATTTACGGTGCGGACGCGACAAAAACTGCAAATGACCTTTTTCTGCTCGCTTCATCGCTCTCCTGCTCCGTCCGGTGAATTGCGTGGACTGGCCGCGAGCCAACTGGACTCCTTCGCGGCAAAAAATGGGCACTTCGTCGCTCCCATGACCTGTGATCGAGCGTGACTCTAACTCCGGCTTTTTCGCGCCCATCCCAGGTGAGGGCGCGAAAAAAGCCTGCAAACGACTCAATCTCTGCCCCCAGCCTATGAGTCAGCGCGCACCCGTTTGAAGCGCGAGCCTTCACCAAAATTCTAGACGAACATCACCAAAAGTCGAACGCCTAGAGAGCGCAAGCGATGCCGATGCCGATGCCGATCCGACCGAACGGATGATAGAGTGAAAACTCCTGGAGCGGCGACCGGTTTGACCGGTCGCCTGGACCCAAGGGAAACGAGAGGCTCGATTTCGTGCAGCAAGCGGAAGCAGAGCGGGCGAGAAACGCCCCCTCGCAAGAGGGTCGGGGCGTTTCTCAGGAGCTCTTTGTGGCAAACTGATCGACGCTCTAGGGGATCGTTCTTGCTTCAGCTCGACTCTTCGGCGCTCTTGGTCTCTTCCTCCTTCTTCCTTTTTGGAGGAGGACGATCGAGCACCACTTGATCTTTCAATCTTCGCAGCGTTTTCCAACCAATCCCACGAATTCGGAGCAGGTCCGCAACCTTGCGAAATCCTCCCAGTCGCTTGCGGAGGTTCACGATGTCCGAAGCGCGCTTGTCTCCGACTCCTTTGAGGGTCGTCAGCTCTTCGGCGCTCGATTCATTCAAAATGACTCTTCCATCGCTCGTGATCCCTTTGGGTCGAGCTTCACCCTCTTCCTGACAGGGATCGGCAGCCGCCGTCGACGGCTTCTCCGGGGACTCAGGTTCTTGCTTCACCCGCTGAGCAGCAGCAGGCGCAGTCTGAACGGCAGTGATCGCCTCGACCTGGGATGGCTGCGTCAAATCGGGCCCGGCTCTTTCGGCCTCGACGTTCAACCGAACACCATACGTGGTTTCGTCGGAGTCGCGCTCCCCCAGCCAGGCGACCCCCGTCAAGAGCGCGCCTATCGCAACGACGCGCGCCACGAGCGGCCCCCATACGCGAAGCTCAGGAAAATAGCGTCTGATCCGCTCCCTGAAACCCCTCACAATGAGGCGCCAGGGCCTCCCCAGACGGGAAGACCCTGGCTCAACACGCGGAGACTCTTGAGCAGCATGGTTGGATTCCTTCAGCGTTTTCATCTCCGCTGTCACCTTTCAGCTCGCCATAGCCCGCTGTTCGCGAGCTCCTTCACTCCGCTCTTCCCTCGCTACGTAGTCCCGAATGTGCAGCTCGCCGTCTACTGGAAGCGAATCGAGCCTGCAATTGAGGGATCCATCGCGATTGACGAATGCGACTCCCACCTTGTTCCAAAACTTTCGCTCACCCTTTTCTGTAATAACGTAAATCACTTTCATTTTTGCCTGATTCATTTTCAAAATCCTTTCCTTCTGGCTCCGGAACTTCCGTGCCTGGCAATGAACAGAGCGAACAACGTGCCACCTTCACCAAAGCTCAAAACAGCAACTTGATGCGGCCTGGACCCTGGCGAGCCGGTGGCCAAGTCCGGCGAATGGCGTCCCACGAGTGGCACTCGTCATCCTCCGCAGACCATGACGCAGGCAAGACAAAAGCGGGGGCACCTCGGAACATCCTTCGCTCGCAGCTGTCTGAGACCAAGATGAAAAATCACGCTGACCCATTGCCCGACCTTCTGCAGCAGGTCCCACGCTTCCGTATTGATCACGAGGTCACGGACACGGCAGTGGTTTTTGCGTTTGCAGGAAGCACATCTGGCGGGCTTTTTACCGACGCACTCGCGCGAGCCACCGTGCCCCCGTCCACCTGGGAACCGGACTGCTTTGCCTCGGATCTTTTTATCGAACGCTTTGTCCGCGATTGCATGCAGAACAATCGACCTGGCCAGCGTCCGCTCGCCTCCGTCCAGCATCTCGTGCGCGTTCTTTCCTCACCCCCTCGACAATGGGAGAGCGTCGAGCTGCGCCGCGGCATTGTGAGCGAACTACTAACTCACCCATTATTTCGCGACGAACTCAATGCGGTCCATGGTTTATTGCTCCGACTCCGCGCACTCATCGAGGGAGCTCATTCCGGGGTCAAATGGGACGTGGGGCGGCGCCAAGTAGAAATCCTGACCTTGTTTCGCCAGATCATAGAAAAACTGCACGTCGGTTTTCAGCAAGCTCACTCAGGACTGCGTCGTTTATCGGACTATGCCAACGACGTTCGCTCTTCGGAGCCATTTACTTCGCTGACGTCACTTCTCGATTACGATGATGAAATGGCCACGCTCGATTTTCGCGTCCGCATCGGCTCCGAAGGCCGCGTCCGCCAACTGGAGCTCCTTTCCCTCAAGGAGCGGGAAGAAAATCCCTTTCATAACAGCCCCGTTCGGCGGTTTCTCTCGAAGCTCGAACTCGTGGCACGCGGATTTCGGTTCGGCGAGGGGGAGGTCATGGCCCGTCTCCTCGACGCTGTTTTCGAGGGGGTGCGCCCTCAATTTCCGGCGCTCGTCCAGCTCCTGGGAGACGTTGAATTTTACCTCGGGGCTCTGCGCTTTTCCGAGCTCTCCAGCGAGGCCGGCTTGGCGGTCTGTCTTCCCGATTTCAGTCCGCCCACCGGGCAGCGCCAACTCCTGGGCCTCTTCAACCCCCTCCTGCTCGGCGCGAAGATGACGCCGGTTCCCTGCGACGTAGAAACCGATCGCTTCGATACCACCTTGCTTGTCACCGGGCCCAACTCGGGCGGCAAGACGCGCCTGCTTCAATCCTTGGGCCTGGCTCAATTGCTCGCCCAGTCAGGACTGCCGGTCCCGGCCAGACAAGCCAAAATGGCGCTCTCCGCGGGGCTTGTCGTTTCCTTGATCCAGGAAACACACGCCGATCAGACGGAAGGAAGGCTCGGCGTCGAACTCATGCGCATTCGCTCTCTCTTCGAACGACTTCCCGTTGGGGCCATCGTGATTTTGGACGAGCTCTGCTCGGGAACCAATCCGTCCGAGGGCGAAGAGATCTTCGAACTCGTCGTCCGCATGCTTTCTCGTCTCAGGCCCCAAGCATTCATCACCACTCACTTTCTGGAATTCGCCTCGCGGCTCGAGCGAGAAAAGACGATCACGGATCTGCGA
>CAYTRQ010000073.1:6929-12482 GCA_964440025.1 uncultured Polyangiaceae bacterium | reverse complement strand
TCTCTGGCGTCCCAGGCGGCGTCCCGATTGGGTGTCACCAAAGACCAACTCATGGCCTTGATCGACCGAAAGATGACGGCGGCACAACGCTGAAAAGACCGAGGCACCCCATGCCAAGCTTTCTCATCACCAAGAAGATGGACCCGGACCTCGCACGGAGGGTCCAAAACAGCCTGTGGGACGATGCCGCCGCCCGCAAACGATCGAAGAAAAGGCGCTCGCTACGTAGGTGGGGACGTCCCCTGGCCCTAACACTCCTGCTGGGACTCGGAGCATTCCTTCTTTCTACTTATCAAGAAAGCCGCAGGGAATTTCACGCCGCCCAAAACAAGTTGACCGCTCGCTTCGAGAAAGCTCGAGCAAGCTATGGACGGCGAGAACGACAGCGCCTCCGACGGATCGAAAGGCTGCTCACGGAAGCCTCCCAGAAGCGACGACCAGAAATCATTTCCCCCTCGGTGAAGGGAACGCAGGCTCTCGACGAGCTGTTCAATGATGGTGCTCTCTATGTCCGAGGAACCGCACCGGACCTGGCCACCCCGCGAGGCATCAAGGAAACGGCAGCCGAATCCACCGTCGACGCCTTGGCTCTTTGCCTGGCAACGCCTCCTCCATCCCGACAAGAGACGGATCTTCTCAGGAGCCTGGGCAAAATGGGCGAGACCGCCGCTGCCGACCATTTTCATCGCTTAGCTCGGCTCTACGAGCAGCGCGACTTCTTCGAATCGGATTTCGGAGAGGAGCTGGCCCAAGCCAAACACATGAATCAAATCCGACGCCTGAACCAGCGATTTTCGGCGCGGGACTTTCAAAGCGAAAAGGAAGCCCAAAGCGCAGATCTCCTGCTCTACGCAATCGATGAACCACTGCTCGCTGGACAATCTTCAGACTTCGATGGCGAAGGCAAGCATCATATTCGTCTCGGCTTGGTTCGTATCTCAAAAGGACACGAACCGACCGAAACTTCATCGTCCAAAACGAGACAGCCCCAAAACGAAGTCGGCCGCCCTCGCCCCAGTTCCCCTCCGAGCCAGCAGCGACAGAAACAAGGAGTCGATATCGAGACATTTGAAGTCCTGCTCCGCCTACGCCGAGAAGTTTCCCCCGAGTGGATCTCGGACAAGAGTCGCCTGCAATTTTCCCGCCCCCTCGATAGTTGCCGGCTCGCCTACGACATCCGTCAAGAGCTGGCTGGAAAGCCGACGGCCCATCCCGAGGAATCCGCCGAACCCAAGGAGGCTCGTTGACTCTATTGGGACGAGCTCCCCCGGGTCAGCTCCCGCAGGGGTCAGTTCCCGCATCACGAGTTGAGGGCGGCCTCGAAGCGGCGCAGTCTTGAGTCCGTGGGCACCGAAATCGAGCGCAAGTTTCTGGTCGACGATTCTTTTCACCCTCAGTCAGAGGGACGCAAAATCGTCCAGGGATATCTCACGAAAGAGCCTCATGCCACCGTCCGGGTTCGTTTGGTCGGCGCCCAGGGATTTCTCACGATCAAAGGGAAGACCGAAGGCATCCGCCGCTCGGAATATGAATATGAAATTCCAAGGGGTGACGCTCAAGACATGCTCGATTTGTGTCGTGGCACTTTGGTAGAAAAGGTCCGCTACGAAGTGCCCGTGGGAGATCATCTATTCGAGGTCGATGTCTTCGAGGGGCGAAACGAGGGGCTGACGGTCGCCGAGATCGAACTCGACAGCGAGGAAGAGGAATTCGAAAGGCCATCGTGGTTGGGTGAGGAGGTCTCCTCCGAAGCACGGTATAGAAACTCAGCCTTGGCGGAATGGCCCTACTGTCAGTGGCATGGAGGCAAAGCCCGCCAAACGCCCCGAGAGGGATGATGACGGATCATCGGGCGCATCGGCCAATCAGCGCGACAGAACCCTTTTACCCATCGCTCGAGTCGACGCATCGACCCCATCAGCGAGGGTCAATCAACGAGCCAGCACTCCTTTTGCCAATCGCTCGACGAGAGGCGCAATCGTCTGATGCCGCAATTTGTAGAGACTGCGGTTCGCAACCAGCACGCTGGAGATATCAGCGATGTGCTCGAGCACATGCAGATCATTTTCCTTGAGTGTCTCACCACTTTCCACGATGTCGACGATGACGTCGGACAAGCCAACAAGAGGAGACAGCTCCACTGAACCGCCCACGTAAATCACTTCTGCTTGAACGCCCTTTTTGGCAAAGTGATCGGTGGCAATACGCAAAAACTTGGTCGCCACGCGCGGACGCGCCCCCACCACGACATCGCGAGGCCCCGCCACGACCATGCGGCATTGACCGACACCGAGATCGAGGGGCTGGTAGAGATCGTAGCGGCGTTCGAGCAACACATCCCGACCACTGATCCCCAAGTCCGCAGCCCCGTACTCGACGTAGGTCGGCACATCGTCGGGCTTGAGCAGAAGAAAACGCACCGCCCCATCGTCGCTGTAGCGGATGAGCCGTCGATCATCGGACAGCAGGTTTTCGGTACCGATGCCTGCACGCTCGAAAACTGGAGCGAGAGCCTTGGAAACCCGCCCTTTCGGAATGGCAATGGTCAGTGGACGTGCCGCGATGGGGCTCTCGGAATCTGTTTCGGTGTTCTTCACGGTCCCTCCAACGAAATCCGTTCGATGTCCGCCCCCACGCCACCGAGCTTCTCTTCAATGGATTCGTATCCTCGGTCCAGATGGTAGACGCGCCGAACCGTTGTCTCTCCATCAGCCACTAACCCTGCAATCACCAAAGAAGCACTGGCCCGCAGATCCGTCGCCATGACGCTTGCCCCGGAAAGACCTCGCACGCCTTGAACGAACGCCGTATTGTTTCTGACGTCGATTTGCGCTCCCATACGACTGAGCTCGGGCACGTGCATGAAGCGGTTCTCGAAGATGGTCTCCGTGATCACGCTGCGCCCCTCCGATTGAGTCATTAAACACATGAACTGCGCCTGCATATCCGTCGGGAATCCAGGGTGGGGCGCCGTGGTCACATCCACGGCGCGAATGGGACCAAGCCGGGCCACCCGGACGGCATTTCCCTCGCGCTCTATGGCGAGTCCCGCCTGACGGAGCTTGACCACGACCGGTTCCAAATCCTCCAAAGGAGCACCATCGAGGAGGCAATCTCCCCCCACCGCACCAACGGCAGCCATGAAGGTACCGGCTTCGATGCGATCGGCGACAATGGCATGATCGAACGGCTGCAGCTCATCGGCCCCGGTCACATGAATCGTTGCCGTTCCTGCTCCGTCCACCTGGGCTCCCATCTTGTTGAGGACCCGAGCTAGCTCCTCCACTTCTGGTTCACGAGCACAATTGACGAGCGTGCTGCGGCCCTTGGCGAGGGCGCACGCCATCATGATGTTCTCAGTCCCTGTGACCGTAGGCATATCGAAGACGACTTCCGCGCCCACCAGACGTGGCGCCTCGGCCTCGATATAGCCGTGCTCCACACGGATCGTCGCCCCGAGGGTCTCGAGAGCTCGGAGATGCTGATCCACCGGACGAGCACCGATCGCACACCCCCCCGGCAGTGACACCCGTGCTCGACCGTGACGCGCCACGAGTGGCCCCAAAACGAGAATGCTCGCCCGCATCTGCCGGACGAGATCGTAGGGGGCTTCCACATGCTTCCCAGTACTTGGGCCCACAACGACCTCTGGAATGCTCACGTTGGCGTCGCGCCCCAGAACCCCAAGAAGCTTGCCAGTGGTGTGGATGTCGCGCAGTCCCGGAACATTCCTCAAGCGGCATTTCTCATCTGAGAGGAGTGTGGCACAGAGGATGGGGAGAGCCGCATTCTTGGCTCCTCCTACGACGATGCGACCGGAGAGCTGGCGCCCTCCACGAACTCGAATGGCGTCCATGGGTGGCCCGCTCCTAGCAGGTCGAGGCGCAAATGGCTCCCCCTAGCACCAACGGCTTTGCGACCAGCAGCAGGCCGAAGCGCCACACCTTCGGCCTGCTGCGCCAGCCAACCTGCAGCCTCGGACGGATCATGATTCGGGCAGGCCATGATAGGGTCGGCTCGTGGCAAGCAGCGTGAAATCCTCGCTATGTGGCTTCGGGCGAGCCTGGGCACTTGCCGTCGGCGTCACACTCTTATTTTCAGCCGCACAGGCAGTCGCGGCGCCTCCCGGGCATCTGACCCCCAGTAAAAAGACGCAGCAGAATCTCCCATTCGACGTCCTGGGCGGACACAGTGTGCCAGCGAAAATCCAGAGCCTGTTGGCTTCCAAGCGACGTGGCGCTCCTCGAGAGCTCGCCGAGCTCCTCGCCGCTCGCGAAGTCCAGCGGGACTCGCTACTCACTTTGGAAGTCGTCAGAGCGCTCGCCCAGCGTACTGCCTTTCCCGAGGCACGGAGGGCCCTCGAGCAGCATCTCAAAAAACCTCCCGGCGACCCAAGCTCCGCCGCCCTGCTGAGCTTCTCCCGAGCGACTGCTGCCATGGCCCTAGCGGAAAGCGGAGAAAAAGACGCTCTCCGTTTGCTCATCCTCCTCCGAGACGGCCCCGCGGCCGCCAATCCAGAAGCCAGCCGCCATAGCCGCATTGCTTTGTCGGCTCACCCGCCTCCATCGAAATTCGTGAGTGACCTCACAAAGCGTCTAGGTCTCCCCGGCAAAGAACAGAAGGAAAAGGTGCAGCAGGACACGCTCCCGAAGTGCCACGATGTATTGAAAGCTCTCTCGCAAACCGCAGACGACGCATTTCATCTCGTCCGGCAACTTTCCCGATGCACGACTCCTCCCTCCCTGAAAAACCGCGAGAGGTTCACTCCCATCATCCAAAGCTCCCCGACGTGGAGCCGGCGCGCTCTTGCGGTGCTGGTCGGCCGAAGTCCCAAGGCGCCCGATTGGATCGTCTCCTGGGCAAGGGAAGGGCTGGACACAGAAAGCCCCTCGACGCGTTCCGCCAGCGCGTGGCTTCTCTCCCTGACCGCCCCGAAAGAGGCCGACGCTCTCCTCGAGCACTCCGCTCCAGAGATCCGTCGGGCCGTGCTCAATCAGACGCTCGCAAGCTCGAGAGCTCCACGGATCGAGCCTGACTCGACTCGCCATCTTCCTTGGCTCCTGCAGAATCCGGCAATGGGGCGTCAGCTCAGCACGCGAACCATTCAGCACAATCTTCAGGAAGCCTCGGAATACCATCTCCCCCTATGGCTCGGAGCCTGGGCCAGCCGCCTGGTGGAAAAGCCGCGGCTTCCGGGGCCAGAACCCGCTCAGCTCTTGAAACTGTACCGCCACGCTGAAGCACCGGCGCGGGCATTGATTGCACAGGGGCTCGCCGAGATCTCACCGAGCCATCTTCCTGTAGGCCGAGGATTGCTGGAAAGAATGTATCGACAAGAGGCCCACAGGGGTGTTCGACAGGTGCTGTGCACCTCGCTGGCGCGTCTGGGAGTCACCAGCAAGGACGAGATCGGCAAGCTGATCGCTCGATTCGAGCCCGACGCCGACTGCCGCAGCCTGATGACCCGCCAGTCCCTCACCATCGCGCCCTCCCCCATCTTCTTAGCTCAAACCCCGAACAGCGCCCTTTGGGCCCCCCGACGGCTGGCTCCTC
>CAYTRQ010000073.1:0-6919 GCA_964440025.1 uncultured Polyangiaceae bacterium | reverse complement strand
CTCCCGTGCGACTTCGACCAGCTCCCGACGGTTTCATTGGTGCGGTCAGCCAGGCAGCCGTTGATGTTCCGGGAGGTGGACGGGGACCGATTCTTTTGTCTTGGTGCGCTGCCGCCAGCGAGGAGGTGGAGGCTTGCGGCTGGCCTCGGGTCCAGCCACCCTGAGGCCGATGGCGAAAGGAAAGGCCACTCGCTCCAAGCCCCAAGAGCCGAACCAGGAAGACACGCCGCTGCCTTTCGAGAAAGCGATTGAACGCCTTTCAGCTATCGTCCTCGAGCTTGAGGGAGGGGACCTGAGTCTGGAAGAATCTCTCCAGAGATTCGAAGAAGGGGTCCGCTTGGCCAAAGATTCCCAGCAGCAGCTCGACCAAGCCGAGGCCAAGGTTGAAAAGCTGCTTGCCATCGACGACTCCGGAAACCCAGTGACCGAGGAACTGGAAGAACCGTGACTCCATTCGACGCCCCCTCTCCCTCCGGAAGCTCAACGAGCGAGCGGCACGATAGCGAGGGCCCAGTGGGGCGCGTTGCCGAGACCGCTGGAGCGCTGGTCATTGGTGGCGAGCTCTTGACTGGGAAGATCCGCGACGAAAATACCTATTCTCTCGCCAAGACGCTGCGCGCCCTCGGCATCCGCCTCGAACGCGTCATTGTCGTTCCCGACGATCGGGATGTCATTGCTGAAGAACTGCGGCGACTTCGAGCCGGCGTTGACGTGGTCTTCACGAGCGGCGGCGTCGGTCCGACCCATGATGATGTCTCCGTCGAGGGAGTGGCCCTCGCGCTCGGCAGGCGTGTGGTAGAAAGTCCCCGGCTCATTGCTCTCGTCGAAAAGGTCTACGGGGACTCGCTCACAGAAGCCCAACGCCTCCTGGCTCGTGTGCCCGAAGGAGCCGAGCTTTTGGAGACCTCGGACATTCGTTGGCCGACGGTCGTCTGTGACTCGGTGTGGATGCTACCGGGAGTCCCCGAACTCTTTCGGATGAAACTTGCGGCTGTCAGAGTCCACCTCAGAGGACCGCACCCCCTCTACGGGCTCGAAGTCCTCAGCTCGGCCGACGAGGTTTCCTTGAAGGAGAGGATCGATCAGGTGGTGAGAAACCACCCCCACGTCGAAATTGGATCCTATCCCAAGTGGTTCGATCGGCGATTCAAGACGCGTCTGACCTTCGACGGCACCAATGAACAGGCGGTGCTCGCCGCAGCAGCCGAATTCCGGCATCTCCTGGGCGACGATCTCGTCGAGGCGGACGCTCTCGGCTGAAAAAGCTACAGCGCTAGCATGACCCTAGAAGGGCTCCCGAATTGCACTGCGCGCGAAGAACGAGGCGCATCGAATTGACCCGTAGAAGGGGTTCAGCCGACCCCGCCAGTGGGTGAGCGGGCCCTTCCCCGGATCAGCCTGGCGGTCAGTGACGAACAGCGTGGCATGCCAGCAAGCCGGGCCCTGTTCTGAGAATCAGACGGCGATCAACGCGGTGGCACCAGGGTTGCTGTGCACTGCACTAATGCGCAGGTCATCGAAAACCAATGTCCTTGAACATCCACGACGCATCGCTGAGGTTGAAGGCGTCGCCGTCCTCACCGAGCCCCAGTTGCTTGCCCTCCTTCTGGGAAGTGGTGGAGACGATCACAGCGCCTTCGCCTTCGCTCGGAAAGTTCTCGCCCAAGTCAACGACAGCCATGGCTTTGCCCATGGCTTGGGAAGGCTCGGGCCCGTGGGCCTGCGCCGGCTCGGTTTAGGACGCAAGCAGGCGGTGCTCCTCGCAGCCGCTCTCGAACTCGGACGGCGCGCAGAGCGACAGGCCTATCGAGAGCTCCCTCGAGAGCCACTGACGGCCCCAATGGTGGCCAAGTGGGCCCTTGGGCGCCTCGGCGCCCTCGAGCACGAGGAAGTGTGGGTCCTTTGCGTTGACGCCAAAAGCACGCTCCTGTCAACACAACGGGTGGGACGAGGAGGCGCTCACGGCTGTGCACTCCTCCCCAAAGATCTGCTCACGCCAGTCGTGCGTGAAGGCGCCTCCGGATTCATTTTGGTGCACAACCACCCGAGCGGCGACCCGTCACCCAGCCCCGAGGACCTAGAGCTCACAGCTCAAGTTTGTCAAGCCGCAGAAATGCTGGCAACGCCCCTCTTGGATCATGTCATCGTCGGAAGAAAAGATTATCGAAGTCTTCTTGAAATGGGTTACTTACGGCGCGTCCAATTACGATGAATCCTCCTGAGGCAGACACGGGGAGGGCGCAGAACAGACACGAGAACACAACCGTGGCGGTCAGAAGCCCTCCGCGCTTCCTTTTCCACAAGGAGCGCCGTCCTGCCTCCGGGCCAGCGAACCATCGAGGCGGAGGACAGGCGGGGAAACTACCGTAGCTGCACAGCAAGCACGGCTTGTGTATCCTGGTGCCGATGGGTTCTGAGATCTCCTTTTCCGCGCTCACCGATGTGGGACGGAAGCGAGAACACAACGAGGACAATTTCCTCGTCGATCGTTCTCTTGGTCTTTACATCGTCTGCGACGGTATGGGGGGGCACGCCGCTGGCGAGGTCGCTAGCGCGCTGGCTGTCCGCACATTCCATGACGAGGTCAAGAAGGATGCGGAGATGCTCAAAGACTACGCTGCCGGCACCACGGGCGTGGGCAAAGTGAGTAAGCGCGACATTACGGCAATGCTCGAATTTGCCGTCAACCGCGCTTCCGCCAAGGTCTACCAGGAGGCCAATCGGGACCAGAAAAAGCGCGGCATGGGCACGACCTTGGTCGCAGTCGTCATCGCCGGGCAAACGGCGTTCATTATCTACGTCGGAGACAGTCGCCTTTATCTCCTGCGCGACGGTGTGCTCGAACAGCTCACGGAAGACCACAACGTCTACAATGAGCTCATCAAACGAAAGAAGATGCCGCGCGAGAAGGTCGAAAAACTCGCGCAGAAGAACGCTATCACGCGCGCCGTGGGAGTCTATGAACACGCTGAGCCCGATAGCCTGGTACTCGATCTCGTAGCGGGAGACCGGCTCCTTCTCTGCTCGGACGGTCTCTACCAATACTTCGAAGACGACTTGGATTTGCTTTCCGATCGTCTGTCTGCCGACGACCTCGAGCTCGGCATCAAGCGGATGATTGAATCCGCTAATGAAATGGGTGGCTCGGACAACATCACCGGAGTCGTCCTCGCCATCGGAGGCACAGACGAGAAGGACGCAGAGCGAGCTCGTCGCCTTCATTTGCAGAGAGAACTTCTGGCCAAGATGCGCCTCTTCCGTCCACTCAACGACCGTGAGCTCCTGCGCATCCTGCAGGTCACGGACGTCATGAGCTGCGAGGATGGCGAATACGTGATGAACCAGGGCGAAACTGGCGAGGAGCTTTTCATCGTTCTCGAAGGCGAAGTCGAAGTTTGGCGCGGTTCCTCCCGCATCACTGTACTTACTCAGGGAGCTCACGTGGGAGAGATGGCCCTGGTGCGCAATCAACCGCGCTCGGCATCGGTGAAGGCACGTGGCGCGGCCGAGCTCATGGTGATCCGCAGACGGGACTTCTTCGAGCTCCTCCGCAACGAACACTCCTTGGCCGTGAAACTCCTCTGGCAATTCCTTGGAGTCGTGGCCGACCGCCTTGCAGAAACAAGTCGAGAGCTCGGTCAGGTTCGCGAAGAGCTCGCCGCCGAGGATATCACCGAGCAAGAACTCGCGGTCGATGATCTGACGGATGAGCTCTTCGAAGATCCCGAGTTCGAGGAAGATGAGGAGGCCTCCCGTCCCACGCTCGTTGCTCCGTTCCATGTAGGCGCTGGCGAACCAGTTATCGACGAGTCCGAAGAGACGGCAAGGAAGAACCGTCGGCCTCCCCAGGACTCCGACACAACCAAAGAGCCCAACGAGGAGTGATGAAGTGGCGTCCACCTGCCGTCCCACTCGCCGGCCGAGCTTTGGTTGACAGCCGAAACCGGCCGCCGGTAGCTTCGAAGAAGCTTCCTGTGGCTTTACTTCCCCCCGCTCCGTGGCTCCGCCGCCGCACACTCCGTGTGCCGGGTGGACTCGCCTCGCCCAGAACGTATCTCACCACCTCAATGGGGCTCGGAGATGCGTTCCAACGGCAAAACCTTGAACCAAACGCGGCAACAGGCTCCGCCAAGGCTCGCCTCACCCGCCAGCTCCGGAGCGACGGCGGAGGGCTTCAGGCACGCAAGCTGGCGGTCGGCAGTTTTGTCGCGGCGAGTCTCTCTTGGACTCTGCCCGCCAGCGCCGATGAACCCAGACAGCCCACCGAACCCTCCGTATTGAACGACACCGCCGTGGATCTGCTCGACGTGGCTGACGCGTTCGACTTCAAGGATCCTTTTGATGTCAATCTCAGGCTCTCCTTCGACCAAGAGCATAGGACCGCATCCGTTTTCCGCGAGACAGCCGCGGCGGACTCCGGGCTCAATGCCGGCGGCTACCTCGATAACAAACTGCCGGTAGCCACCTACTCGGAATCCACCCAGCGACTCGTTCCTGAGATCAACATCGGCCTACTCAGAGAACTGGCTCTCACTCTCAAACTGCCCATCATCTTAGCGAACAACCGAGGTCTCACTGAGCTCGATGGCTCGACGGGCACCCCGGAAGCCACCGAAGGTTTCGAAGGAGAACAACTCTTTTCTCCCAACTTCGAATCGCCCACCCGAAGTGGGATCGAATACTTCGGGGTAGGCCTTGATCTCGGCATTATGAGCCAATTCCGCAATCCCGCCCAACCAAACTGGGTCCTGGGGATCGAGGGACGCTTCAATGTCTCGGAGCCGATGCATGCTTGCACCAGCAATCCGCCGCCCGGTCAGCAAGAATGCACCCATCCTGCCGACATCGATCGCGATGGAATGAACGACCCCCTTGGTCCCAGCTACGATGCAACCCTGGACGACGGCGGCAATCTTGCCGATGAACCGGAAGGAAGCTTTGCGGGCAGCCGCACTCCGGGGGTCAGCAGAGGCACCCACGCTGTGGGCGGGCACGCTTACGTTTCACGACGGGCTCGCTCTATCGAACCCTACACGGGCATCGCTGCCCTCGTGGAGTTTCCGGCCAGTGGCAGCGACTACGGAACTTTGGACCTCACCGGTGCCCTCGTTGATCATCCCCCGTTGCGAGGCAGCGTGATCGCCGGGATCGCCGTCATCCCGTGGGAACAACCCGAAAAATTTAGTCGGGTCACCCTCGATTTCCGGGTCACCGGGACCTACGTCTCGGAAGGGCGAGACTATTCCGAGCTCTTCGATGCCCTCGGCTCAAGCTCAGCCCCCTCAATCAGAAACCCCAACTTCGAAGCCTACCGCGCCAACACTCTCCCCAATGGAGAACTCGATCCCAATACTCCGTCCGTTGTCGATCCCAACTCCAGACGGGTCTATTTCACCGGTCTCACCGATGTACAACAACACGGCGACTACAGGCTACAGTCCAAATTTACCTGGCAAGCCGGCCGGTACGTCAAATTCGATCTCTCTGCGGCATGGCGCATTATCCAAGGCCACTACATTACCTTCGATCAAGCTTGCAATCCAAACTTCTTCGGGACCGTCGCAGAAGCTGGAAGCTGCAAGCTGAATCAAGCCCCCCCAGGGCAGACCCCCCAATGGCAGCCCACTGGCGCTCCCAATCCTCAATATCGCCGAGTGCTCAATGATCCCGGTCGGCGCTTTCGCGTAGCCACCTCCCACGGCTACTCGCTTTGGCTTCGAGCCAACGTACTCTTTTAGCCGCTTGACGGAGGCAATCGGCGCCATTGGTTCCCTCTCGCCACACCTTCCTTCTCGATGCGCAGCACGCGGGGAAGCGTCTTGATGTGGTCCTCCAAGAACTCGTCAGCCCCAAGCTGAGCCGGAAGACGCTGGCACTCTTGTTCCACCGAGGAGCCGTGCGGGTCAACGGAAAACCGGGCAAGAAAGGGGACCCCGCAAGCGTCGGGGCCCTCGTCTCCATCGATCTCCAACACTTGCCGGGCCACGTTCGCCCTGCCCCTCACCTTCCTCTCGAGATCGTCTATCAAAACGCAGACATGGTGATCGCGGACAAGCCTGCCGGGCTCCCTTCCGCCGCCGCGGTGGACCGAGAGGACGAGACGTTGGCGGGCGCACTCCTCGCTCGCTTCCCCCAAATGGCCAACGTCGGATTCGGACCCTCCGACGCGGGACTCATTCACCGGCTGGATACTTACACCTCGGGGCTCGTCATCGCAGCAAAGACTCCCTCGGCTTTTCGCTTCCTGAGACAACAGCTCGAAGCCGGCCACATCCAAAAGGGCTATCTCGCCATCACGCGAGACGTCCCCCCCGAAAAGGGATCCATCGTGGCTCCCCTGGGGCCCGATCCCAAAGCGCCCCAAAAGGTCCGTGTGCTCGCGCCGGATTGTGCCCCCCCACGGCGAACCCGCTACTTCACACAAGAGCGCCGCGGTGGTTGGGCCCTTGTCGAAGTCTGGATGCAGCGCGGATACCGGCACCAAATCCGCGCGCACCTCGCCAGCCTGCAGCGCCCGCTCGTTGGGGACCTCCGCTATGGTGGCGAGGATCTTGGCCTTTCACCCAGGCACGCGCTGCACGCCCACTATGTCGCCGGCACAGGCTTAGATGGCACGAAATTCGAAGCCACCTCCTCCTTACCCGAAGATCTCCGGACTTTCTGGGAGGGATTGGCTCCTGACCCGCCATGACGAAGACTGGTGACGAGACTCCGAAGGAGGCGCAGCAACTGCGCTCGCGTTGGCGCGGTGGGCCGCAACAAAGCAACTTTTTCCTCCGGCGCGCGCCCCCGCGTCCACCCGATGTCTGCTGGGAGGAGCTCGAGCGCTCGAGAATCCTCGATCACCCGCAAAACCACACAAGGGGTGACGAACGCGCCCGGCCCCTCATCGAATGCGACTTCAAGCACCCGAAGTCCG
>CAYTRQ010000072.1:0-17021 GCA_964440025.1 uncultured Polyangiaceae bacterium | reverse complement strand
GCAAGAGAGCTTCTCAAGACAGCGGAAGATGTTGCGGGCCTCGTGACCGAGGAGTCGGTACTGACCCAAATCTTGCCCTGTTCGACAGAGGGGGGAGAGGCCTGTGCAACGCAGTTTATCGAGGACTACGGATTCCGGTTGTTTCGCCGACCGCTTCGAGGTGAAGAAGTTCAGAAGTACCGTGATTACTTCACTTCGGTTGCCGATCGAAGTGACTTTGCCACAGGACTGAAGTGGACGTTGGTGAGCCTCATTCAATCCCCTCGAACATTTTATCGAAGTGAGATCGGACAGCCCGCTAGCGAGGGCTACGAACTGACTCAGTACGAGATTGCGACCAACTTGGCCTATACGTATGCGGGCTCCACCCCGGATCAGGCTCTCCTCGATAAGGCTGCGGCCGGAGAGTTGTCGGACGCAGCGGCAATCCGGGCTGAAGCAGAACGGCTTTTCAACACTGCGGATGGGAAAGAGGTACTTCACGCATTTTTCGTCGAATGGTTGGAGTACCAGAGTATCTTGGGGCAGAGCAGGGACGACTTGGCCAGCTTTGCCGAAGAGATTTCCGTTCTGCTTCCGGAGGAAACGCGAGCCTACATCGAGCGCATCGTTTTCGAGGAAAATGGCGACGTTGAACGTTTGATGACGGCAGATTTCACCATGCTCAATCCGAGCTTGTCGTCTTTTTATGGAATGGGAAGCGTTTCTGGAGACGACAATACATGGCAGCAGGTGACTCGTCCCGAGGGCCGGGGCATCGGGCTACTCGCTCAGGGGTCACTCCTGGCGGGGACCTCTCACCAGGGAGCTACTTCACCCACGCTTCGTGGCCTGATGTTTTTCGAGGATTTCCTCTGCAACACACGACCCAAGCCTCCCGATGTCGTTCCTTCGATCGAAGAAACCACCGAGGAGGTTGAAGCTGCGACGACGCGCGAAAAGTACGAGTTGACGCATTCGACCGGTTCCTGCGGGGCTTGCCATAAGCCCTTCGAGCCCTTTGGCTACACCTTGGAGCAGTACGACGAGCTGGGTCGGTACAGGGCAGATGAAGACGGCGCAGAAATCGATACGGTCGCTACCGCGTTCCTTCCCGATGGGAGTCAAAAGGAATTCACCTCCCTGGAAGATTTGGCGAATCTCGTACATGAAACCAACGACATCGAGAATTGTGTGAGCGGTCTGCTCACCGCGTATTTGCTCTCAGGAGGCGGGGGAATGGAGTGCCTCGCAGAGGAGCAGCGGATGGCTCTTGCAGATGGTGACATGAGCATCAAGGAATTCGTGTTGAGCCTTTCGGAGACGCCGCACTTTTCTCAACGACAATAGTCAGGGGCTGGATGCGTCGTTCGGGCGCATCCGCCGACGGTGGGGCCCTGCCGAGCTGAGCCAACCGATGCTCGAAGGGCCCGCCGATGTGCTCGAGGGATCGAGTCAACTGACTACGTTCTGTGGAGAACCATCAAGGAACTTCTGAATGTTCTGCTCCGTGATCGTCAAAAGGCGCCGTCGTGCTGCTCCTGTTGCCCAGGCAATGTGCGGCGTGACGACGCAGCGCTCCGCGGAAAGCAGGGGATGATCGGCCTTTGGCGGCTCTTCGGAGAGCACGTCGACCCCGGCCCCTCTCAGCCTTCGCGCGGAGAGTGCCTCTGCGAGGGCGTGCTCGTCCACGACGGCGCCCCGCGAACAGTTGAGCAACATGGCCGAGGGTTTCATGAGCTGCAACGCAGATCGATCGATGAAATGGCGGGTCTGATCCGTTAAAGGGCAGTGAAGGGAGACGACATCGCTTCGGGTGAGCAATTCGTGTTTGGAGACGAATTCCACTCCGGACTCTTCCCGAGGAGTTCGGGTGTGGACCAGAATGTGCATCCCTAAGGCTGAACCGATTTGGGCCACACGACGTCCGATGGCGCCATGGCCGACGATGCCCAGGACGAGCCCCTCCAGCTCGATCAAGGGGTGTGTCCAGTAGGAAAAGCTGGGGCTTTGAGTCCAGGCGCCCTCGCGAACCTGTCGGCAGTGGGAGCCGACGTGGTGACAGAGCTCCAATAGCAATGCGATGGTGTGTTGTGCCGTTGAGGCTGTGCTGTAGCCCGGAACATTGCACACTGTGACGCCAGTGTCCTTGGCTGCGGCGAGATCGATGATGTTCACGCCTGTTGCCAAGACACTGACCAGTCGAAGCTCGGGAAGTTGCGTGAGAGTCTTGCGATCGAGAGGGACCTTGTTGGTCAGGGCTATCGTTGCGCCGGCAAGACGTTGAACGACCTCTCCGGGGGAAGTGTGTTGGTGGATCTGGAGATCTCCGAACCGCTCGAGTCCGTGGATGGATAGAGCTTCGCGCGATTCCTTGTCCGCAGCGAGAGAGCCGATGGTTGGATCTGCGTCGAGCAAAACGACTTTTTCTCTCTTTTGATTCATCATGATCAATCGATATCCTGGCAACTTGATCCTGAGCGCCAAGCACCGTCATCGCTCACCGTCATCCGACAGCGGGGGAACCGGGGGGCTTGGGAGACTTGGTGCTTCTTGAGAAACGGCCGGCGTTTCGAGCAGATGTCCTTACCTCGATTCCCGCTTCCCCTGGGTAAGTTTCAGGTCAGATGGTGTCCCACGCGTACTTTTCGAGTTCGAAAGCGTGGTCAGCGAGTCCCTTGATCTGTTCGTCCGCGTTCTCCTCGATTTCTTCGATGTTGACCTTGATGGCTCTCCTCACGCGACTGGCCAGAGCTTGGGCAATGTGGATTTCTCGCCCGCACTCTTCGGCGCCCTTCTGCTCGATGAGCCCGGTCACGCGACTCAGTACGCAAGCAAGCGCATAGAGCTGAATCATCATGTCCGCCATGCGTGCCGTTGCCAGCTGACGCTCGATGATCTCCTTCCCGTGTCGCCGAAGGAGTTTGTCCGCCGCTCCGGCAAGTTCCCTGGTTCCGAACTCGAAAATCGCTTGCTCTTCGGCCAGCTCCGGGGCCAGCTTGCTGAAAACGCGATTTTCACGTCGGATGCCGGTTGCCAAGCTCGCGCGATGCAGCGCGTATTCACGCAAGACACCGAACCCCTTGATCGGATCGTTGAAAACCCCTCGCAATGAGTTGGAGAGCTCCTTGAGACTTTGCCCCGTGACATCCATAGCGCTCAGCGCGATGAACAGTCTCAGAATCTCGTTCGTGCCCTCGAAGATGCGGTTGATTCGGCTGTCTCGAACATATTGCTCGTAGGGAAATTCGCGCATGAAGCCATTTCCCCCAGCAACCTGCAGCGCTTGGTCCGCGGTACGCCATAGGGCTTCGGTCGAATAGACTTTGCTAATAGCAGCCTCGATCGCATAGTCTGTTTCTCCACGGTCGACGAGTCCGGCGACCATGGCCACCACTGACTCCGCGGTAAAACAGTCGACGACCATTTCGCCAATCTTCTTTTTGATGAGCCCAAACTCGGAGATTTTCCTTTTGAATTGGACTCGTCCATTGGCTTGCATGGTGGCCATGCGAATGAGCTTCTTCATTCCGCCGACCGAGCCCCCGCCGAGGCCTGTCCGTCCACTGTTCAGGATGTTCATTGCCACCTTGAAGCCTTTTCCCGCCTCTCCAAGGAGGTTTTCTGTCGGTACACGAACGTTTTCGAGAGTGATTGTGTTGGTGGGGCAGGCACGAATTCCCATCTTGTCCTCGTGAGGACCATGAGAAAGGCCTCCCATGTCTCTCGTGACCAAGAAGGCACTGAGCTTACCGCGCTCTCCCTCTTTGCCGGTCTTTGCGAACACGGTGAAGAAATCGGCGATCTCGCCGTCGGTGATCCAAATTTTTTCACCGTTCAGGATCCAGGTGTCGCCGTCCTTTTCTGCTCGCGTTTTGATCGACGCGGCATCGGAGCCCGATCCAGGTTCTGTCAAACAGAAGGCGGCGATCATCTCTCCGGTTGCAAGCTTGGGCAGGTATTTTTGCTTCTGCTCTTCAGTTCCAAAAAGCAAGAGGCCGCGCATGCCAATCGAGCTATGGGCTCCCACGGTGACCGCGGCAGAAGCGTCGAAGCGAGCGATCTCTTGGAGAGTTCGAGAGTAGGCTGCGTTGCCCATTCCGAGGCCTCCGTGTTCCTCTGGAATGACGAGGCTAAAAAGACCGAATTCCTTGAGCTCATCAATGAACTCATCGGGGAACTTTCCCTCGCGATCCCATTTGATGAACTCTTCTTCGTGGGATTCCAGCAGTTGTCTGAGAGAGCTGAGTACCGTCTCGAGGGTTTCTCGCTCTTCCTCGGCGATTGTTGGAAAGGGCACGATGAGGTCTTCCTGGATCTCGCCCATGCAGAGTCGGCTCATGAAGCTGGCATTGTCGCTCATTTGTCCTCCAGTGGTGTGCCGGGTACTCCTGACGCGGCCTATTGATGAATGCTAGTTCGCATCCGCGAAGATGCGAAGTCTCCTCGCATCCGTCGGCACGCGAGCGGCACGCAAACTCGATCTAGCGGGCGGAGATCGAGCCATTTGAAGCTTTTTTGCGTCGTCCCCTTGTGGGGAACCTCTGGGGGTCTCGTTGGGGGGCACGCAAAAAACGCGCCGACGATGACGCTGGTTTGAGCTGAAAATGGTCAGGCAGGCCGAAGCGGCGCTTTTTCGCCGCGCACAGATAAGCTTGCAATTCGTGTTACATTGGAGCCTCCCATGGTCTCCGAGAGCTCTCCATCGTGGCCCGAACAACAATGCCTCATGCGATCCGCCTGGTATGTTGCCTGCCGTGCCAGTGATCTGACTGCCCGGCCGTTAGCCCGAAAGATCTTGGATCTGCCGGTGGTTCTGTACCGCAGTCGCGGCAATGCGGTGGCCTTCGTTGACCGCTGTCCGCATCGCAACGTGCCGTTGTCCCTCGGCTGTTCCGACTCGGAGGGGTACTTGAAGTGCTCCTATCATGGCTGGCGGTTCGACTCTGCGGGGAGGTGTGTCGATGTGCCGGGCAAAGCGCTCCCCTTACAAAAGGACTATCGTGTTCCCGCTCTCCCTGTTCGGGAGCAGGGGGGGTTGGTTTGGGTTTGTCCGGTCTCTGAAGGTCGTCCTCGCCTGTCCCCTTATCGTCCTCCTCACGCCGCGGATCCTCAATACACGACGGTCGTTCGAGAGGTGGTAGCGCCGGGAAGCCTCTACGATACTGCAGAAAACGCGCTTGATGTTCCCCATACTGGTGTTTTGCACGGGGGGCTGTTTCGACAGACTCGGAAGAGGACCGATATCGTCGGGCATGTTCGTCGTTATCGGTACTGGGCTGAGACACAATACGTTGGAGAGCCGCCTCCAAGTGGGATCGTGGCGCGCCTCCTTTCAATCGGCACTGAAGGTCAGCTGGCGCGCGTGGATCATTGGGACCGCTTCTTCCTTCCGGGAGTGTTACAAGTCGAATACCGCTTGGGGGACTCCGCCCACTTCCTGGTCACGGGTTTCCTTACGCCGGAGGGGCCTCATCAGACGCGTCTCTATGCGGTGGCCAGCTTTCGGACGCCGCTTCCTGGACGCCCGTTGGCATTGGTTTTGGAGCCTTTTGCACGCCTCATCTTCTGGCAGGACACGAGGATGCTCAGGGCGCAGAGTCAGCAGCTCGTTCGCTTCGGGGGGGCGACCTATGTCTCGACGGAGCTTGATACCATGGGACCACAGATGCGCCGCTTGCTACGTCATGCTCCACGAGCGTCTCAGGCTAGCCGGACGGACGAGGGCTTCGAGGCAGGTGAGCGTGACGAGGGGCGGCGCCTCACTGCCATGGGCGGTGAGGAGGGCGTCGGGGGCGTTGGGTCGGAGTTGGAGCTTCCGGATGAGGACCTGAGCGAGCCCTTGTACGAAGCCGAGGTTGGGCTGCGGGCATGACACCCAAAACGGGGGCGAAGCCGCGGTAGCTTGCCTGAGCCTGGTCTTGCGGTAGGGCAGGGGCCATGGACGAATCGACGCGTTCGATGGCCGAGCATCCTTCCGAGTCCGCGCGAGTGCGCTTGGTCATCACGGCGCTCTCTGGCCTTGTTTTTCTTGCGATCGCTAGCGTTATCTATTTGATCCCTCATCGGGAGAGTGGAGGAGGGCCGAGCAGCCTGGCGACGGTCAATGCGCTTCTCAATGCCGGAGCCACGGTGTGCCTGCTACTCGGCTTCGCGTTTATCAAACTCCGCAGCATCACCTGGCATCGCAGGAGCATGTTGGCAGCTTTTGGGCTGAGTTGCATGTTCCTTCTGACCTACTTGATGCATCACTCTCTGGTTGGATCCGTGCCGTTTCAGGGCGAAGGATGGATTCGGCCAGTCTATTTCGGCTTGCTGATTCCGCATATCGTTCTTGCCGCAGCTGTTGTCCCTCTCGCTCTGCTAACAATCTACAGAGGATGGACGAATCGGCTGAGCCTCCACAAAAGGATCGCTCGGGTCACGTTGCCCATCTGGCTTTACGTTTCGACGAGTGGTGTTGGACTCTACTTCATGCTCTACTATTCTTGAGTCGTGAGCGCAGATTCATGACTGTTCTATTCGAGAGTTCCGTTGTCCCGGAGCTGGCATTCTGGGGCTTTTGTTCCTTTGATCGGCGAGAGCATCAGCCGTGAGAGCCGTTGTTCAGCGTGTCCTTCGCGCAGAAGTCAGGGTTGACGGAGAGGTAACCGGCCGAATTCAGGGCGGATTGTGTGTGCTCGTCGGAGTGGGCCAGGGAGACGCGACGGAAGATGCTCGCAAGCTGGCCGAAAAGGTCGTCTCCTTGCGAATCTTCAACGATCATGATGGACGCATGAATCGCTCCCTCCTTGATGTGGGCGGAGGCCTTCTGGCAGTTAGCCAGTTCACTCTTTGGGGTGACGTCAGGAGAGGGAAGCGACCGAGTTTCACAGCAGCCATGGAACCACAAGGGGCACGGCAGCTCTTCGACTCGTTTTGCGAGATGAGTCATTCGCTAGGGATTCGAGTCGAGAAGGGCCGCTTTGGCGCCGACATGAAACTAGACCTGGTGGGCGACGGACCAGTCACTCTTCTTCTGGACACCGAGCGCCAGTTTTGACTGCGAGTTGGGGCGCTCCCCGTTCTCCTTCGAGCGCCTACTCGATTTCTCCGCGCTTGGCTTTTGCCATCCAGCCGTCGATTTCTTCTTCGATTTTGCTCATAGCAACTTTTTGAAACGGCTTAAAAAGGAACGGAACGTCCATCTCGAGATCAATGGTGCTCTCGCGAACCTTCACCTGTCCGCTGAGGCTCATCCCCTTCACAGAGAAGCCGACACTGGCCTGATCTTCCGTTTGCCACGTCACACGCGGCTGGTACTCGCTAAAGCGCTCAGCATAGCTTTTGAGTGCTGCTCGAGTGACTTTTTGCGCCATTTCCTGGCCGACGGTGTGTGGGACAGAGTGCTTCATGGTCTAGGCGTAAGAGGCGGGGCTTCATTCGTCAACTCGATCTTGAGATCTGGGCAGTGGTGCCCATCCGATTCCGGACTGGTGAGAAGGCCGCCGGGGATTGGTTTGACGCCCCCGACGAAGGCCTCGCGAGGAGAGCGAGAGTTCAGAAATCAGCAGAACGTGGCAGGGCATGAAGGAGCTCCACGTGCTTGACAGAGGCCCCCCTTGCGGCAGATAGGAATCCGACATGATCGGTGTGGATTTCGGGGGAACGGCCATCAAGGCGGGCATCGTTGAGGAGGGCCGCGTCGTCAGCTCGGCAGTGGTGTCGACTCCAGCAACCGAGGGACCAGACAAGGTCCTCGATGCGATTGCGCGTGCCGTTCTTCAGCTCGATTCTCATCCAAAGAGCGTTGGCGTCGCCATTCCGGGAGAGGTCGATCCCACCGGGCGTTGTTGGGGGCTGCCGAATGTCGCCGGCTTCCGCGGAGTGGAGTTGGGTAAGGGCCTGAGCGAACGCTTGCGCTGTCCTGTCGCTGTTGAAAACGACGCGACAACCGCTGCCCTAGGTGAATATCTGCACGGTCACGGTTCCCGCTATCCATCGTTTCTCATGATTACATTGGGAACCGGTATTGGCGGAGGGCTCGTCATTGGGGGGCAGCTCTATCCAGGAAGCAACGGCTTTGCTGGGGAGATTGGCCACATCAACGTCGACACGAGCGACGGAGCGCCGCTTTGCGGATGTGGAAAATCAGGTTGTCTTGAAACTTACTCCGGCACGAGTGCGTTGCGCCGGAAGTTCGTCGAGGAGGGGGGGCATGAGGTTGAGGAAATCAAGGAAATTGCTGAGAGCGCTCGGCGCGGCGAAGCCGCAGGCTTGGCTACGTTTCGGATGATGGGTTTGGCCCTAGGCTACGGTCTGGCAAACATACAAAATGTTTTGGATCTCAATGCTCTCGTCTTTACAGGAGGCATTTCGGCCTCATTCGATCTGATAGAACCTCTCGTTCGGGAGGGATTGCGCAAGTACTCGTTTGCCCAGCCTCCAGCTGAGGTTCCTCTCGTCGTCAGTGAGCTGGGCTCGACAGCTGGGGTCGTGGGAGCCGCCTATTTAACGCGTATCGGTTCGGGAGATTAAAAAGGTGCTGCGTTTCCAATCAAAAACACGGACGCAGTGAACCAAGCGTTGGAAAAGGTTCCGCCACCGCTCACCAGGGGGAGGGGGAGGCGAGCTTCGGTGGAGCCTTTCGGAGTTGTGAGATCTGCTCTACGGAACGTCGTTTCCGGCGGGACGGAGGCGAACCAGGCCCTCCCCCGGTTTGACCCGTGCTTGGCAAGCGAGGCGGCTGCCTGGGGGACCATCGAGGAGGTCGAGTAGATCCTCTTCGTCTTCTCCAGGTTTCTCGAGAAATTCCTCTCCCTCGAGTACGACAATGTGGCAGGTCCCGCAGCTTGCCGAGCGGCACGAAAAGGGGATTGGTGCCAGAACACGATCGCAGAGATCGACGAGATCTCCTCCCTCCGGTGCTTCGGCTGTCTTGTCACCGGCGACGCCAGCGCCTTCGAACTCGATGGTAGGCATGGGAAAGCTGGTTTATCAGAGCTTGCCGCCGAGACAAATCCTCTGTCTGTCGGTAGTTTCTTGCAGGTGGAAGCAGGAGCGAACGAACCAACTCAAGGAAGCAGAGCGGGCTGGGTCCTTGGAGCGGGAGCGTTGGGCGCAGTCGGCTTGTTTCTTTTATTGCGCTCTTTTGGAGTAGGAACAGGAGAATCGGCAACGGCGGCCACCGGGCTTGTTTGTGCAGTGTTCTGGGTGCTGCAACCAGTTCCGATACCGGTGACATCGCTCATTCCGTTTGCGGTTCTCCCGTTGTTTGGAGTGTTGGATCACAAACAAGTGGCCCGTTCATACGGCCACACGCTCGTTCTTCTCTTGATGGCGGGTTTTATGCTTTCCAATGCCATCGAAAGCAGCGGCGCTCACCGTCGGCTAGCTCTAGGCATGGCGAGCCTAGTTAGTGGGCGTCAGGGAGCCACGGCGCACCGACTGCTTCTCGGATTCATGATGGCTTCTGCGCTCATGAGCATGTGGATTTCCAACACGGCGTCGGTGCTCATTCTATTGCCGGTGGTTCTGGCCACGACGGAGCAAGCCGATCGAAGGTTTCTCCGAGAGCGACTCCTCGTGGGAGTTGCCTATGCTGGGAGTATCGGCGGTTTAGGGACTCCCATTGGGACACCGCCCAACTTGCTGTTCATGGCGACCCGTGCGGACCTGGGTCAAGAGACGTGGGCCTTTTCTGATTGGATGCAGCTAGGCGTTCCCGTTGTCCTATTGATGGTACCGTTGGCGTTTTTCGTGCTGGCCTGGGGGCTTCCGCGACAGGTTTTGCCACCCCTGCCGAGTGTGTCCGGCATGACGAAGCGGGAGCGTCGTGTTCTTGGGGTTTTTGGTCTCACTGCCTTGGGATGGGTGACGCGGGTCGAGCCGTTTGGCGGTTGGTCAGCATGGTTTGGTGCCGAAGGGGCAGGAGATTCAACGGTAGCGTTCATTGGCCTTTTGTTGATGTTGCTCGTTCCTTCGGGGGAAGGCGGCCGGCTCATGAGCTGGAAGGACGCCGAGCGGGCGCCTTGGGGAATACTGCTGCTGTTTGGGGGCGGGCTGGCGTTGGCTGCGGCCTTTTCCGAATCGGGGCTCTCGGAGCGAGTGGCCCATGTGTTGAGTGCGTTGGCTGGTTTTCCGGAGCTGCTCATGGTTTTGGGGGTGTGTCTCGGAGTCACGTTTCTCACCGAGATGACCAGCAATACGGCTACGGCAGCGCTCCTGATGCCCATTCTCGGCGCGACGGCTCGGTCCGTAGGGATGGATCCTACGGGGTTGATGGCTCCCGCGGCGCTGAGCGCCAGTTGCGCGTTTATGTTGCCGGTAGCGACGGCGCCTAACGCGATCATCTTTGCGTCCGGAGAAGTCCGTACTGGCTTCATGGCTCGCCGAGGTGCTTTCTTGAACGTGATTGGCGCGCTCGTGGTGACCTCCGTGGTGGTGCTCCTGCTCTGAGTAGGTATCCTGGCGGCCTATGGCAGCTATGAAGAACGTCCAGATTGACGAACTTGGTCTTGACCGAGCGGCACTCCTCGAGTCGTTCATCTTGCACGTCCAGCATACTCAAGGAAAGCATCCGTCGACCGCAACCGACTACGATCAGTTCGTTTCCTTGGCCCGAACGGCGCGGGACAGAATGTACGATCGGTGGACGAGAACTTGGCGAGCGCGCAGGGACGCCAATCCGAAGCATGTCTACTATTTATCTATGGAGTTCTTGATCGGCCGCTTGTTGGCAGATGGACTCATCGCTTTGGGGATTTACGATGAAGCCAAGCAAGCGCTGAAGGAGCTCGGTATATCGATCGAGGACGTTTTGGGGGAAGAACCCGATGCTGGGTTGGGGAACGGGGGGCTTGGTCGTTTGGCCGCCTGCTTTATCGACTCGATGGCAACACTTGGCTTGCCTGCAGTGGGCTACGGTTTGCGGTATGACTACGGCATCTTCCGACAAGATATCTTTAGCGGTCGCCAACATGAGGCGCCTGATATGTGGCTCGAGAGAAGCTGGCCCTGGGAGGTCGTGCGTCCCGAGCGAAGCTACGACGTGCACTTCGGGGGGCGTGTGATTCAGTACTCTGGCAAAAGTGGCAGGATGGTTCACGAGTGGGTCGATACCGATGTCGTGCGCGCAGTGGCCCATGACATTCCCGTTCCGGGCTATAGAAATAATGTGGTCAATACGCTGCGTCTTTGGAGCGCCCGGGCGAACAAGGATTTCGACATCGACTACTTCAACGCGGGAGACTACGCCAAGGCTGTCGAGCGGAAAGCACATGACGAAAACATTACTCGTGTCCTCTATCCCAACGACAATCATGAACTGGGCAAGGAGCTGAGGCTCAAACAAGAATATTTCCTCGTTGCGGCAACGCTCAGCGATTGTTTTAGGCGGCTTCTTTCGACCGGTGGGAAGGTCCACGATCTTCCCGACAAGGGTGTCTTTCAGCTGAATGACACCCATCCGGCGTTGGCCATCGCCGAGTTGATGCGGATTCTCGTTGATTGCCACCATCTCCCCTGGGATCAGGCTTGGAATATTACCCAAAAATCGGTTGCCTACACCAATCACACACTCTTGCCTGAAGCGCTTGAGCGTTGGCCCATTTGGTTGTTCGAGCGAGTTCTGCCTCGACATCTGCAGATTATCTATGAAATCAATCATCGATTCTTGCAGGATGTGGAGCGAAATTTCCCGAAGGACGTTCAGCGGAAGCGGAGAATGAGCATTATCGAAGAAGGGGCCGAACGTCAGGTTCGGATGGCCAATTTGGCCGTGATAGGCAGTTCGCGGGTCAACGGCGTCTCCGAACTGCATTCTCAGTTGCTGCGAGACGAACTGTTCAAGGATTTTGACGAGCTGCAACCGGGAAAGCTGATCAATCAGACCAACGGAGTCACTCCCCGGAGATGGATGCTCAAATGCAATCCCGGACAGACTCAATTGTTGGACCGGATCGTTGGCAAAGGGTGGGAAGTGGAAACCGAGCGGCTTTCACAACTCGAGTCTGTCTCGAGCGACCCTTCGCTGCAGAGCGAGTGGCAAGCGGTGAAGCGGGACAACAAGGAGCGCTTGAGTGAAGCGCTTCGGCGTGCCCACGGAATCGAGTTGGATCCGGCATTTCTGTTGGACGCCCAAGTGAAGAGGATTCACGAGTACAAGAGGCAGCTACTCAACATCTTGCATGTCGTTTCGCTCTATCTTGCCTACAAGGCCGACCCCGAGAGAGCGAGGTCAGCGGTACCTAGGGCCTTCCTTTTTGCGGGAAAGGCGGCGCCTGGCTACCACCTGGCGAAGCGAATCATCTGGCTCATCAATTCCGTGGGACAAATCATCAACAGTGATGCCGACGTCCGGGACCGATTGCAGGTTATTTTCGTGCCCAACTACAGCGTGTCGTGGGCCGAGCTGATCATTCCTGCGACCGAGGTGTCCGAGCAGATTTCTACAGCGGGTTATGAGGCATCGGGGACCGGAAACATGAAGTTTGCGATGAATGGTGCCTTGACTATCGGTACACTCGACGGGGCGAATGTCGAGATGAAAGAAAATCTGGGAGAAGAGAATATGTTCCTCTTCGGCCTGTCCGCGCAAGAGGTCGCTCAGACCAAACGCGTCGGCTACTCGCCCCGAGAAATCTACTACGCTGATTCGGTGGTTCGTGAAGCGATGGACGCGGTTTCTCGGGGGCTTTTTCATCCCGAGGAACCTGCACGTTTTACCGGGCTGATGGAGAATCTGAAGAATACCGACCCATTTTTGGTCCTTGCTGATTTTCGTAGCTACAGTGCCTGTCAAGGAGTTGTCGAGGGCGCCTATCGAGATCAGGTTCTTTGGACCAAGAAGTCGATTTTGAACGTCGCTCGGATGGGTTACTTCTCGAGCGATCGGACGATCCGTGGATATGCAAAGGATATTTGGAGAGTTTCCGACTTGCTCCAATATCCGTGACTCAGGGGCTGGCGCTGGTGTCCTGCCTATGCCAACAAAGGCCCCGTGATGAACCGGATTGCCGCAAAGTTCGGGGGCACGAGCGTTGCCAGCGCTGCCCAGATCCAAAAAGTCAAGGCGATTGTCGAAGCTGACGATCGACGGAGCGTTGTTGTCGTTTCTGCGCCAGGAAAGCGCACCAAATCGGAAGCCAAGGTCACCGACCTTTTGTATCTCTGTCAGGAAATGTCCGAGATGAGCACCGATTTCTCGGGGCCACTTGCCATCATCCGAGAACGGTTCGTTGCCATCGAGCAGGACTTGGAAGTGGACGCCGGCATCGGTGAGACCATTGACGCATTTGGTGAACAACTCAAAGCGGGGGTGACCGCGGACTTCGTTGCTTCTCGGGGTGAGTACTTCAATGCGCTCATTATAGCGAAGCTTTTAGGTGCCGAGTTCGTCGACCCGATGGAATGCATTTCCATTCTGGGCAGTGGTCTCGTGGATCCGAAAAGCTTTGAAAGCTTGGGCAAGCGAATTTCTGACGAAGCGAAAAGCTATGTCATTCCGGGATTTTATGGTCGGGGTCCGAATGGTCAAATCAAGACCTTTTCCCGGGGCGGTTCCGACATTACCGGCGCTATTGCCGCACGCGCCATTGGCGCTCTCGTCTATGAAAACTGGACAGATGTGTCCGGGCTCTTGATGACGGATCCTCGTATCGTGACGGATCCTCTCCCAATGGTCGAGGTCACCTATCGAGAACTTCGTGAGCTTTCCTATATGGGGGCCTCTGTCCTCCACGATGAGGCGACCTTGCCAGTCCGAGAAGCGGGTATCCCCATCCACATCCGGAATACCAATGATCCCGTTCATCCTGGTACCAGGATTGTTAGTCATCTAAGTGAAGAAGAGGAGAAGTCCACTGCGATTGCTGGGATTGCCGGTCGCACTGGCTTTTCCATGATCTGTATCGAGAAGAGCCTCATGAATCGTGAGGTGGGTTTCACCCATCGGCTTTTGGGGATCTTCATGCGTCGGGGGATCAGCGTGGAGCATCTTCCGTCGAGCATCGATGGAATCAATGTGGTGCTCGATACCGACCAGCTGGAGGGTCAGGCGGAAGAGGTGATGGAAGAGATCCAACGAGCCTTGGCGCCGGACAATGTAACGTTGGTTCCTGATTTGGCTCTGATCGCGGTCGTCGGTGAGGGAATGAACCATGCGATCGGGGTTGCTGCTCGAGTCTTCGGTGCGCTTGCCCGCGCGCAAGCCAACGTGAGGGTGATCAACCAAGGTGCCAGTGAGGTGAACATCATTGTAGGCGTTTCTCCTGATGAGTTCGAGAAGGCAGTGAAGGCACTCTACGCAGAGTTTGTCGCGACTCACCGGGGAAATCCCGATGGGGTCTAAAGCGCCGGCGTGCACTCCGAAGGGCCCTGCCGCCGCTCAGCCACGAAGTCTAGAGCCACGGGTGCGTGCCTGTAGATGGAGCGTCGCGACGACGGTCGCCAAAATGACGGCAGTCATGAACAGCAATACGGCTGGTGGCCCAATGCGGGCAAACTGGGAAGAACCGAATCCCCAGGCTCCAGTGAGCTCAGTGCTCTGCATTTGGGCCATGGCGCAATGAAAGGCGCCTTCTGTGATGAAGTCAGGTGGGCTATCGACGGCGCCGGGGAGAGGGACTTGCCAGGCTTCGCCCTGAGCGACCGCCGCTCTTTCGGGATAAACCACCCCCTCGAACCCCCATCTGGCGGGGATGAGCTTCATGAAGAACGCCAAGTGTGGATTGGTCGTCACTGGAACCATGAGACCGCCCAAAACGACCTGAGGAATCAAAGCGATCGGGGTCAGCGCCATGGCGGCTTCGCTGCTCGTTACGCTCGCGCTCAGGAGAAGTCCTAGAGCGACGGAGCAGAACGCCGTCAGAACCATGATTCCAAGGGAAACACCGAAGGCGTGAGCGCCACCGTTTAAATCAAGGGCAAGAAAGACAATGAGCAACAACGTAGAACACTGGACAATGCAGAGCGCCCCGAGAACCAGGAACTTCGAAAGGACGTAGTTGACGAGGCTCAAATTGACCATACGTTCGCGGCGCAGAATGGCGCGTTCGCTGACGATTTCCCGGGCGGCGTTGCTGGTTCCGAACCAAACCGCCGAGATGACGAGGAAAAAGAGTGCTGCCGCGTTATCGGAGGTTGACCGGAGCGAAGAAATCGCGGTTTGGCTTGCGTCAAAAACACGCTCGCTTTGTTTGGAAAGTTCGTTGAGTGCTCCAAGGCACCAATAAGGAATGCCGGGTTTCTGCAATCCAAAGACGATGGCGAGCAAGCCGCCAATGAGCGGTGCTTGGAGCATAAGGATGGCCGTTCCGACTCGGTCTCTGACTTTGACACGAAGATACCGCGTCAGCAGAAGCCAGAGTTGGCCTTGCGGGTGCCTCGAACGAGGTAGTTTCCCTTCGGCAAGTTGGCTGCTCCCTAGGGAGCGAGGACCCGAGAACATCCTTTGAGCGAGGAGAGAATTTTGGTAGTCGTTGCGGAAGGCTCGGGCAGTTTCTACCTGGAGTTCTCCTCGCGATTTCTTCGGCATTGCTTCGGAAAGGCGAGCTTCCCGTTCGGCGAGTTCAGCAAACATATCACGAGGCGTGTTGATGTTTTGTCGCTCTTCCGGCGGACGCCACATTTCGAAGAAGCCATAGGCGTCTTCGGTGCGGCCGAAGTAGATTTCTACGCCTCCGTGGCCCAAGATGAGAGCAAGGTTGAATTTCTCGTACTCGTCTTTGGCTGGTTGGTGAATCGTCGAAATGATCGTTTTGCCTTCTCGCCGTGCCAGATTGACCAGTAGCTCGATCAGTGCTGTGGTGTCGTCCGCCGCAAGGCCGCTGGTGGGCTCGTCGAGAAACAGAAGTACCGGATCCGTCACCAGCTCGATGGCGATATTGACACGCTTGCGTTGTCCGCCACTGAGAACCTTTTGTTCCGGTTTGCCTATCTGGAGATGAGCAACCGCTTCCAGGCCGAGTTGGGTGAGCGTTGCATGAACCCGTGTGTTGATTTCCTCGTTGCTATGATCGGCCGGCAAACGAAAACGGGCGGAGTAACGGACGGCTTCAAAAACGGTCAGTTCTGGATGAACAATGTCATCCTGGGGGACGTAGCCGATGCTGCCGCGGAGTGTATCGAAAATTTCCGGCAAGGGTCGTCCATTGATGATGACTTGCCCGTCTGTTGGCTCGAGATAGCCGGCAAGTGCGTGCAACAAGGTCGTCTTGCCCGAGCCACTCGGGCCCATCAGTGCTATCAGGTCCCCAGGTAGCGCCATGAAGGAGACGTCGTCCAATAGCGTCTTTGTCCGCCTCGGATTGTCCCGGTCCGAAACCAAGACCGTGATCCCGTGCGCTTCGACCTCGAAGAGCGCTTTGCCGGCCCAGTTTTCACGGTCTTCGATCAGGATTTCTACAGAGCCCTGTGAGACACGAACCTCTGCTGTGAGGGGGCCAAAGCGGATTGTCTCTCCGTCCTGGATTCGAGCCTTCTGACCTGGACGGAGTCGCGAACCACGGATAGAGGTTCCCAATTCCGAGCCACTGTCCTCGAGATAAAGTTGCTTGCCGAGGCTGGTGAGCTTCGCGTGCTTCGAGGAAATCTGCGGGTAATCGAGAACAATGTCGTTGTCGTCGTGACGACCGATGGAAAATACCTTGGAGGCCTCCATCTTGATGGTCCCCATCACCGTGCTGTGCTTACGGGGCGTCGGTGGAGCTATGAAACTGGGAGGGCCTGGAGCAACGGGTGCAGTCGCTTCGGAAAAACCGACCGGTGCTGGCGCTTCCGGGCGCGTGAGTTCTTCATGGAGGCGTCTTGCTAAATCGATCGGAAGTGGAGTCGTTCCTAAGGCTAAAGTGGCGTCAGGAGGTACTGTGGTGGGGACGTGGGCTTGCAGACGCCGTCCGGCGAGCCAGCTGCCACTGGTCGAGTCGTGATCGGTGACCGTCAGATGGCCGATATGGATCGTGGCATGTTGACTGGAGACACCTGGGCTGACGCAAACCAGATGGCATTGCTCGGGAGCACGACCGACGATCAGCACATCGGTCGTTGGAGGAAGTTCTCCCTTC
>CAYTRQ010000071.1:0-17043 GCA_964440025.1 uncultured Polyangiaceae bacterium | reverse complement strand
GCGCATGACGGGCAGCGCGTGCGCCGGCTTGGCCTTCTTTCACTCTGATGGCTCCACCTATGGAATGACCGGTGCGCCAGCACAGCAACTCAAGCCTGCGCAGCACCTCAAGCCCACGCAGCAGGACGTCACCCAACGGGTATTGCTGGCCCTGACGCGCCTTGGCTTCAAAAGAAAGGAGGCCGAAGCGCGCCTTCGAGCCGCGCAGCAGAGCCTGCCTCTGTCAGCTGATCCCCCGCCGGCCGAGCCCACATCTGCCGACCCCACGTTCGCCGACACTCAGTCAGCCCGCGCCGCCTTCCAGCGGCTGCTCCGTTCAGCCTTGGCAACGTAGCTCGGCAACGTAGCTCCGTTCTTCCCGCTGCCCGCAGCTCTGTGAACAACTTTGGTGCGGCTCGATCAGCAATTGGGTCGATGAGGCGGCTCGACGTCGTCTGGCGCTTCGAGTCGAGGAGCAACTCCAGCCCGAAGCATTCATCGCCCACGACACGGGCTTGCCCCAAAAAGGAAAGCTATCTGTCGGAGTGAAACGGCAGTATTCGGGGACTTGGGGCCGGACGGACAATTGTCAGGTGGCACCAAGTTTGCGCGTGGCAAACAACGATAGCAGTGGGGGTCGTGGGGATTTCGGGAGAGCACCTCACTTGGCCGCCCGGCAGCTGTCCCCACAAGCCGCGACGCAAGTCGGGGACAGGCGTCCCCCCCCAGGCGTTGTCGTGTTGCGACCGTGGCGAAACGGTCGGTTCTGCGGTGAGTTGAAACGGAGTCTTTCTGCGGCGCATGGGCGTCAGTGGCCTGACGGTTGGAACAGAGTTTCCACGCGGCGCTTGAGTGCCTGATTCATGAAGACGAAGCCTCGGGCTGCGGCTGTCATTTGGGTTGTGAGGAATCGAGTCAGATAGCCACGAAAGTCTTCGCCGTGGATCAAGCGTGTTGTTCCGTCATCGAGGCGCTGCAGTTGAAAGAAGTGTTCGCCACTCAGAAGAAATTCGGCAAGGACCTTCCCTCGCCAGCGAAGTTCAGCCTCTTCCTCTCTCAATAGAACTGTCGGACTGAAGCGAAAGTCGGAGTTTCCGGGAGGGCTGATGACCACCGTGAGTTGCTGTCCTTGCTCGAGCTTGCCTTCGACCAACGTGATGAATGGGTTCCATTCGTGGTAGCGCGAAGTATCCGTGAGAACTTCCCAGACGGCGCTTGGCGGTGCGTTGATTGCGATCTCGGTCCGCAAATCCATGGGCAGCATGGTAGACCATGAAGGAGGCTGGGGCATCATGCTGACGAAACTACCTGAGCTCAATCAGCGAGCGCGAAAGTCGATCGCTCAAAAAACAAGCCACAAACAATGACCTCGAGCAGATTTCAGGCTTTCGAGAGTCCTTGCGGAACCCCGGGGGAGTCCGAGACGGGCTCATGCCCTCTCCCGGAGACGAGATGGAGAGGAAGTACGGGGCCGCGGTCGCTCAAAGGACAGAGTCAACAACAGGTTGCGGCTGTCGGAGCTCAAGTCAGCGGCTATCGAAGTCCAAATCAGCGACTTCTCTGTCAGAGTCCAAGTTTGTGCAGAAAAAATGTCATCGTCTTCATTGATACGGGCCGACGCCCGCACCTGCCAAGAAAACGACCCAACGTGTGCTGGAATTCCCAACGCAGAACACATTTTCGTGGAATGTGAATCTGTCAGATTGATGAGTCCAGATAGAGTGAAATATTCTTCTGCCGTGGTGGGTGACGATTCATCCCGTTTGCGTTGGAGAGGGAGGCAGGAGCCTGTGTGGTGAGCCCCCGATAATTCGCCGACAGGGGTTCGAGATTCATCGCGCTTGCGATAAAGGGGCGAGGCAATTGCTTATGCATAGATGCACCGCCGATTCAGCAGCTGGCAGGTTCAGCGGCTGGCAGGTTCAGCAGCTGGCAGGTTCAGCAGCTGGCAGGTTCAGCAGCTGGCAACGCGTGGGCCCCGACTTTCTCCACTCGCGGTAAAGCCGTCTCCGAGAAGGAGGAATACTTTAAGGGGGTCTTGGGCTGGTGGACGAGGCTCCGCCTGGGTCATCGGAGTCGCAATATGGACTTCGCATCGTGCCTCACTGGCGATGCTCGAGGCGGTGTGACCGATCCGGCCGCTCCGGTGACGGGAACAGGAGTGAGATCCGATCAAGATGCGCTGTGCTTCGTAGTAGTCGGCGATCTCCAGAAGCTTTGCTGTTTCTTCTCCCGAAATGACGTGACAGACGAGGCGAGTGAGTCCCTGGTCGATATTCCACTCCTTGACCAGTGCACCGACGGTGAGCTTCAGCCCGAGAAGGGCCTTCCAGCGGCAAGCGGTTCCCCCTCCGGGCAGCCGGAGGCGCCCGTGATCTTCTTGAGTGACCAGAACGACATGGATGGTGGGAAGCTCGATATCTCCCGCCGAATGTAGGGCTTGGTGAAGAGCCACTTCACTGAGGAGTGAGCCATCGAAACCAACGACTTGGATCTTCGCCGTTTTCATGACCCGAGCCCATGCAGGGGGCGTGCCAGGTGCTTTCTAGCTCAAAATAGCTGATTTTTCAGCAAATCGAGCTAACATGCCACCATCGTACTGGCGGACATCTGTCCTTACGACGATGATGAGATGTCCCTGGCGGACACCTGTCCGCACTCGCTTGTCCGAGTCTTTCGGTTCTCATTTCCCATTTGTATGAAGATTGCACTGATCTACCCACCTCCCTGGAAGATCGCAGCTGCGGACCAGCCACCTTTTCCTTCAGGGGAGGGGCCTCCCGCAGACTACGTTGAGGGAGATCTGGATACCGACTTTTTTCAGATCCCCTATGGTCTTTTGACTCTGGCTTCGGAAGCCATTGGTCAAGGGCACTCGGTCAAGGTCTTGAACCTGTCTTCGATGCCGTTCGAGACCGTAGAAGACGTGATCTCCCGTCTCGACGCGGATGTGTTTGGGATGAGTTGTTGGACGGCCAATCGTCGAGGAATGGCAATGACGGCGGGGGTCATTCGCCGATTGCATCCGCAAGCGCATATCGTTGTCGGTGGCCCCCACGCGACGCCCTTTGCGTTGGATATTCTGCGCCATTATCCGACAATCGATACGGTGGCTCGGGGTGAGAGTGAAGAGACGTTCGTGGAGCTGCTTGATTGTCTTGCTGCTGGCCAAGCACCAGTAGGGATCCCCGGTACGGCCTACCGTGATGATGGGGAGCCTAAGTTGGCGCCCGCCCGAGGAGTCATTCGGAAGCTCGACCGTCTGACTCCCCCTCACAACTATTTCCCGACTCACATTTTGATGACCTCGAGAGGGTGTCCCTGGGCCTGCACGTTTTGCGGTGCGGAAACGACTTGGGGCCGAGGTTTTCGAGGGCATTCGGTGAGCTATGTGGTGGACGCTATCGAACAGGCGCTTGAACGCTTGCCTGTACGGATGATCCAAATCAAAGACGACACATTTACGGCGAACCGGAAGCGAGCGCTGGAGATTTGCCGAGAAATTCAGCGGCGGGATCTCAGGTTTTTGTGGAGTTGTGACACTCGTGTCGATGTCCTCGACGAGGAACTTTTGCTCGAAATGCGCCGCGCCGGCTGTCAGCGGCTCAGTTTGGGGGTCGAGTCCGGGTCCAATCTCATTCTTCAAAACATCGAGAAGAAGATCAGTGCTGAAGAAATCAGCCAGGCCGCCAATATGGCCAAGGGCGTAGGGATTCAGGTCCGCTTTTACATGATGCTGGGAAATCGGGGCGAAACTCCGGAGACGTTCTATGAAACCCTGGAGTTTCTCGATCGGGCCCAGCCCCATCAGTACGTGTTTAGTTGTTTGAGCATCTACCCGGGCACTCAAGATTTCCAAGAGGCCATCAAAGAGGGGTGGCTCGATCCAGAGATTTTCTTCCGTGAAGACTTTCAGGAGCTCAAGACCCCGTTCGATGCCGATGAGGAGACGACCCAGCTTCTCAATGAGTGGTTCCGGGAGCATCGAGGCATTCAAAGGTTCTACCAAGAGGACGTTTCCGCCGCCTGCGCCATTCTTGAAAAGGTTGGCGACTATCACGCCGCCCATCTTGATTGTGCAGGAGCCTATTTCCGGGCAGGTCAGCTGGAGGCTGCAAAGAACCACGCCGAGCGGGCGCTTGCCCTTCGCACGCCTGTCCCAGGGCTCGCCTACAACTATCTGGCGGTGATCGCCTATGCCAGCGGTGATCTGGAGGCAATGAAGGAGCATTTTCTGACCGCGGCGAAGACCGATCCTCAGCATAATGTGCTCATTGGCAACGTCGAACGAACGAGACAATGGTTTCGAGTTCAGGGGCCCGAGCGAGGCCTTCCCCTGGAGCTCGAGGCGCATCACGATTTTCAACTTCTCGAGCGGACGCTCCAACCGACATTGCCGGGACCCCTTCCGGAGGACTTCGATGATTGGCAGGCCGCGCCAAAACCAGTTCCCCGCTCGATGCCGAGCCAGAAAGAAGTCACGCTGGAGGGGCACGAAAAGCAGGGCTTTCCCGAGAGGCGCCTGCGGGTCGTCTCCTGAGGAAGCTGCTGCTGCCCTCGGGGGGGCCCAGGCGGCAATCTTCGGGGAGGTCACGCCGCGATTTTTCCGACAGCCCATACGTGCGGAGCCCGCGAAAAAGCTCTTTACTCATGTTCGATAGTCATTGCCATCTCGATTTTCCGGCATTGGATGCTGATCGAGATCGTCTCCTCGAAGGGGCAAAACGCTTGGGTGTCTCGGGGTGGATGGTTCCTGGGGTCTCTTTGGAGACGTGGCACCGTCAGGATGCTCTGAGAAGGATTGCGGATGTCGTTTTCGGTGCCGGCATCCATCCCTATTTTGGAGCTCCGGGAAGAGAGCCCGAGGAGGCGGTCGACCAGCTGCGTCGCCGTGCTCAGGAACTTGAAGCGGTGGCGATTGGTGAGTTCGGGCTCGACAAGAAGAAGCGAGGAGCCGCCGAGTTCTCTGTTCAGGTCGAATTGTTTGAAGCACAGCTCCGGTTGGCCAAGGAGCTCGATTTGCCCGTCGTTCTCCACCAGGTGGGAGCACGCGAGGAATTCCTCGCAGGGCTCAAGCGGGTTGGACTTTCCTCTGCGGGAGGTGTAGTTCATGGGTTTACTGGGGACGAAACCTGGGCGCTCTCTTTGGTTCGCCGGGGCCTTTACCTGGGGGTAGGACCGGCAGTTCTTCGCAGGGAGCGGAGAAAGCTGCGCGCGGCGCTCCGGGCCGTTCCAGGCGATCGACTTTTGGTAGAAACGGACGCACCTGATCAGGCACCCCCGGGGGTAGACAGAGGTACGCCAGCAGATGTCGCTCTCGTGATCGAGGAGCTCGCCACGATTCGCGAGCAACCAGCGGAGAGGATCGCTCGACTTTCCGAAGACAATGCCCGGGGTTTGTTTCGCCTGTCCCGACCTTCTCACGGTGCTCCGTCGGATTTGTCGAGACGGTGAGTTTTTTGCCTCGATCTTTGCCCAAGGCAGTGTACACCTTCGGTTCCCATGGATTTGCCTCTCACTCGTGATTCGTCCTCGGCTGATCGGACTTCCTCAACCGCTCGGCAAGAAGAAACCCGCTACCGGACTCATCGGCGCTTCGACCGTGCTGCTCGTCTTTTCGGGGAACCAGGATTGCACCGTTTGATGGGGGCTCGAGTGATCATTGTTGGGGCCGGGGGTGTCGGCTCATTGGCTGCCGAGTCTCTCGCTCGTAGTGGAGTAGGGACGCTACGTCTCGTCGATTTCGATCGAGTTTGCGTCACCAATACGAATCGGCAATTGCACGCCATGCAGGGCACGATCGGTCGAAAGAAGACCGATGTGATGGCGGAGCGCCTGCGATTGATTCACCCGACGGCCACGGTGGAGACGCTCGAGCGGTTCTACAACCGTGAGAGCGCTGAAGAGGTGCTCGCGGAGGGGGCAGATTTCGTCGTCGATGCGATCGATAACCTGAGTGCCAAGGCTCATCTCATCTTCACCTGTCTCGAGCGAGGCATCCCGATTGTGTCGTCGATGGGGGCAGCCGCCCGTCTCGATCCGACCCAAGTCGAAGTGACTGATCTCGCCTTGACGCACAGTGATCCGTTTGCGGCGGCACTTCGCAAGATCTTGCGCCAGGAATATGGGCTCGAAATGGGGCGAACGAGGCCATTGGGCGTGCAGGCGGTCTTTAGCGCCGAACCTACGATTGCGCCGTCCCCGCCGAGCTATGACGAGGGCGTTGGTTTCCGTTGCGTGTGTCCCGGAGGCAAAAATGGACTGCACGATTGTGATCGTCGCGCCAGAATCGATGGGACCGCTTCGTTTGTGACGGGGACGTTCGGGCTGGCCGCCGCGAGCGTCGTCGTGCGCGAGCTCATCGCACAAACGTAGGGGCTGGTTGCTCAAGCGCCGGCGGAAGCAGCAGGCGATCTGCATCGCGCCGCTCTGGCAAGGGGCGGCTACTTGCGCCACGGGAGCGACATTTCCTGCCCCCGTTCGTTCCGAATCGTCGATCCGCTTCCGACGATGACGATCGAGTCTGTGGGTATGTTCCCCGTATTTTCGACGAAATGAGGAACATCCGCCGGGGCAATGAGAGTTGCTGGTGCTTTGAATTCGATGATCTCACCACCGATGTGAGCTCGCCCCCGGCCCCGAAGTATCACGAAAATCTCCTCGGTGGCGTGAGTATGGGTTGGGGTGCGCGAGCCCACGGCGATGCTGGTGCGCCACACTTCGAACTCCTTGGCTCCATGAGTGCGTGTAGCGATCCCGGTGAGGGTGTTCCCGCTATTTTGGTACGATCGAAGTTGTGCGTGTTGAATGACTTTTCCGAGCCGGTTAGCGTTTTGCTGTTCGTCGTGGGGTGTTGATGTCGCGGAATGGTGGTGTTGGTTTTTCTTTGACGTTTGCGGAATCGTCCGTGCTGGTTGTTGGTCAGCCCCCGTCTTCTGTGGATGGGGGCTCGCTGGATGGTTGCAGGCGCATTGGTGCTCGGTCTCTGGCTCATGGGGATGAGATGGAGTGCTCGCCGTGGCAGATGTCGTGACGGTGTGGGAAGCGGCGCCGCCGCAGGCTGACAAAGGGCAGCCAAGCAGCGGGAGAGACAAGATCAGGATAGACAGACGCACGGCGTGAGATTGGCGGATTGTTCCTGAAGGGGAAACCCAAAAAGAAATCGCTGGGGCAGCCCATCGCGAGCTCGAGGTTGTGTGGTATCCTTCGCTCCCGGTGGTGGTGTCCCTGGAGGAGTGGCTTCAGTGCCCAGGCTGTGGTGGCGCAATCGCTTCGGCGCCCGCCCAAGCTGCGCTTCACTGCCCATCGTGCCGGCTCGAGTTTCCCAGGCTGGGAAAAATTCCGGCCTTGTTTGCGGAGCCGCAAGGTGTTCTGCGCAGTTGGGCCAAGCGACTCGGGGCTTTTCATGCGGAGATCGAGCAGTCGATCAAGCAACTGCTCGTTGAGCTCGTTGAGGAGAACCTGACCGAACGAGCACGTCGACGACTCGACTTGGTGGCCAAAACACTTCCTCGGCATCGTGAGGCGATCGATCAGCTTTTTGAAGAGGTGGGGATCGAGCCGGCACCGGTTCCGCGTTCGTCGGGGCTTTCCGGTGGGGAGCCATCGCTCCTCTCCTACTATGCTTTGATTCATCGAGATTTCGGCTGGGGCCCCGAAGCGGATGAGGTGACTCCGAGCATCGAAAGGACGCTCGAGGTCCTGCCGCAGGGGTTTGAATTGGGCAATACGCTCGTCCTCGGGGCGGGAACCGCTCGCTATGTCTGGGAATTGGGAAGACGGCTCGGGGAGCAAGGTCTCATTGTCGCCTTGGACAACAACCCTTTGCCTTTCCTCGTCACCCAGCGCTTGCTCGAGGAAAAGTCTGTGACCCTCTTCGAATTTCCTGCACATCCGCGTCGTTCGACGATGGCAAGCGTCGAACGACAGCTGACCGCCCCCGGCAAGCCACCGCAGGGACTCCGGCTTCTCTTTGCCGATGCCTTGCGGCCCCCCGTGAAGCCGGGAGTTTTCGATACCGTTGTGACTCCGTGGTTTGTCGATCAAGTTCCTCACGACGCTGCTGACATCCCTCGAGAAGTCTCACGCCTCCTCCGCCCAGGAGGCTCTTGGATCAATACGGGTCCCTTTATCTACGATCCGACCCAGACGAAGCCTGCTCACCGCTATTGCGCCGATGAGTTCTTGGAGCTCGTTCGCCGATCGGGGTTCTCCGTGACTCACGCACAATACGAGTCGATGGCCTATATGGCTTCTCCCGTATCGACCCAAGGGCGGACGGAACATGTCCTCTTTATGCATGCCCGCAAGGACGGTGTCGTTCCAGACGTTGTCGAGGAGCCCGACTGGCTGCGCCCCGAGTCGAAGGGAGAGTTGACGGTTCCTTCGTTCGAGGGACTTGAAGACTATGTTGGGCCTCAGCAGATCGTGAGTGACGTTGCCGCGCTGATTGATGGCCGTCGCAGCACTGTGGAGATTGCTCGAGAGCTCATCTGTCGCGAAAAGCTGGCCAATGATGGAACGGCGGAAGCCGTGGTGCGTGGTTGCTTGAAAATCATCTACCGACAGCTACGGAAGAATTTTTCTTGAGCAGCGGCATCTGACCCCGTCCCGCTCCAGGTGTGTGCACCCGAGCGTTGGGGCCTTTTTAAACTACAGGCGATGGAGTCCTGTTTGCGAACTACACGAGCAGATCGGGCAACGGCCCTGTCTGTCCAGACTCGTCGCCAAAGGAGGTCATTTCTTCGTCCCCCATATAGTGGGCCAACGAGACCAGCAGTTGATTATTGTGCCTGGGAGAGTCTTTGTAATCGATCACTCGTCCCGTGTTCAAACCGCCGGCTCCCCCACCCGCAAGCACGTAGGGCATTCGGGTGAGATCGTGACTCGTCGACTCGCCGATCTCCGTTCCCCAAAAAACGACCGTATTGTCGAGCAGGGTACCGTCTCCTTCCGGATAGGAGTCGAGCTTTTCGAGGAAGTAGGCGAGCTGTTCGGCAAACCAAACATGGATTTGTCCGTATTGTTCGAACCCGTCGCTGCCCTGCCAATCGTGAGAAATGATGTGATGATTCCGGGAAAGACCAAGGAATGGAAACAGATGCTCGCTCTCGGCATAGTTCCATTGGATGGTGATAATGCGGGTCTGATCGCACGCCAGAGCCGCGGCTGCCAGATCCATTTGGAGTCGTCCCGTCTCGGGAAGCGTGTTGTCATCGAGCAGATCGATGTCCGTGTCTCCCTGTGGGATTTCACATCCCTCCAGATCGGCTCCATTGCTTGCACCGGCGCCAGTGGACAGTCGTTGCTCGATATCCCTGACCGAATCGAGGTGGGCTTCCAGCTTGGCGCGGTCTTCTGCACCGAGACGTCCCTGCAGGCGTTGGATTTCGCGCAGCGTCAGATCAAAGACGCTGCGCCGCTCGGCGCGCAACTGGTCGAGAGCGGGGTCATCGTCGCTCCCTGACTCGGAAAAGAGCGCGTTGAAAACGTCTGCTGGATCCTCTCTTGGTGGAATGGGCTGATCGGCGCCAGCATAGCAGATCCGCCCGCGGACCTCCGAGTCGCGCACATGGACTCCCAGTTCGAGCGATTTGAACCGCGTGGGAAGGTCGAGAGTGTTCGCCAAATGCTGGTCGATGGAGATCCCGGAACCCCAGCCCGAGGTAGCCATGAAGCTCTCGAAATTGCCTTCGCCAAGAGGTCTTGCGGTCAGCAAACCTCCTATGCCGCGCGCATGCTCAGAACCGTTGAGTCCTCCGTTGAAACCGTTGTCCCCCACTACGACAGGGCAGTGTTGGATGCCGTCGAGGAACAATAGCTTTTCCTGAAACGGTGCGAGCGGCGCCGTATACTCAGGGAAATTTAGGCCATCGGCAGTCTGTGTGGGCCAGAAAAAGTCGTTCCTCGTGCCATTGGGCGTGCAGAATACGACCATTCTCTTCGGGGGGGCGCCCGCTTGCTGGCCGACGGCTGGGTGTGCATCCAGAAGAGGAATCGTTGCCGTGCCAGCGAGGGCTCCGCGCAGAAGGTTGCGACGGGAAATGTGGCTCTGACGAGAATGATTTCTGTTCATGGAAACACCTATTCGGTTGCAGCGCGACGATAGAGGAAAGCTTCGGTTTGAGTGATGTCGATCAGCAGGTTGTAGAGGTTGTTTCCTCCTTCTGTGAAATCTTCCTGCAGGGGAGTGAGCGAGCAGGCATCACCTTCTTCTGTGCCGCGGCCCATAGCAAACTGATACCATTGCTTGGCGACGCAGTTTTTGACCTGCTGGCTCGAAGCGAGCTGCCTTGCCATTTCGCCAACGCCTTCGAAGGAGCCATCGATGTCCTGCGTGTCGACGAATTCGCCGGAAAGATCGAGTTCCTGACCCGCGTCAGTGGTGCGGTAGCTGCCGAGAGAGTCGTAGCTTTCAAACGGAAAGCCCAACGGGTCCATCAACTGGTGGCAAGAGGCGCAGCTCCCGGTGGCGTGGGCACTGAAACGTTCGCGAGCGGTTCCCCCTTCGGTCTCTGCGGGCGGAGAGATATCGACGTCGTCTGGCGGTGGTGGCACGTTGGTACACAGAAGCCGCTCACGGACGAACTGACCTCGCAGAACGGGCGAGGTCTGATCGGGATGAGCTTGAACCGCCAAAAAGCCGGGAAGAGTGAGGACGCCGAAGCGCTCCCCGTCGGATACGGTGGTCACCGTGTCGCTTTCCGCTATTCCATAGAGGTCCGCCAAGGGGCCAGTAGGTAACGCTAACGGAGCGGTGAGGAGCTGCTCGAGGGACGGATCTTCACCGAAAACGATTTCTTTCACGACCGCGTCGCCCTCGTCCTGCAACGCTTCACGCATCGTTTGGCTCCATAGAGGGAAGGCCTCGACGTCTTTGTTGATGCTATCAAGGCGAGAAAGCTCCAGCCATTGCCGATAGAACTCGGCCACGGCATCGTAGGCCTTCGGATCTGCCAGCATTCTGCGAGCCTGCGCTTCCACTTGCTCGGCGGTCTGGAGTTCTCCTGCTGCGGCGGCCGCAAACAGCTCATCATCGGGCATCGACGACCAGATTAGGTAGGACAGGCGCGTTGCCGTTTCGTAGTTGTTGAGCCTGACCATACCGGCTCCTGGATTCTGGCCGCCCGTGAATTCGACGCGGAAGAGGAAATGGGGCGACTGCAGTGCGGCTCGAATCATGACCTCGATGCCTTTCTCGAAGCTTTCACCGACGTTGTAAGCCTCCATGAGCACGTCGATATCTTCTTGCTCGAGTTCACGACGGTAGGCCCTTCTCCCAAACGTTTCTGCAAACTCTTCTGCGCACTGCTGTTCGCCGATGGAGGCGGGATCGCAAGGTAAAAGGGTGTCGAGATTTTCGCTGACGGCCTCTTCGGCCAAGGCCTCGGAGGCAAAAACGTACTTTTCCGCGTGCAGAGATGAAATAGTGAGCACGAGTGCGTTATTGCGGAAGCCGTCCGCAACCTCATCCTGGGGAAAATCATCCGCCGGCATGAGCTCGGTGCCCAACAGATCACGAACCGTATTGTTGTATTCAAAGCGAGTGAGGCGTCGCAGTGGGGTGGGAGGACGCTCGAGCGTCGAGCAGTCGACGGTCGCCCCATCTTCAGACATGACTTCACCGGGAGCCACGCTTCCACCGTTGCCGGAGGCTGAACCGTTGTTCGCGTCGCCACCTTGGCCCGTCGCGCCTTGGCCGAGTCCACTTCCACCAGAGGCTCCCTGACCCGACCCTCCGTCGCCCCCCAATTTGGTGGCACAGGCGCTGGCCGAGAACGCGCCGATCGAGAGAACCACGAGAAGCGTTCCCTGGAAGAGGAAGCGTTTTCCTTCCCAATGGCCCTTTGATTCCGAGTTGTCAGTCATCAAGTAGTCCCCTCTCGAGCGCATCTGCATCACTTTCGAGCTTTTTGCACTTTTGAGCTTCTGAGCCTCAAGCTTTTGGGCTCGAGCCTGCCGCTCAAGCCATACCCCGAGCAGCCAAAACAATACTAAAAAGAGTTCCCTCGCACCCTCCGAGTGGCTCAAGATTTGGGGCAGAAAGGCGGATCATTTTCTCTGAGTGAAACTTTCCTGTGCCATGCGTGGCTGCCAGGCTCACCAACGGGCGAGGGGCGTTCGGTGTTGGCTTCGCAGCAGCCAGCACCACCGCCACGAGCCTCGCCACTCGGGGCGGAGTTCCGTTGCTGACATGGTGCGCTTTCGTTCGTTCGAGGGACCTCCTAGGGTACGCGCGGCCCCAAGACCTTCATGACCTGGCCGAGCTCAAGAGAATTCGAGACGAGAACAGCTGAGCCGGCTTGAGATTCGGTTGGGCTGCTACGTTCGTTGGGACGCGAGTGCGCCGCGCGGAGCTGGACCAAACCACTCATTCCAAACGCACATTGTCCAAGAGGATTCCCGTGGAATCACAGCCAAACTTGCCGTAGGTGTATCCGCTGAAATCCAACAGCACATCCCCTGATGGTGCCGTTCCAAGGGGGATTTCGACGAGGCTCGACTCTGGGCTCACTCGCACAGACGCGTTTCCAACGACGCCCTCGACGTGATCGCTCGGAACCACGAACTGGTAGCCCTCGATGAGCCCCTGGTCCTCACCGACAATGAAGACATCGAAGGTCGTCCGCTGCTCGTCGAAGGTGAAGGGTGAGCAGGGTGTGAAAAGTCGGGCTTCGAATACCAGCTTCGTCACGCTGGGCTGGGCGGGCAGGCGCAGCAACACCTGCTGCTGGGGAGCTGCGCCGAGAACATTCGCAAACGGGTCATCTTCATCGAGCCGAAAGTCGATGACGTCGCCCCCCAGCACTCCCTGACTGGCCGTCGATTCGAACGTCCCGTCCGACAGCGCCCCAAAGTCGGCAATGGTCACGACTTCATCTTCGGGCGGTGTGCCGACGCCCAGAAAGTCCTCTTCAGCGATTTCAAGCGTGTAGGTGCCGAATGGGAGGACTTGGGATGTCGAAAATTCGACCACCAGGCCCTCCTCAGTTCGGGGTGTGAGGCTAATGAGGTGTCCGTCGGAGGACCGGAGGTGCGCCGTCGCAGAGGAAACAAGGGGTTTGTCGATGGGGATGCGCAAGACAGTGGTGACCCAATGCGGCGCCGAGGGGACATAGGCAGTTGGCGCGCGCTCTTGCTGAGTGCCGATGACCGTCTGGGGAGCGCTGCTGCCTTTTCCCACATCCTTCCAGTAGGAAATGACGTTGCCGGACAATTCGAGCTCGAGGTTGCCATCGTCTCCCAGCCGCGGCACTAGGCGGGCACCGTTGAAGTAGATGCTCGTCGCTGAGGGAGGAACTCCCTTCTGGGTGGCGAAGGGGATTCCGGCGTCCACTTCCCATCCGGTGGCAAGCTTGACTGCGACCGTCCGTTGCGCTGCTCCCACGCTGCCCCAAAACAGCTCGAGCCGATCCTCCCCGACGGACTCGATGCGCAACGTCAGGGGGCCGCACTCCCCCTGACAGGCGGCAAACTCGCCTTCGCCCAGCGGCGCCGCGTGAAACTCGAAGACCATCCCCGCTTCGAGCGAGGGGAGTGGGTCTTCCGGCGGAGCGTCGCCATCGCCGACTGCGCCACCATCACGGCTGATCGCCCCGCCAGCGCCAGTCGGAACCCTTGCGCCAGTCCCGCCGCCTCTTCCAAGAGCGTCCGCACTGCCACCGCCACCCGCGCCGCCAACGGCGTCCGCGTTGCCCTCCGTCGTCGCAGCACGGGAACCTCCGCCGCGGGGCTTCCCGCGGCCACCGCCGCCGCTCGGGCGTCCTCCACTCCCGGAAGCATCGCCCTGTTTTGAGAACGGTCCCCTTGCGGACAGCGAGGTGCCGTCGTCCATCGACTTGCTGGTGCCTTTGCCTTCAAGCTGCCCACCAACGCCGTTGACCTTCGAACCCAGGCCTCCGCCTCGCTCGTCGTCCGTCACCTTGCCGCCGCAGCAGATCAACAGGACCGCCCAGGCCATTGCGCAAAGACACCGTAGTTGCTCCCACCTCATGAAGGAAACCGTAGAAGAGTCGTGCGGCCGAATCCATGGAGCCTCAGGATCCGGCCCCAGCTCTTGATGATAGCGCATCCAGGAGATCGAGCCGCTTCGGCTCGATCCGGTGCTGGTGATCGACGAAGGCGGCGGTCCCGATCCCTTGGAGGGCCGACATCACCCTATTCTGACGAAGTGGCACGCGAGGGGTGCCGACCGGGTGACCTCTCAGGCCCTCAGCCGACGCGCCTGATGAGCGCTCTCCCCCGGACCCGATTGTTCGGTCCGGGTGGAACAGCTCATCATTCGGGGGCAGGTTTCCGGAGCCGTAGGCCTTTGTTGGATTGGTGCCCAGGTTGGGGCTGGGGCGCAGGTGGCGGACGTGTCCCGAATCGGAGAGGAGGCCGACCTACGAGAAGCAGAGACAAGACAGAAGGCAGGTGATCGAGGATGCGCCGGATGGCAACGGAAGTCGCCAGACAGAGGGGGGGGAGGATGAGCCAAGCCAAGTAGTAGGAAAGCGCGCCTTTCGGTCCCCAACGAGCGTATGCGCTTCCCAGCACTTGGATGACCAAGATATGGCTCAGGAACATGAGAAAGATGGCCGGCTCAAGGTACTCGTGGATGAGTCGCCGCAGGGGATTCACACGGGAAATACTGGTGGCGGCAAACCAGAAAGACAGCGCGCAGATGGGGCGTCGAATGAGGTTTTCGAATAGTTGTGCGTGATACAACTCCGAGAGCCCGGGTGCGAACGGTAGAGCAATCGCGAGAGCGCTCAGAAATCCTATGGAAATTCCTGCAAAAATGGCCAACGAGCGGGGCTTTACTCGATCTTCTACGCGGTAGACTCCCACATAGACCCCTACTACATAGTAAAGAAGAATTTGATTTCTGAGTACTATCGGACTCAACTCGATGGAGTGAGTAAGTGCAACTGTCCCCATCAAAAGCAGCCAGGGGAACCTTCGAGATAGATGAATGACGACTGGAGTGACAGTCGAGACAACAAATATATCTCTTAGAAATGTCAGGGGTTCAAGGAACGCTTTGCCTTTGAGCGCGATGAGAGCGTTCAAGTAGTCGACGTGCAGCTCGTGCCCTACTGCGACGGACGCAGCGATTCCGATGAGGTTCCAGGTGGCGAGTGGCAATAGCAGAGTCCGAGCCCGCCCCCGTAGCACCTTCGTCAATGGCCGGCGTCGAATTACGCCCACCATGAGGGCCCCCGAGATCACCGATAATAGCGGAACGCTGGAGCGTCCAAATAGTTCGACGAATAGGCTACGAGTGACGAGGAAGTAGGGAGTGTTTTGAAAGGCCGCGTGCTCGAACAGGTGCACGTGAACATAGACCATGCAAAAGATGCAGAGCACACGGCAAGTTCGTATGGTCTCCGAGGATCTCTCGAGAGAAATGTCGTATTCGTGCGCTGTGCGCTGTGCGATGCCCGCCAAATTCTGTCCCCCTAAAACGGAACGATCCCGCCGCCGTTTTACCTGGCATGCTACAGGCTTCAGCAAGGCGGTCGAGGAGGGGCCCTCCGGTCGCTTCGCGGGCTTTCTCAGGAGCGGAGCGCTCGCTCACTACCGCGCTCGACTGACGTGGAGCGCGCGAAAGCCAGGAAAAGGGCCAAGGACGTGTAGCTGCCGAAAGCCCTTCCAGGAGTGCAGAATTTGGCTTTCCCCGTGAGCACGAGGCCAAGAACAACCCCGGGAGGCTCTGTCAGTGACGAAGAGGGTCAAAGTCGTGCAACGCGCGACAAATGAGTGGCATTGGATTCTCCATCTAAAACTGCATGAAGAATTCGCGAGAGCAGTTGGGCTGTATTCGGGATTCTTCACGATGCGAATTTCCAACGACTCATGGTTCACTCGCCGAACCAGTCGATGAACTGCTCGCCGAGTTTGAGGCTTCCCTGCTCGTTGGTGTGGCATCCGTCCGAACTCGCACTCGATGCCAGTGGTCCCAGGGCCCCCGGGTAGATGAGGTCGAGACTCGTGTCCGCGGCCGTTTCCCTCGCGATACGGTCTGTCTTGTCGGGCCCTCCATCCCCAGCGAGGAAGCAGCTGTTTGGATCGTCGTAGAGGGGCTGACCAGTGATGTAGATATTGGCACCCGAGACACGGGAGCGAACGTTGGCTACGATTTGTTCGGCCTCTTCTACCGTCACCATGTTGGAGAAGATGCACAGCATCACCCAAACATCCTGTGGGGTGCCGTATTGGTCGACTGCGTCTTCGAATGCGCCCCATACTGGGTCATTGTTGTCGGCCCAGTTCTGAACGACCTGCCCATTGTACGCTCCCAGGGGGGGCCAGAGCCTTTCCCCACCGAGCGCCTCGTAGCCTTCAGCGACGTTGACTGACATCGAGCAGCCGAGGTAGCCCATGGAACGCTCTGGACCGGTGCTGGGTGTGAAGATGCCTTGGCTGCCTCCGGAGCCTCCGTCGCCACCAGTTCCCGCGTTGCCGCCGGAGCCCGTGCTGCCGCCGGTCTCTCCTGAGGTCCCACCTCCCGCGCTGTTTGCGCCACCGGAGCTCATGCCAGCGGAGCTTGTGCCTCCCTGCGCCGATCCACCGACTCCAACCCCACCAGTGCTCCTTCCGCCACTTTCTCCTGGGTTGCTCCCACCTCCCGCACTACGGCCCCCGCTCGCCGAGCCCCCCGAGGAGGTTGTCGAGCCTCCTGTCGACAGGGGCTTGTTTTCTCCAGTGCCATTGGGATCGCCGGAACAACCTAGGGAGATAATTGTGAATAGGAGGAACGCCGCTTGCGGACGTAGCTGAGGTGCTGGATTGTGGAAGGCCATGATACAAGCTCCTTTGTCTACGAATGAGAGCGAGAATGTCCGTCAAGGTAGGACTGCCTCCAACTGGGTTGCGGAGGTGCGCAGCGCCAAGAGCGGACCGCTTCCCACCTGATGGCCCCTTGATCTACCTGTGCTGTAGGCGTTGCGTAGATGGCATGTTCGCCATCGACGTGGGGGGCCAAATTTTTGGCCCCCATTTTTTACACAGTGTGAAAGAGCTCGAGGGGCAAGGGGTGGGTCGGAGGGTTTGAGCCCCCAAGTTAGGGTTTGGGCTGCG
>CAYTRQ010000070.1:0-17043 GCA_964440025.1 uncultured Polyangiaceae bacterium | reverse complement strand
CTCAAGGCCGTGAGCAAGCTCGTGCTCACCGAGCTCAAAAAGAGCGGCGCGGGCTGAGCGCTTCAAGACCGTACGTCGAAGCGGTGGAGGATCGTCACCAACCAACATCACGTCGCTCCAAGCGGAGCGCGCGAAGGGGCAAGCACTCGAAGCAAAGCGCCGGGCCCGATCCCGAGAAGCTGACCGAAGCAGCGCTGAGTGAAGCTGCTCTCAGTTACCTCAATCGCTACGACGCGAGCGTGCGCCAGCTCCGGCGCGTTCTGCTTCGCAGAATCGAGCGCTACGGCGATGAAAGCGATGCCTCATCGGTTCGCAAGCGCATCGACGCCTTGCTCGAGCGCTTTGTCGAGTCGAAATTGCTCGACGACAATCGGTTTGCTCGAGGATTCGCGCAAGCAGCGCGCCAGCGCGGCGCTTCAGCCCTGAAGATCCGACAAAAGCTCCACCAGCGCGGCATCGAACCGACCATCATCGACGAGGCGCTGCTCGCGCTCGAGGAAGATGAACTCGACGACTCCACTGCCGCGCAAGCGTTCGCTCGGAAAAAACGGCTCTCGAGCCGCTACGATCTCACCGATCCCCGGCAGCGAAACAAAGCCCTCGGTGCTCTCGCTCGCCAGGGGTTTTCCTTTTCCGTGGCCCAGGATGCCCTTGCCGCTTGCGAAGCCGGCGAGGGGGAGACGTGATCGTCCCGCGAGCGCCCCAACAAGTGCCGCCGGCGATTACTTCGCGTCACCCTGGCGCTTTTTGTCGATTTCCTCCAACCGCTCGTCCATCCGCTTCTTGACCGGCGCTGCATCCGCAATGGCCTTTCTCTGAGCATCGATGGCGCGCTGCCGCGCCGCGGCAGTGCCCGTAAAAATACGCACGCCATCCTCGGTGAGCGCGGACTTCGCCTCCGCTTCTTTCGAGCCGGATGGCGCCTCCTTGGACTCCCTCGAGTCCGGTTCGGCTTTTTCCGAGCTCGTCGCGCCATCGGCAGGGTCATCGGCCGAGCCGCGACCTTTCGAAGCAGCGTCGTGCAGAGAGCCAGCCTGGGAGCCAGTTCCTTCCCGTGGCGCGGATGATGCGGAGACGTCACCCTGCTGGGCGCGACTCTCTAAAGACCCCTCCTTCGAAGAATCAGCCTGCGAAGGACTTGGCGCCGTGGCACCGGGCTCCCCGGGTGGAGCGAGAGCCGCATAATCCTTCCATCCTTGGCTCGCCTGCTGATAGAGCTCCTGTCGCTCGCGCAGCATCGCTAGCAGAAGACGGGTCTGTGCTTGCGCTCGGCTCTGCCCACTGGCCAGGTGCTTGACCGTCACAAGCACCTCTTCCGCCGCCGAGAGATCCCCCTGATGAAGATGGAGCTGGGCCATCCGGAGGTGGGCTTGCGGCTTTCGAGGAGCCCGCTTGATTGCTGATTGATAGGCTGCCTGGGCGCCTTTGAAATCCTTGGCGATGAACGCGATGTCGCCTTCTCGAATGAGAGCCCTCTCCGGAGCGAGCCCGACCACGCCCTCCGGATCGACGGGAACATCGGCCGACTTCTCATCCTTCGAAACCGCCCTGGCCTCCTGGCCGACGGGCTGATCCTCACTTGAATGCGCACCGGCCTCCTGGCCGACGGGCTGATCCTCACTTGGGGGGCCGGTCTCCTGGGAAAGCGCCACGGAGGTGGACAGAGCGCTGGCGATCAGAGCTGAAGAGGCCAAAACACGATGCATGAGGCTTCCAAGCTACACCTCAAGCACCCTACCGAGCAACTGGCATTCCGGGTGGAGGCTCGCTTCCTGAGCACCTCACCGAGCAACTGGCGTTCGGACTTGTTTCCGGCGCACGCGAATCTCACTATGGACCGGGCCTTGGACTTTCGTGTTTGCCGTCTTCCAGCTCCCACTGCAGGAGTCCTCGTCTTGGCCGGGCTTGTTGCCCTCGGCTGCCAAGAGGAGAACAAGCAAAAGCAGAAACCCAGTCAAACGCCCTCACCCAGTCAGCCCCAAGCTCCGCCCGAGCCTCCCCCTGAGCCCCCTCCTCCCTGGTTTCAACGCACCTGGCATGCACAGCCCCAGCTGATCCCTGTGATTCCCCCTACCCAGGTCGATGCGCTGGAACGAAAGGGCAAACCCATTGATGTTGCCCTGCCGAATCAAAGCCCCCGCTCCCTCCCGCTTCGGGTGACGATTTCCGCGAATCGGGTGGCGCAAGGACGTCTGGGTGAGCTTGAGCTACGAGGCGTCCTCGACGAGGAGACCCTGCGCGTTCGGATCCTTGGACCCAATCGACGCGGCGTTCTCCTTGCCGAGCGAACCAGCGATGGGCTGTCCGGCGAAATCCGGCTGTCTCGTGGCGATTCCCAGAAACGGTGGAAAGCCACAATCCTTCTTCAACCGCAGGCTGGGCAGTGAGCCTTTCGGTTCTTCTCGATCTTTCTCCGCTCAATCATCCTTCGACCTCTTGGGGAGTCCGCCGTTATGCTCAGCAACTGGCGCTGAGTCTGCGCGAAAGTGCAGATCAACACGATTTGTCCTTGCTTTCACTCGTCGATCTCCCGTTTTGGCGGAGGCCTCAGGTGACCAAAGACATCCCCGAGTCTCTGGAGCAACTCGAATGGGCCAGACGACGCGGGTTTTTCACCACTTTGGGCAGAAGAAGGCAGAAAGCGCTCGAAAAAGCGGCCAACCACTGTGGCGCTCAACTCATTCACTCACTCACCCCTGAGGGAAGTCCACGGATCGCTCTTTCCCACCCGAGAGTCGTCACCTGCCGCCATCTCGATTCTCGCGCTTCTGCCCCAGACTGGCATGGAACTCCAGGGAGGGTGCGCATCGATCGCCGCCACTTTCATCGAGCCGAAAGAGTCATCGCAATGAGTCGCGCCACTGCTCAAGAGCTGATCACCCGGCTCGACGTCCCGCACAGTAAGATCTCCGTCGTTTATGGCGGGATCGATTCTCGCCTCTGGAACCCGGAACGGAAACCCGATGATGCCTCGCGACGAGCTGCTCTCGGCGCTCATGAGCAAACCTATTTCCTGTGCGTCGGGCACCTCGACACTCGACGGAATTCCGATGGCATCCTTCGGGCGTTTTCTCGCACTCGAGAGCTCACGGGACGCAGAGACATCGCCCTGGTTTGGGCCGGAGAACCGAGCGCCACGGATCGCCAAGCTCTCATCCACCGGGCTCGCCAGGCCGGCGTGGACCCTGCCGTACGGCTCCTGGGAGGCGTGAGCGACGCGGACCTTGCGGCCCTCTACCGCGGCGCCATCGGATTGGTGTTTGTCCCGAAACGGAAAGGATTTGGGTTTCCTCTGGTCGAAGCCATGGCGTGCGGTTGTCCGGTGGTGACGTCGACATGCCCGAGTCTGCCCGAGGTCGCCGGCGAGGCCGCGCTCGCTGTCGATCCCGAGGATATTGGTGCTATGGCGGACGCCATGATTCTGCTCTCCGAGCATCCCCAACAGTCGAGCCAACTGCGTCGCAGCGGCCTCAGGCGCGCAGCGGAATTTTCCCTCGAGCAAATGGCCGGAAAAACGGCGGCTGTCTATCATCAAGCCTACCGCAGCCGAGCTCGTGACTTCGGATAGAAACGGATCGACAGGGCTTGGCCATGACTGATGGAACTGTAGAAGAAAGGCTCCAACGGCAAAAAGCTCGCATCGAACAAGCGGCGGTCGCCGCGGGTCGGGATCCTCGAAGCGTGCGTCTTCTCGCCGTCTCCAAGACCCAATCTGCCGAAAAGATCCGACGAGCCTATCTCGCCGGACAACGGGACTTTGGAGAAAATTACGTCCAGGAGCTGGTGCAGAAAGCCGAGCAACTCGCCGATTTGAAAGACTTGCGCTGGCACATGATCGGCCACCTCCAAACGAACAAGGCTCGCTCCGTCGCCCCCCTAGTCACCACAATCCACTCAGTGGACAGTCAGCGACTCGTTCATGAACTCGAAAAACGGATGGTCACTCATGGCGGTGGTGCAGAGCTGGGAGTTCTCATCGAGGTGAATGTCGGCGCGGAAACACAGAAAAGTGGCGGCTCCCCAGAACAGTTGCCCGAGCTCATGAGCGCGGTCGAAGAATCCCAACACCTCCGCCTGCTGGGGTTGATGACTTTGCCCCCACTCACTCAAACCCCGGACGAGGCCCGTCCCTTCTTCGAAAGACTTCGCTCGCTCCGCGAGGAACACGGCGGCGCCAAGCGACTCCCTGAACTGAGCATGGGGATGAGCGGCGACTGCGAAACCGCCATCGAATGCGGCGCCACCTGGGTGCGCCTCGGAACGGCCATCTTCGGACCTCGTCATGGCTAACTCCTCAGAAACCCTGCTCGAACACGCGATGGCGCGAGGTCAAGGCTTCTCGAACGCCCGCGCGCCCTTGGCCGATCGCATGCGTCCCACGACGCTCGATGAGATCATCGGTCAATCTCACCTGCTCGGTCCTGGACGCTGGCTCAGGCGCGCGATCATGAGCGATCAATTTCCCAGCCTCATCTTTTGGGGGCCACCGGGCGTGGGAAAAACCACACTCGCCCAAGTGATCGCTCAAGTCACACGTCGGCGCTTCATCCCTTTTTCTGCGGTGCTCGGGGGGGTGCCGGAACTTCGAGCCATCCTCAAGGAAGCCGATGAAAATCGACGCTACAAGGGCCTGGGGACCGTTCTTTTCGTCGACGAAATCCACCGCTTCAACCGCGCCCAACAGGACGCCTTCTTGCCGCACGTCGAGCGCGGAACCGTGACGCTGATCGGAGCAACCACAGAAAACCCCTCTTTTTCGGTCAACGCCGCCGTGCTGTCGAGAACCAAGGTGCTCTCGCTCAAGGCACTCGAACCCGAGGCTCTTCTGCCTCTTCTCGAACGCGCCCTCAGCGACTCGGAGCGAGGCCTTGGCGAGTTGGATCTCACCGCCACGCCGGACGCCCTCCGGCATATCGCTCGGACCGCGGAAGGTGACGCGCGGCGGGCATTGGGTCTGCTTGAAACGGTTGCTCTGGTTCTGAGCTCTCAGAACGAAACGGACGCCAACGCTCGGGCGGAAAGTTCCCAAGAAGCGTCATCGACCGCCCGAGAAGGCTCTCTGCAGATCACCAAAGAAGTGCTCGGCGATCTGGTCACCGAGGAGCCACTCCTTTACGACAAGAGTGGAGAAGAGCACTACAACGTCATCAGTGCGTTCATCAAAAGCATGCGGGGCAGTGATCCAGACGCCGCCGTCTATTGGCTCCTGCGTATGTTGGAGGCGGGTGAAGATCCGCTCTTCATCTTGCGACGGCTGCTCATCTTCGCAAGCGAAGATGTGGGCAACGCCGATCCTCGAGCCCTTTCAGTGGCCGTTTCGGCCGATCAGGCCTTTCGCCGCATGGGCATGCCCGAAGGATACTATCCAATCAGCCACGCTTGCCTCTATCTGGCGAGCTGCCCCAAGTCCGGTGCCGTGGGAAAGGCCTGGCACAAAGCCAAGGATCTCGTGGCCGAGCACGGTTCGCTGCCGGTTCCTCACAAATTGCGCAATGCGGCAACCCATCTCATGAAGCAGGAGGGTTACGGAAAAGGATATCAATATGCTCATGACTACGAGGAAGGCTTCGTTCCCGGAGAAACCTATCTCCCCGATAAACTGGTTGGCACACGGATTTACAAACCCACGACTCATGGGCTGGAACAAGCTATCGGCGAGCGACTTGCTCGCATCTCTGCGTCCAGGCGAAAAGGCTGAAGACGGTCGCGCTGCCCGCTACGGTCTCTGCGACCAGGCGAAACGATCACGCTGCCCAAGCTCGTGGGTCGTGCAAAGCCCCATGCTGCTCGACAGGAAACTCCCGCAACGACAGCAAATGCTGCTCAAGCGCACTGAGTGCTATAAAACGACATCATATGCCTTCAAACGACATGCGCTACAAAAGCCGTCGCTGTCGGAAATCGCCGACCGAGAGATGACGGGGCGAATCGACGAAGAAAGCCGGCCGGTTCATCGATTCCAAACAGGGCCCAGGACTGGTCGTTCCTGGAGCGGTGCCTTCACTCCTCAGTGGAATCGGTTCGAACGGCTCCCACGTAGGGAAGATTTCGAAAACGCCCCGCCCAGTCCATTCCGTAGCCGACAACGAAGTGATTCCCCACCTCGAACCCGGTGTAGTCGGCGCGAACCGGCGAATTGCCCGCAGGCTTCTCGAGCAGGGCGGCAATCTTGAGCGAACGAGGACGCCGCGCTGCGAGGATACGCATCAAATAGGCAAGAGTGAGTCCTGTGTCGACGATATCTTCCACCAGCACCACGTCACGGTTTTCTATGGGTGCCGTGAGATCGTGAGTGATCTTCACAGCGCCGCTCGACTTGGCCCCGTCGCCATAGCTCGCCACACCCAAGAATTCGATAGCAACGGGCCCAGGCAGAATCCGAGCCAGATCCGCCGTAAACACAAAGCTCCCTTTGAGAACGCAGAGGAGAACAATTTCGCCATCACCGAGCTCGCCGCGGATTTGAGCGCCGATCTCCCTCACGCGCTGTTGGATCCGCTCTGCACTGATGAGCTCTTCCACCTGAGAACTCATCTCATCACCCCAGAGGATCCCATCGGCGCTTCCCCGCAGCCCGTTGACGCACGTGCCGGCGGAGTCTTCTGTGTCGGTTTGTTGGAAGCGTCCCTGCTTCTCTTGGGAACGCATCTCGCAACCGCTGCGGCGCGACGAGGTACGTTCCGGCATAACTGGCCGGCCGTGGCGTGAGTCGACTCATGGGCCGACTCTACCAGCTTTGAGCGGCACTGGGCGATCGGATCGCCTGAAAAACTCCAAGGGAACGCGACTTTCGTTCCATCATCGAAAGCACCTCGGGCAGATGCACCATGGACTTTTCCCCGAGCGGCACAGCGCACGAACGTTTGACGAGTTGGCGCAGCGCACGACAGCTCAACGTACCGCACGCGCCTTCTTCCAAGTGCCAACCGCAGGCATCTTGGCGGCGCGGCGCACGACAGCTCAACGCACCGCACGCGCCTTCTGCCAAGTGCCAACCGCAGGCATCTTGGCGGCGCAGCGCACGACAGCTCAACGCACCGCACGCGCCTTCTTCCAAGTGCCAACCGCAGGCATCTTGGCGGCGCAGCGCACGATAAGGCTCTTCCCATCGGTTGTGACGCTGACGGAGCCGAGTTGATCGGTGCGAAGCACCTGGACCTGGGCTCGGTGGAGGCGCCGCAACGTCGCAGGGCGGGGATGCTCGAAACGATTTCTCACCCCCGAAGAAATCAGCGCGAGGGAAGGATTCACTGCTTGGAGGATTTCAGGACCGGTCGAGGTGTCACTGCCATGGTGCGCCACCTTGAGGACGTCCGCGCTCAATCGGTCTACGTAGAGATCCATGAGCCGCTCTTCACCCCGCGCCTCGATGTCACCCGTGAGGAGAAAGGCGCGTTGCCCATAGCGGATCCGGAGCACCAGGGACCCGTCATTGAGCCCCCAAGGCTCCGAAAGGGGACCTTCTGATCCAAAAGCCCGCCTCCCACCAAGATGGCAAGGCAGCAGAACTTCGATACGAGCCCCACCAAAGGAGGAGACCGCTCGACCTGCTCGCGAGGGACAAAGCTGATCGGGGCCTCGAACCGTCGTTCCGTGTTTTTCGGCCCTCGCGATCAGCCTCTGGAGGCTAGGCGTTTTGACCCGATGTTCGGGGTGCCACAGCTCCGTGACCGGCACTTCTTCCATCACCCCTTGTAGACCCTCGATGTGATCCGGGTGAGCATGGCTGACGACCATGAGATCGACTCGCTCGCGACTTCGAGAGCGCAGGTAGGGCAAAAGAACCCTTCGCGCCGTATCCGGGAGCCCCATGGCAAACCCACCGCCGTCAACAATCGCCAACCGACCGTCGGGCAGGTCGACAGCCATGGCGTCTCCTTGACCAACATCCAACGCCGTCACCGTCAGCCGAGAGACGCCGTTATTCTCCTCCGGGCGCTGCCGCGACACATCATCGGCCAATCCCCACCCCCAAAGAACCACCAGACCTCCCCCGAGCGCAGCCGCCGCTGCCCGCACCCCCCTCGTTGCCCAAGCTGCCCCTACGACGGTAAGTGCCATCCTGACGAGGAGCCAGGGCCCCGGAAGTCCCACGCCGAACTGCGCCTCCGTCTGCGCCGCACTCCAGAGCGCGATGCGTCGCACGAGCAGGAGGGAGCCTGAGCCAATCTGCGCCAGGCCTCGTTCGAGCGCCGGCCAAGGAGCGACCACCGCATGCAGAAGGCACGCTGGTAGCGCCATCAGCTCCCCAAGCGGCCCAGCGATCACGTTGGCCCATAGGGCCGCGACCGTCATCTGGTCGGCAATGAGCGCTAGCGCTGGAGCGCAAAAAAGCGTGGAGCTGACCGTTGCCACAATGCAAAGCATCAGCTGTCGCCAGGGGGCCCGGCGGAGGGGGCCGCGCTCCAGCAGACGCCCCAGCGGTTGACCCAAACCAATCAGCCCTGCGGTCGCCAATGCAGACAGAAGGAACGAGAGATCCTGACCAAGCAGAGGATCGATCAGGCAGCCAGCGATCAACGACCCTCCCAGAGCGCCAGCCCCACCCACTTTTCGTCCCAGGCCCCGAGCTCCAAGCACCAGGCAAAGCATGAAGGCCGCTCGCCATGCCGAACCACTGCCCCCAGAAAAATCCGCGTAGAGCAAGCTCAGTCCCGCACCCAATGCCCCCGACCAACGAGCCACGTCGTAACGCCGACTCAACGGCCCGATGCGGACCAAGAGCGCTCGCAGGCCCTGAACAATCGCAAGAACCGCAATGACCAGATGCGTTCCGCTGACCGCAAGCAGATGCAGCAATCCGCTGTCGCGAAACGCGGCGAGTTCCTGCTCGTCGAGATCATTTTCTCCCAGCACGAGGGCTCGCCCCAGGCCCGCTGCGCGGGGCCGATAGGTGCGCAGAATTCGCTCTCTGACATGGTTGCGGGCCCGATCGACATGGCTCGCCACCGATCGACCGCGCTGCGCCATTTCAGCAAAGAGGAGACGACCCGAAAGCACAGCACCACGGCGCGCCGCCAGCGGCAGAGGGCTCGGTAGGGCCGCGTTGCGAAACAGTCGCACGGGGGCAAGCTGCGCGATCAAATCCAGCCGGTCTCCCCGCGCGACCTCCGCCGAAGGTCCCGTCAGCCGAACCAGCAGCCCCGCTTCGAGCTCGTTTCCTTCACAATCGCCATGGAGCACACGCCCGGTGAACGAAAGATGGAGCCCAGAGCTCGGAGAAAGCGCCGTGCGAGCTATCGGTGAGTCCTCCACAACGACACGAAGAGCGCAACGACGCGGCCCTCCTTGGTTCAGGCCCACCTGCCTCCACTCCTTTTGGAAGGAGGAGAGCTCCGCTTTCACACGCAACGCGGTCACAGAAAAGAGGGCGATCCCCAGAAAAGCCAGCAGCCATCGATGAGCCCAAAGTGCAAGCCACGCTCCACAAACGACGAGCGCAGGCAGCGGCGCACTCGGCGCAGCGCTCCCTGAAAGCGACGCCGCACCAAGCACGACCCAGGGGTGTCCCACGAGCGGCGGTCCTCCCGAAGGCGCGCCAAGGCCAGCCTCATTGGCCCACTCCGGGATCATCCCGCGAGCGGATCGAGCGGCCCCTTTCCCCACCGGCGAACCTGGCCCCTCTGAAGCGGCTCCCGAGGCCGGCGCTGTCACAGTTGCTCCCGAGCTCACGAAAGGAGACCGTTGCAGCCATCATACCTGAGTGGCCCGCCACCGTTCGAAGCGTCATGAGCCGCCCAAGAAGCTGGCGCGCCAGTGGCTCGGCTGGCCAGAAGCCACTCTGCTCACGGCTTGCCCGAAAGGTTTCCGAATGCTGAGATGTCCTCGGGTTCGCGAAACCAACCCGCAATGAAACGTTCAGCGGCACAATCTTGGCTCATCTGCGGAAGCAACACTCCCGCCCTCAACCGCTTATCCTCCGGGCGCGAGCCAACAAGCAAGAACCGTCCAGCGAGCTCGTGGAACCCTTTGAAGACTTTTTCGCTCCCTGACCTCGCTCGTGGTGCGGAAGGACGGGGCGGGCAGCCACGTTCCTTCATCGGCCGCAGCGACGAAACCACGGTTTGAGCCGGGAACGCCCACCCCGAGAAACTGATTTTCGTGCTCCCCCTCGCGCCTTTTCCTTTTTCCATCGCACCGTCCTGGACGACGGCCATCGTCGCCCTGCATCTCATCACCCAAGCTGCCCAGTCGGCCTCGCAGCCTCGCGACTTCCAAAAACCTGTTCCTCCCGTCGCCGAGCGCCTCAACGGGCCTGCCCACGAGGCTGCCAATCTTTCTCCGAGAGAGTGCCGAGCGCGGCTGAAGAAGGCGGACTCGAACGACGTGTTCAAACGTCAGGGGCCCACAAGCGGGATTGCCAACCCCCTGCGCATCACAAAGCCAATCGCCGGAGTGGAGTTTCAGGTGCCGGCTCCCAAGTTCTCCTACGGGCGGCTCGACTGCCGGCTCGCTCTGGTCCTCTTGCAACTCGCTCCCGTCCTCAAGGACCAGGGAGTCGAATCGGTACGGATCGACAGCTTTTACCGTCACAATGCCCGGCTCGCGAGACGACGTGCGAGAAAAAGCCAACACTCCTATGGTTTGGCCATCGATCTCATCTCCTTCCGAGCACAGTCCAAGGAGATGACAGAGCCCGCTTTACTCACCATCGCCGAGGACTTTCATGGTCGACGCGGAGAGCCGCCCTGTGGCCCCAAGGCCAAGCTCCACTTGGGACCCGACGCGACCGCAGAAGATCTCGAGCAAGCTGTCCTGCTGCGTGACATCGTCTGCAAGATGGGGCGAGAGGGCTTCTTTCACCACATCCTCACTCCCAACTACAATCAAGCACACGAAAGTCACCTGCACCTCGATATCCAACGGGACAACCGTTGGTTTTCCTTGGATTGACAATTCGCCCGGTCGAGCAGCGCTGGCGACAACTCGTGAAAACTCCGTTGATTGAGAATTCCGCGCGGTCGAGGACGGCGGGCTACGATTTCGTGAAAACTCCTTCTCGCCCAAGAAAACAACGCGCCGATCAGCTCCTGGTCAGCCAAGGCCTCTGTGAATCCCGCAGCCGCGCGCAGGCTCTGATTCTGGCAGGACAGGTCTATTTCAAGGATCAGCGGGTGAACAAGGCAGGCGCGCAGCTCCCTGTCGACACGCCGCTCCACGTCCGCGAAACCCGGAAATACGTCTCCCGGGGAGGCGATAAGCTCGAAGCGGCCTTGGCCGATCTCTCCTTCAATCCAGCGGGATATCGCGTCGCCGATATCGGAGCCTCGACAGGGGGATTCACCGATTGCCTCCTCTGTCACGAGGCTCATCACGTCTACGCCATCGATGTCGGCCATGGGCAACTGGCAGACAAACTGCGTCGCGACGCGCGGGTGACCGTCCTCGAACGAACCAATGCCCGCCACGTCACCCAAGAGCAGCTCGATGGCGCGGTCGACCTGGTGGTCGTCGACGCTTCCTTCATCGGCCTCGCGAAGCTTCTTCCCGCCATCTCGGCACTGCTCCAAGAGGGCGGCTTTTTGCTTGCGTTGATCAAACCCCAGTTCGAGGTCGGGCGTTGGGAAGCCAGCAAAAGCGCGGGGGTCATTCGCGACGCGACTCTACGACAGACCGCGATCGAAGGCGTTCTGCAGCAACTTGCAGAACACGGCTTCGAACCGCTGAAGGACACTCCTTGTCGGCTCCCGGGACCGAAGGGAAATGTCGAGCACTTTTCTCTCTCTCGAAAACTGCAGGCGCTCGGTCGGGACTGACACCACAGTCTCGACTCGTTTCGGATGAGCCAGCCCTTTCGAAGCACCAGGCCCTCAGTAAAACTGCAATCAATGCCCGCCAACTATTTTTCTCGCCTCAGCACGGGCGCCAAAGCCCAACTCCAAGGCATGGCCAAGGTGCGCAGCGATCCCACCGTTACCAAAACCTATCGCCTCCTGTTGCTTGGGCTGGTTTTGGTCGCGATCGCCCTCAACCTGCTTGGGGCTTACGCCGTGCTGCATCTCACCACGCCAGACACGCTGGTCTCTGGCTGGGTGCGAGCGGGACTGCTGATTGCCCGCGTCGCGGGATTGGCGCTTGTTTTCCTTCTGGCGCCCCTCGTCGCCATCAGCGTCTGCAATCTCCTTTTCCCAGTGTTTTCCGAAGTCCCATTCTTTGCAGGGTTTCGATCGATGGCTCCCGAGCGAGCGGAACGAGTGCGCAGCATGCCAGGCTTCGGAAACCTCCTCGCTATCAGTAACTCACTGCGGCGATTGAGCACACTTGCCGTGGTGAGCGTCGGCTGCTTCGTGCTGAGCTTGGTGCCGATCGTGGGGCCCGTGCTAGCGCCCGCCCTTCAGTTGTTCGTCGCTGCGCGCACCATCGGACTGGAACTGCTCGATCCCTATTTTGACCGGCTTCGGATCCCCTGGTCGGACCAAAGAGCGATCGTTCGTCGTTACTCGGCAGAAATCTTGGGGCTGGGGCTCGTCAGCGCGCCCCTTTTGGCCATACCTCTGGTAGGGCCACTGCTATTTGGCATTCTTCAGGCCGGCGCTGCGCGCTTCGTGATCGATATTTTGCCCGCCAGCGATAGCCGGTTGGATCTGTTGGGGGAGGGCTCATAACCCAGCATCCGCGGAGCGTCGTCGTCCTCACAGGGAGCCGGAATCTCAGCCGAGTCACTTGGATATTTGTTATCTCCCCGGAAAAGGTTGTGGCTCGAGGCAAGGACGCAGGGTTGAGTCTCCAGCTCCAAAACTGGTATCCATCAACCTGTGCAGCTCCCATCATGAGGGAGCACAGATCATGAGGGAGCACAGGGAGGAAAGGATGGGGCGTCGACTCTCCGAACGGGGTCGCGCTCCAGGGGAGGTGTTGAATCATGCTGAGTAAGGAGGAACTTCACAAGTACATCACCGAGGCGGTGTTTGCGCTCGAGGAGGATGAGGATGATGAGGACGAGGATTTCGACGCCCGTCACGGCGATCTTCTGCAGGCTCTTTCCGACGAAGAGAACCTCCAGCAGATCGTCACTGCCTTGGACGAACTCGAGCCAGCGGACGAGGCGCCCTTGGCGCGGGCGACACGGGAGCACTATTTCAACTGGCTTGGTGAAGGAGGCGTTCAGGTCGCTGCGATTCTCGATGATGTCCCGCATCTCGACGCGTTGAAAGAGCGCCTGGCGAGCTTGGACAATCCCATTCGTGTGTGCGGCGCGCGACATTCGGACAACCACGTCGCGCGTCCCGATCCGGGGTCGCTGCTCGTGGACTTGAGCAACTGGCGCTTGCCCAACCCCAGCGACGTACCGCTGGAGGAAGTCGAAATCGACGATACACGCTACGTGCGCATGTTTGCCTGGGAAACCCTGCAAGACATTGCCGACCGCAGCAAGCAGCAGGGCTTTTCTCTCGTCAATACGGGGTCATTCACCCACCAGACGCTCGCCGGTCCGCTGAGCGTGGGGACGCACGGTTCGGGATCGGAACTGGGGGCCATGTGTGATCAGGTTCTGGCCATCGACATCCTCGCACTCGACGGATACGTCTATCGCGTCGTGCGCCCCGGCATGCGTGAGTTTCTCTCGTTTGATGAGGAAACCCATTCGTATCCCAAGGTCGACTTGCCGAACGGACGGGGACACTACGTCCCCATCCCCAAAGACGGCGCCGATTTTTTCGCGTCCGTCGTCAATCTGGGGACCCTGGGTGTCGTGCTCTCCTACATGGTCGAGGTGATGGAGCCCTATTGGCTGCATCAGTCGGTCGAGCGCAAGGAGGTGATGGAGGGGCTCGACGAATACTTCGCCGACCTGCAGGGCGTAAACTCCGGAGATTGGCGTCACGTGGAGCTCCTCGTCATGCCCGAACCCACTCACGGTGGTCAGTACGAGTGCGTTCTGATTCGACGCAAGCTCAGCCCGGTCGGAGAAAACGAAAAGACGCGTCCAACGCTTCCGGCCACGGTAAGGATGCTGCAGGACCGACCCGGACGCACCCGCACGATGGGGAAATTGCTGAGTCGCTCGGCCATCATGCGCCAGTGCATGTACGCGGGCGCGCTCAACCATCAGCTCGATTGGGACGGGCAGACCGGCCCCTGGGACGACGTGCTGGTGCGCAACACGGGCGTCCCCGCTCACAGCTTCGAAGTGGCGGTCCCGGTGTATCAGGCAAAGCACGCCGTGCAGTGTGTGCTTGAAGGGATCAAGGAAGCGGGTGAGCAGCGACCTAAGTCGAAGCCGACAAGCCCCATCGGGGTACGCTTCGTCCATTCCAGCAAGCAGTACATGGCCATGACCTACGAGCAGGTGCGGGTCGGTGACCGTCTCTTTCCTGTTCATGACTGGTGCTTCATCGAGGTGCCCCGACTATTGGGAACGCGCAATCAAGAGAAGATCCCTCTAGCGATTGTGGACCGACTCCGGTCTCGTGGCGTGATCGTGCGTTTGCATTGGGGACAATACGCGCCCCCGAACGCTCGCGATGCACGCTTGGAATATCCGAAGCTGCGGAACTGGCTCGGATCGAGGGTGAGCTTCGGTGCGGGGCCGCGCTGGCTCACAAAGGACCTTTGTTCTGTTTTTGGCCTCCCGGAGCCAGCCCGTTTCGTTTCTCGGCAGCAGCCTTTTATCGCGCCGCCCCCCGTGCGCACCAATATCCCCCTGGATGAATTCGAAAAAGCAAGACAAGAGTCTCCTCTCGTCCTGTGCATCCACGGGATTGGAGACCACCGAGACGGTAACTGGAGAGAGGAATGGGCCAGCGCATTGACCGAATCGCTCGCCGCGGCACGACTGCGCGCGCCCCGCTTTGCGTTCGTGGGGCTGGACGATTTGTTCGAGAAGGAAGAGCTCACGCCAGAAGTTCTGGGGGAAGCCGCGTTGCAGTTTCTTTCCAGCTGGATGAATCACGGCTTCTCTCGATCCATCGAGGGCAAGGCGCTGGAAGAACTCGGCGAATGGGTCGAGTGGCTCCCCGGGATGGTCGCCAAGTGGGGCGAAAGCGAGGACCTGCGTCGGCGGCTCCGTCAGCGTGTCGTCGGAGCGATCGAGGCCACGCGTCCTCTGTTGATCGCCGCTCACAGTCTCGGCTCTCTGGTTGCTTACGATACCCTGACCCACAAGGCATCCAGGGGAGCCGCGGTCGGGCGCGACGAAAAGCCCTACGTTGGCCTGGTGACCTTTGGTAGCCAAATTGGACATCCGTCGGTGCGTTACGTGTGGGGAGGGCGCATCGAGATGCCCCACGTGAGGGCCTGGCATCACGTCCACAACCCGAAGGACCCCGTTTTTACCGCGCCCATCCGGCTGCTCGATGATCGGTTCGTTCAAACCGAGATCAGCGATGTTTCAGGGAGTTGGCTCGAGCAGCACTCGGCCGCAAGTTACCTCGGGCACGCTGCGGTCGCGGGACGCGTCGTCGGACCGATGCTCAGGCGACGTCTCACCCCCGCCACCCGCATGGACAGCTTTCCAAGCGTCGTCCGTCGCAAGAGCAAGGGAGAAAAGAGGGCACTCCTTCTCGGCGTGAACCAATACAAGAATCGAGAAATGAACCTCGAGGGTTGCGTCAATGATACGTACCTGATGCGGCAAGTCTTGCAGACTCACTTCGATTACGACGATGATGAGGTCCGTGTTGTCGTCAATGCTGGGGCCACTGCTGCTTCGCTCCGCGACCAACTGAACTGGCTCCTCGATGGCGCATCACCCGGCCAGCGACGCTTTTTCTATTTCAGCGGTCACGGGGCTCAGCTGCCTGGGTACAACGCCCTCGAGGCCGTCGATCATCAAGATGAATGCTTGGTTCCCCACGATTTCGATTGGTACGATCGCAGCACCGCGCTGTTGGATGACCAATTCTTCGATCTCTACAGTCAGCTGAATGACGGAACGGGATTCGTCATGGTGCTCGATTGTTGTCATTCTGGCGGCATGGCTCGTGCCGGGGGCGCGACGGTGCGAGGGCTCTCACCACCGGACGACATCCGACATCAACTGCTGAGCTTTTCCGCTGGGCGATGGAGCGCGCGTCGCCTTTTGAACGAGGGCAAGGAGGGGCACGGGGCGCGCAAGCTGGCCACCGTGCGCACGAAGGGATTCTTCGGGGGTGCGAGGAGTCTCCGCGGGCGCGTCTCCGAAGCGGAGCGAGCGGCACGTGGGCATCGAGGTCCCTTCATGCCGGCGCTTTTGTATGCGTGCCAGGAGACGGAACTGGCGTTCGAGCACCGAGTCGGGGCAGCCACCCACGGGGCGTTCACCTACGCCCTGTGTGAGAATTTGAGCGATCCCACGCTGCGAGAGTCGACCTTGCACGATGTCGTCCATCAAGCGGCTCAAGGAGTGCGGAGTTTAGGCTATCAGCAAACCCCGTACGTCGAGGGACCAGGCGAAGTCGTGCACTCCCCCTACGAGCTTTGACGGGCTCGAAGGGCCTGGGCAGCTACAGCAGCTCTATCGAAGACGACTGATCCTACAATACCCTGGCCCGCTCTTTGGACCGCGCGACGGTCGATCGAGCGGTGCTTGCGGCAGTCGACCAAATGCCGCACCCAGCCTCCGCCCCCCAGCGACATCGCCCCGCGACTGGCCGAAGAGGGGTTGATGATTGTCTTTGACCCGAAGGGGTGACCTGTCCCTTGAAATCCTGTGTGGTTCACCAGCGGAGCGCCATTGACGCCAGCCGTGAGTCGGAGATCCGGGGTGTGCTGCCTGGCGGTAGTCGTTCCCTCCATCTGTATCGATACATCGTCTTCTTGCGCCCGGGCGAGGTTGGACCTGGCGACCACCATGGTGGCCAAGGGGAGAGCAAACCTAGAGCGGCGACCGGTTTAACCGGTCGCCTGGACCCAAGGGAAACGAGAGGGTCGATTTCGTGCAGCAAGCGGAAGCAGAGCGGGCGAGAAACGTCCCCTCGCAAGAGGGTCGGGGCGTTTCTCAGGAGCTCTTGTGGCAAACCGATCGACGCTCTAGCGCGCATAGAAAAACTACGCAGGTGCTTCGACAGTGCTAGTGCCTCGGCAACTCACGTTTCGAGCGGTTTCGAAGCACTCCCAGAAGTG
>CAYTRQ010000069.1:14449-17165 GCA_964440025.1 uncultured Polyangiaceae bacterium | reverse complement strand
GGTGAGGTCGGCTTCGAAACCGCGCTCGGCTACGTCTTTGCCTCGGCTTTTTTGCTGGTTTTTGTGCTGCGACCGACCGGAGGAAGATGAATGATTTCCAGAGAAAAGTGGTCTCCCTACCGACCACTTTTATGTGGTCGCAGCACTAGCTAAGTTAGGGGCTGTCGTCTTCCGGGATTTGGGTCTTCTCGGCGACCGGTTGAATGGGCTTCTGCACGGCCATGCGGACGTCCAATAAGATCGCCTGCCCAGGCTTTCCTTCGACGACGCGCTCTTCCGCAGGGGCGCTGGGGTGCTTGAGCCGGACGATGTGACGACCCGGTGAAAGGCGCAGCGGTTCCGCGAAGGGGGTTGTTTCTCGATGTTGACCGTCGACGATGACGTGAGCCCACGGTGTGGCGACGACGCGGAGGAGCATCGCTTCGGGATGCTGGATTGTCGACAGAGACAAGTCAGGGGCCGGTGTCTGACTGCGCCGTTTTTGCCAGTGAATTGCCCCGTAGCTCAGAAGGGCCCCTATCAGGCATCCGCCAATGACCGCCTCGAGTCGACCGGGCCGATACCGGCGCTTTCGGGTCGGTTCGCCAGAAGTCGCGGGGCCGGTCCCTGGAAAGACAATAAGGCCACGATCGGCAAGCTCTTGGTGCAACGCATGATCGGAGCCCGGGATCGCAACCGCATGAAGGCTTGCCGTGATTTGGGCGGCGTCGCTGGGGCGTTCTGCTGCGAGTTTGGAGAGACAGCGTTCGATGAGTTGCCGGACAGCCAGAGGCGTTTCCGGGCGGAGTTTGACGAGTGGCGTCGGATGTTCATTGCGCACCCTCGCTGCATGTCCGGGATCTCGTGGATCCCCAAAAGGGGGCTGCCCGGTCAGTGTTTCATAGAGAACGGAGCCCAGAGCGAAAAGATCGCTCATGGGGCTGGGATTTTGGCCAATAGTGGTTTCTGGTGCGAGGCCGCCCTGATTCTCTGTTTCTATTGGTTCGACTTCTCCCGAGGAGAGGTGAGAGCCGAAACCTTCCAGCTTGACGTGCCCCTCGGCGTCGAAGCGGACGACTTCGGGAGAAAGCCGACCGTGAATGATGCCTCTTTGGTGTGCATGACTCAAAGCGTGGCTCAGTGACAAGCCGAGAGATAAGCACGCTGGGATAGAAAGAGGGCGCTGACATACCTGCGCCAGATTCTCGTCGATGACATCTTCGACAATGGCAAGCAGAGTGTCCTTTTCATCGCGAAAATCGAAGAGCCTTACGATGGCTGGGTGGTCGAGTTGGGCCAGCGTTTGGGCTTGACGTCGAAGGGAGCTTGCCAACGGTGACTTCGTCAGCACCCCCGGGGCCAATTGAAGCACTCGCACGGGCCTTTCCAGGGGGATCTGACGCGCCCTGAGTTCGTGACAGACTGGTCCCTCCTTGATGGTTTCCAAAATCTCGAGACCCGACAGCTCGGCCGCCATGCGGCGGAGGCTACACTGCTCGGCGGTGCGGTCCCAGTACCAGTTGCAGCCCGGTCACGTTCTCCTCTTGGCAGGACTTCTGGGGATTTCCTTTCTGCTATTTTCGCGCCTACCGGGAACAGATTTCATTTTCGATGAGCAGGAAGCGGTCTTGGCAAATTCGTACCTGCATGGACAGGGCCCTATTTCCGATGCCTTCCGACTGGATTTCTGGGGATTGCCGCGGGATCGCAGCATTGGTTCGTATCGACCTTTTCCCAACGTGGTGTGGCGCCTGACCGCTGCAGCCTTTGGTTTGCGGAGTCCGTTTCCGTTGCAGTGGCTCAATCCGTTGGTTCACGGCTTGACGGCCTTTGTCCTCGTTCTATTTGTCGAGCGCTTCACGAATAACCGCCCCGCGGCGGTGGCATCAAGTTTGTTCTTTGTCGTATCTGGCGTGGTGACGGAAGCCGTGGCGAGCGTTGTGGGCTTGGCCGACCTTCTGGTGGGGCTTTTTGCTGCACTTTCACTGTTTTTACTGCGACTTCCGTCAGGTCCGCGGGAAATCTGCGTGTTTGCTATGGTTCTTTTGGGCATGCTTTCCAAGGAAAGCATGCTGGCTACGGTTCCACTCATTGGTCTGGCAGCGACGATCGAGCCGCGTCGAACTGGCACCCGCAAGGCCTGGCGTTCGGGGCTTTTCGTAGTGGGGGCTGCCAGCGCCGCGATTCTTGCGTTTGTTGCGATCCGGAGAGCTCTCTTTTTGCAAGGGGAACCACCTCAGTTCTCGTTGTCGAGCGGCTGGCTTGACCGGCTGAACTTCCTTTTGGGGCAGCCCCCGCTTCCCATTGAGGCCAATAACAATCCACTGGTTGACGCCTCGGCGAAGGAAAGACTCGCTTCGTCGTTTCGCATCTACTTCAATAGCGTTTTGCAGATGCTCGTCCCATGGCATCTTACTGCTGACTACTCGCTCCCCCGTGAAGTGGCCTCTGGATGGGGGATCAGAGCGTGGCTTGGTTTGGTCCTGTTCGTTGGCACGCCCCTGATCGCTTTCCTGGGCCGCCGACCTTGGGTCACCCAACGGGGGGGGAGTTTGCTTGGTTTGGGGTTGATAGCTGTACCACTTTGCGCGTTGCCGGTTCTTAATTTGCTGGTTCTGCTGCCGACTGTGCGTGCCGAGAGGCTGCTTTATGTTCCGCTATTTGGTGTGACGTTCGTGGTTGGAGGTATTTTCGTGCGCTATCGAATCCCTTTCGGCGTGTTCCGAAACAACCCGCG
>CAYTRQ010000069.1:0-14379 GCA_964440025.1 uncultured Polyangiaceae bacterium | reverse complement strand
ATGAAAGGAGTGCGGGCCTTTATTCACTGGGACCAGAGCTGAGCTCCCGCTGGAGGAAACGATGGTTACGGGTCTACGCCGTGGTTGTCGTCACTTCTGCGCTTCAAGCCAGGTCTCATGCGATTCACTACCAAAAGGATCTCCTTTTTTGGCGCGCGACGGCACTTGGCGCACCGGCGAGCGCCAAGGCTCACCTCAATCTAGGCGTGATGTTGGGAGCGCGGGGGTACGGTGATGCGAGGATCGAGCGGACTCGAAGGGCTGTGCGCCTCGCGCCCAACTGGCCCTTGGCTCATGTTTACTTGGGCGACGCGCTTTGCCAGAGCGGCTTTCCCGAGCGTGCCCTTCCACACTATTTGCGAGGACTGAGCAAGGATCCCGATAGCAAAGCCCTGGCTGCTTTGGCTCTGCAATGCCTTTGGGAGAAGGGAATGTTCGAGCAAGCGTTCGAGCCTCTGCGGAGGGTTGCTGCTGAAGAGCCCAGAGGTTGGCTTTCCTTTCTGCTCGATGAGGTCCAGCAAAGAGGTCACGAGCAAGGCGGTGTCCCCTTGAAATATCGACCCAGAGGTTACAACGAAGCGCATCGCGCTTCGACGAACGAAGGCGTCTCTCAATGAGAGAACAACACTGCCCTTGACCTGCCAATGGTCGTCCTCTTTGGTCAAGAGGAAGTAGCGATAGTCCCAGCCGGACTCATACATCGCGACCAGTGCTTGGACGCCAGCGCTCTCGAGAAAGTTGCCTGTGACGACGGCGGTCACTTCGACTGGGTGGGTGTTCCAACATGCAGGACAACCTTGGCATCCAAGCTTCCCCCTCTCGTTGAGGATGACCTGCCTGCAGACTCCTCGAAGAACCGCGATCTCATCCGGATTTCTCCCTGCCGTGCTTGGTTCCGCAATCCCGGGAGATGGCCTTTCGGTGTTCTCCGTGTGCCCAGCAGAAAAGAGAAAGTCACAATGTTTCCGATTACCTTGCTATCATGCATTGCCAATGGAATGTCATGTGTTTTCCACTGATAGGTGGCTCAGCTACACACCGCCGGTACTTGACAAACGTTGCTCTTCCACGTCGGGCTTGTGCAGTCCGGTGCGGCGCACTGCGACCATGTGATGTTGATGTCGAAGCTGCGTTTTGAGCAGTTTCCTCTAAGGTCTCCAAGTGGAGCGCGGCTTGGGTGGTGCGTGGCCAACAGCCAAAACGGCTGAGGTGCTTCAACATGCTTCGGGCCGGTATTGGATTGCCGGAGGCACACACCATGATCAAATCAATGACTAAGTGCAGCAAGGGGTGCCCACACAGTCTCCGGCACAGAGAGAGCCGCCACAACATACGGTTCCCTGCCGACAACCGTCCGTGCATTGGCAAACACCATCATTGCAATACTCGTTCGTGTCACAGGTTGGCGAACACATGGCCTCGACTTTCTCCAATGAGAAAAATCCGGCATAGCTGGGGCATTCTGTTTCGCTGTCCCCCGCCAGGGTGAAGGAACCGTCCTCGGATTTCATCACCCAGATGCGGCATCGATCATCGCAAAGGTAAGCCTGGGCGCATTCGAATGTACCAGGATTGAAGCGCATGGGCTCTGGAGGGTCGTCCAAGACTGCGCAGACCAGGTCGTCGACAGTCTGAAGTGCACCTTCCTGGAAAAACGTGGCATCTGCGGCGCTTGCAGCGCTGGCTATCCCTTCCTGCAGCGTGGCCAAACCGTCGGTGTCGGTGAAGGGGCAAGAGACGGCAGGGCCAGCAGTGCCTGAGTTGGAGCCATCCGAACCACCGCTGGCCGATCCCATTGGAGTGCTGTCGGTTGAATCTACGTCGTCGCTGGAACAAGATGCGGTCAACGCCACGAACGAAGACAACGCCAGAATGGCGTACCACGCGGGAAGCCCATTGATGAGATCGATCCTGTTCATGAGATGACACTAGATACTTCGATGCGCCGTCTTCCATGGTCATTTCTTGATCCACCCGGCGCCACGAAAACTGCCGGTCCACTTATTCTCGGTCGCAGCGACGGTCGCCTGTGGTGGCAGAGCCGTCGATGGATCGACCGAGGCATCCCAGACGAGCCTCCCCGAGCCTCGAAGAAGAATTGCCGACGATCCGGCACCGCTCTTGCCCGTTTTGACGATGGCGCGCGCCTGCTTGAACAAGCAGACGATCTGTTCGGCGCATGGTTACGCGGCCGCTGTCGTCCTGGAGGCCGTCGGAAAACATTTGGGGATGAGCCCCCGGAAGGGTCGGTGGGGCGGGTGGCGACGCGCCCCGAATGGGGGCGCTCGTGATCCGCATCCTCGGGCACAAGATGTCAGAAGTGCGCGCGGCCGCGGGGCGTACCGGGAGCTCTTTGGACAGCCTCTACCCCAAGTGACGCGTGGCGAGGCGACGAGCAATCCACCTTGGCGACACTGAAGATGTGTCCCGGGAGGTCCCGGCTTTAGCGCAGAATCCCTGATATTCGACCAACGGGCTCGGTGTGCTCCGCGAGGTCCCGGCTCGCGTCCCGATGGGCCCGCCTTCGTCCATGATGAAGAGGCTCTCCACCGAGTCACGCCTAAGAACGGAGTCCTGGAGGTCATCGGTTTGTGTTCTGCGTCCCCTTGCCTGAGGCGGCGGGGGACCGGTGGATGGCAAGATTGGCTGCACGGCGCAAGCGCCGCAGCAGTGGGTGAGGCATGCGGAGCGAGACCGAGGTGTCGGACTCCATTGACTGAGTCTCAGGGACTCCCGGGCGAATTCAGATGGCCATACCGATGGGATTCACTCTGCCCTCGCCGTTGAACACGTAGAGATACAGAGAGCTGAGATCCGAGAATCCGCCGCTGCGGACCGTCGCTCGAATCTCGCTATGGGTCCATGAGATCGGCGTCAACAGGGCGAACTCCGTGCACGTGCTATAAGTCGAAGAGTTCCCCAGCTCGATGCGTGCCTGGGCATTGGGGCCAATGGCGACATACATGTCATCCATCACCCGTCTGAAGTTGTCACTTTGACGGTACCAGCCAGGAATATTGATGCGGTCCCAGTACGGTGGAACACCGCCAGGCTCGTCGGCGATAAGGGGACCGTCGATCTCATCCCGCTTGAAGCCCCGATCGCTGAAGTATTGAAAGTAACTCGCAGCAACGTCGCCATGGGGATCGTTCGAATCGAGGCGAGCGTAGAAGGACATGACCGTCCAGTTGCCGAAATCCCAGATCTCGTCCAGGGGGAACCAATAGGACTTTGGAGCATTGTTGCCGGAGATCGCAAACGATTTGGTCCAAGTAGGGATGGAGAGGTCATTGCCTTGCCCATCGTTCTCCTCTTCGGAGTAGCCCTGGAACCCCAACATCAGCCACGAATCCTTGGCGGATGAATCGTCGGAGAATGTCTCCGGTCCCCCGCCGGATCCCGGAAAGTTTTGCAGATCTTTCACCGAGTAGCGAAAAAAGACCTCTTGAAACGCTTTGAGACCATCGTGGAACGTCTCGTCTCCTTCTTCAGCAGGGAGCCCGGCAACCACTTGCTGGGCCCGGCTGCTGTCGGCTACGAGAACCACCTGCTTCCCGGAGCGAGCGCCATCACCCAAGTCGAGGTACTGAGGATGCTCTGAGATGTCGTACCAGCTTCCAAAGGTGGGGGCCGTGGGATCGATTTCTTCCCCATCGCTTCCGCCTTCGAAGTTGTCGAACACGATCACGTTTGGTCCCTGGCCAAATGCCGTACCGGTAATCGTAATCGTTTCACCTTCCGCTACCGTGCCGGTCAGCTCCTGAGGATCCGGGACACCCTGGAGACAATTGGGGGTCTCATCGTCGCTTGTCTCCTCCTCCGCGACACCGCAACCGCATTCTCCTGGGACGGTTTTCTCACTGTCTTCCGGGCAGCCATCATCACAGTCCGGGGTCCCGTCACCGTCGGCGTCGCCGTCGCAATTTTCCTCGAGGACGCACGCCCCGGAGGCATCGCAAACCTCATCCGACGAACATTGGCATTCATCGCCCGGTGAGTCGTTCTCCATCGAGTCATCACTGCACGCTACAAGCGTCAGCGAAAGCACACATACAATCAAGGGGTTCCGTCGAATAATCGCCATTCAAATGCACCTATTCTGCCAGGGGAGCAACCCACTCGTGCCACACGGTCTTACCTCTCGTGGTGCGACCTCCGCGGCTCGCGCATTGTTTGATGCTCGCCTGAATTGTCCGATTGAGCAACAAGTGCCGCTTCGCAGCTGCAATGGCCCCTTTGCGCCTGAACAACTCCGTTAGACTCCACCGAGTTGTTCCACAGCCTTTCCAACGCCGTGGCCTTTCCAATGCAGTGGCGTAATCCTTGTGGTGGATCACGACGCCCGCTTCGGTGTTACGGTTCTGGTCGCGTCCCGTGAAGTTGGCCGAGGTGATGAGCACGTGTTCGTCGTCGATGAGGCACTTGGCAACGAGTACTCCTGCCAGGTCGCGGTTCTGCCTATCGGCAGACAGCCGCTGGTCCCACCGCTTCGGGCCGTTGCTGTCGGCTCGCACCAAGATCTGTAGGATGTCCGGGATGGGGGTCGGAAGTCGCAACGGATCGAGACTCCGTCTGGGGGCTTTCAGGGAAACTCAGGCGCGTCGCTCTTGGGGTGGTAAACCTCTTGACTGAAGATCAACCGAGAAGCCATGAAAGAGCTGCGGCGCTGACTCCCAAGAGTAAGAGGGCCAAGAGCGCGATGGCCCAATCCGCCAGGAATCGGTCGGAATCCTCGCTGAGGACCCCGCCATCGTCAGAAGAGGGGTTGGGGGGAGAGTCGACTTGGGGGACGGGTTTGGCAATCGGCTCATCCTCCGAGTCGGTCAATTCATGCAGGGCTTCGTTGATGCGTTGCTCGGAAACGTCGAGCTGGAGCGTGGCGAAGCTCGCGGTGATCAGATCGCGCGCCAAGTCCTCGCTCGGGAGTCCCTCGGCTGAACCATCCGTGCGGAGTTCCAGCTCCACCTGGCCGAGCCGCAGCCTGAACCCGCTTGCGACGACCCGGGGGCTTCCCGGTTCCAGCCAAACGGGTCTGTCCTCGGCCAGTCCAAGCAGTGCAGTGCCGTTCCTGCTCCCCTCGTCGGTGAGCAAGTAGCTCTGGCCGCGTTTCTTGAGCGTGGCGTGGTAAGCACTGACCGTCGGATCTGGTAGGCGGACGTCGGCATCTTCTGCCCGACCTAGCCGCACGACCCTGCCTTTTGGTTCGACGAACAGAGGCGGCTCGACCGGGACGGACAGAACGAGGACCTGCAAACCCACGCCGTCCTTGTAGCAGTCCGGGGATTTCTTGGCCCATTCCCACTGCTCGACGTAAGGCAAGGAGGTGACCGGCAACGTTTTCCTGTCGGTTGGAAAGACTCGTATGACAGCTGCAGAAGACCGCCGAAGCCCGCACGTTCGCCGAGTTTCCTTGACGACACTCGTGGATATTTGCCCGACGGCCGGAGAGACGAGCCCTTTCCAGGCCCAATGCGAAAATATCAGTGGTCGAGGGATGCAAGTCCGTACGGGACATCTACCCCTTCTCGGAGAAGAGCTCGTGTGTCGTTTCGAGCACGAGGGGCACGAGATTCTCGTCGAAGGTCGGGTTGCCTGGCGCTCGGAAAGCGACGATGGCGGAGAATTCGGTATTCAATTCACGGCTCTCGACGCTGCGAGTGCTGACATTTTGAAGGGCGTGGGCCGGAGCGACCGAATGACCGAGACGAACGAACAGGCTCGGGTGCATCAACGGGATGAAGTTTTGGAGGAAGGGCAGTTGGAGCTTGCAGCAGGGCAACGGGTCCGCCTCCACATGGACGGTCTCGGTGCTCCGATGAAGGCTGCTGTGCATTCGGATACGGGGCGTCGTCTCCGTGTCGGCTCGAACCTCGAGTTCTTGAAGGTGGGTCGGCCTCTCGAACTGGAGGAGCTTGAAAAAGGGGACCGGCGATCCGCGCTCGTCGACTCGGTCAATGTCGTCATCAACCCGGCGACATCGATTCCCGAGCTCGTCGTGCAATTGCGATACGAGGGGGTCACGCCTGCTCCCGAACCAGTGGCTTCCCAGGCTGCGACCAGTTTCGAAGAGGAGGCTGCCGAGGAATGTGAGGATTTTGTCGATGTCCCGCAGGAAGGGGAAGAGCTTGGGGAAGAGGATCCGTGGGAACCTGCCGATGCCTTGGGAGAAAAGTTGGCGGCGCTGATGAGCTCGACAGGCCAAGCGGCCGCCCACGCTGGAAAGCAGCTGGGTGGTGTGCTCGGGGCGATAAAACTACGCGCGGACGAGGTGCTCAAGCGAGGCAAGCCGTCAGGGGACGGACGTGCCGAGGGAGAAAAACGCTGGCGATCCGCTAAGCGACGAGTCCAGAAGACCAGACCGCCGACTCGACGAGCTCCATCGCACTTGCGTTCTGGGATTCATGACCTGGGGATGACGGGCGTGGCCCAGCCGAGGCGCACCACAGCGCGATCCACTTCCCGCTCGACCGAGCGGCCACGTTCACGTCGAGGAAAATCGGTTTGGTTAGCAGGTGCATTGCTCGTATCCGCTGGTGCACTCGCCGGACTTCAAACACTCGGGATTGCGGAGCCCTTCAAGACCGAAGCCGCTCGTGCTGCGAAGAACCCTCCGGAAGAGAATTCAAAAACCGAGCAGAAGTCACAAAATACTCCTCAGAAAGGGCCCAAGCAACAGAGCCCCAAGCAGCCGCCCGAAACCTCGGATGGGATTGTTGCTGAAGTACCGCTATTTGGTACACGCACCCTGGCCACGGCCGAACCTCTTGCGAAAAAATCCAAGGTCGATGACGCCACGGCCGAAAAGCTTGCTGCGGCGGCCGCGGTCCCCGACCAGACCTGGGAAAAGTCGAAGGAGGCAAAAAGGGATGAACCCGAGCCCTGGGGGCGAGGGCGTCTCCATCTCCCGACGATTCACCGGATTCGCCTTGATGCGGAAGGCACCGAGCTTGCTGGCGCCGTGGAACCGAATGGCTTCGTCGTGGTGATTCCCGATCGAAAGGCCATGGAGTCGGGACGAGCCATCGAGAAACGGGATAAACGCATCGTATCCGTTACGGCAAGCAATACCGCTCGAGGAGCCAAGATGCGCTTTCAATTCCGCGGTCCCGTTCCCCCTTATCGGGTCCGTCTCCGCAAGGATTTTGTCGAGTTTTTGATTAGTGCTCCGGAAGAAGGTGTTGCAAAACTTTGAGAGGTCAATTCGTGGGTTCAGTGATTCAGTCCCAGCCGGGAGCGAATAACTTGATGGTCGATTCGGGCGCAACCGCTCCCTGGTCGACGAACACCTGACGTTGTTGTTCCTGCGCTGCCCCAGTGAGTCGAGCATGTTGCCACTGGGTCGCTGCTGCTACGAATTGCATCCCGCACTGCCGGAACCGTCGAGTCGATTCATCCAGCTTGTCAGCAGCAGATTGGTCTTTTCCTTCCAAGTGCTCGGCGGTGGCGGACAGATAGCAAGCGTAGGCATCTGCCCAAGGGACTCCCTCTCGTTGTAATTTTTTTCGGAGCCGATGGGCGTGTGTGATGAGTTTGCTTCGTTGTTTGGGGGCTTCTTGGGAGGCTGCCGCAAATACCGCAGCCAAGGCTCCCTGCGCGAGCGTGTGGATGCGGCAAAGCTGAATGCGCGCCATCGGCGAGCGAAAGAACCGACGCTCGAGATTGCTGGCCGCCTGGAGAGCTTCCCTGGGCTCATCCTGGTAGATGTGGGCCTGGATGCGGAGCAACTCCGCCATGAAACGATGAACCCCTAAGCTTTTCGAGGGCCATTCCTCCAATGCGAGTTCGATTTCGCTCAGCGCATGGGAGGGAAGATCACGGATATGCAGCACAACACGAGCCTGCATGAGCCGAAAGCCCGCCTTGGCGTAGTCGTCTTCCCGGTCCTCGGCGTCACGAAGCCAGGACACCACGAGGCCTTTCAGTTCTCCGTACTTCCCGAGGTGTGACAGTGCGTTTCCCCAAAAGAAGCGCGTTGAATTCAATTCCCAAGTGACACAGCGGCACTTTCTCGTGAGTCGGTCCTCTGCCCGTTCCAGGGCCTGAACGGCACGGCTCCATTCTCCGCACATGTATCCGATATGCCCATCGACGAAGTCGAGAAAGGCCGTTGCATGAGCGCTGTCGAGGCGTTCGGTGAGCTCCAAGGCTTTCATGTGGAGTTCCTCAGCCGCTGGGCGCTGCCTGCCCCCGTCGATACTCCTTTGGACCGCCTCCATACCGAGTCCCAGCGCTAGCCGGTAGGGCTCGTTGGCTTTGAGAGCGAGGCATAGAAATCGGGCCTGCAACGCGGCTGCGTGGACCGTGCTCACGAAACTAATTGGCCAGGCGGCTCGACAGGCATCGATACGAAGGAGCTCGAGCTCGCTGGGCTCCCCTTGGGTTCGCCGTGGAGACGCGCCGTGGAGACGGAGTTCGAGTCGCAGCTTCCAGAGATCCAGCAAGGCGCGGCGCGGAGAGCGAGGGAAGGGCAGCTTGACTTCGCGGAAAACCTGTTCGAGCACCGCTCGACCTTCGAGGACTCGTCCGGAGACGAGCCATTGTTCGGCAGCACGACGCCGGTATTGCAGGGCTTCTCGCGTGTCGGCTTCTTCTGCCGCTTTGAGGAACAGCGGTGCCGCTTCACTGCCGCGCCCTGCATCGGCCAGGGCTTCGGCCAGCTTCACTTGGAGGATTGTTGCATGTCCCGTATCCACGGAAGACAAGGCGAGGCGGTAAAGCCCGGCAGCGCGATCGAAAGCCAAAGCTCCTGCAGCGACGTCTCCGGCGATCTCTGCCCAACGGCTGGCGCGGTGTTCGTTGCCAGCCGCAGCGTAGTGGAGCGCAATTGCTTCCGCGTCGCGGACCCCATGCTTTTCGTGGGCGTGCGCCAGACACGAATGGGCATGTTGCTGTTCTTCCTCCGTCATCCCACCTACATACGCTTCACGAAGGCTATCGTGGTAAGGGACTAGCGCATCGGGATAGACGGATGAGCGTTCCCTGATCAGGTGGGCTGCTTGGAGCTCGACTACGGGATCGGAGATGTCGGTTGCGCCGAGGACTTCGCTCACAACTGATTCACTGACTGGTGAGCCTGCGATGCAGATGACTTCGAAAGCTCTGATCGAGATGGGCGAAACGGTGTGAAGACGCTGTTGAACGAGTTCTCGCAGTCCCAGCGAACGCGCCATCGAGACGTTGGGCAGTTTTTCAATATGTCTGGCGAGCTCGCTCAGGAGCAAAGGGTTTCCATTCGCCTCACGGCAAATCCAGTCGGCTTTTTGCTCTCGATTGCTCGTTTTACCAAGCAGCGTCATAGCGAGCGCCCGAGATTTTTCGGGGTGCAGCTCTTGAAGACGAATCGTCGTGGTTTCCAAGAAGGAAGAGAGACGTCGTGGGCCCTCCAGAAGCGGAGCCAGGCAGGGACTCCTGAGCTGTTCTCCCGTCCGGTGTGAGAGCACGAACAAGCATTTTGCCTGTTCTGAAAGAGAGCACAGTTCCTGGAGCAGCTTGGCGCTGTCAGGATCGCCCCATTGAAGATCATCGATGGCGATCAAGACAGGCTTTTTCCTAGAAAGGCGTTGGAAGACCCTTGCAAGAGAGGTATGCGCCCGTTTCCTGAGCTCCCGCGGATCGCTTTCGTCCTCATCGGTCGAGAATCCAGAGAGAGCTGGAACACGCCTGATCGAAGAGAAGAGACGAGAGAGGACCATGGCGTCCGGCGGTGGGATGAGCTCCAGAACTTGCTCGTCATTTCCGCGCGCCAACTGCCGAGTCAAGTCGTCGACCACTTCGTCGAGCGCCTTGTACGGAACTGATTCCCGCTCGTGGCAGCGTCCAGTGAGGACTAGACAGGAGCCGTGCACCGAGCGAAGGAAGTGCTCGAGGAGCGCACTTTTACCGATTCCAGGGCGACCAGAAAGCCACACCAATGCAGGCTGGTTGCTCGCTTGAAATCGCAAATAGGCGGCTTCGAGCTGGGCGAGTTCGTTTTCTCGACCCAAGAGATGGTGGTCGTCCCTTTGCGGGATCGTTTGACCGGACTGGCCCAGGTAGCTTGCGATGTCCTCGAGTCCGAGACGGCTTTCCGGATCGGGGTCGAGTAAGCCCAAGCAAAGACGTTCCGTTGTCTCGTCGATCTCCGCTTGAAGGGTTGAAGGAGGCTCGATGGGTTTTCTCATCAAAGGGGAGGATGCGCTGGGACCGCCGGGCAACCAGCCGGTCAGGCATTCGTACATCATCGCGCCGAGGGCAAATGCGTCGCTTGAAAAACTCGGCTTGTTTCCGAGAGTCAATTCGGGGGCCAAGTAGCCCGGCGTTCCCTCGATCGAGCCAGAAAAGTGCGCTGCGTCCTCGTTGAGGGCGTCGAGAGTCAAGCCGAAGTCGACCAAGATGACACGACCTTCCTCCGTAACGAGCACATTGGCCGATTTGAGATCGCGATGAACCTTCCCCTCGCTATGAAGGAAGGAGACCGCTTCGACCAACTGACGGAATCCGCTCTCCAGTCGCTCTTGGTCAAAGGAAGTTCGATCGCTGGGGCGAACGTATTTGTTGAATGGAACTCCGAGGATGAGGTCCATGGTAAAAAAGCAGAGCTTGTTCTCGACGAAGAGCTCGTGGAGCCTGACCAGATTGGGATGAACCAAGTCCCGTCGTATTCGGAACTCCTGTTTGAGTGCGTAGAGCGCCGGGGCATCCTGGACATGCAATACCTTGAGGGCGACATGCGTTCGGCGCACTTCGTCGTAGACGCGGTAGACAGTCCCCACTCCACCCTTGGCCACGCGCTCTTTGATGACGAATCTGCCGCGTGACAGGGTCCGTCCAGGGGCCCAAGAGTCGGCTGTTCTCGTGGAAGAGTGGCGTACAGCGGTGACTTCGCTGCGATTCGACCCGTCCCTGTGGGTTCCGTGCTTCGACTGTTCGCCCATGACCGTTTTCCCCATGGCGGGATCCGGCGCCTCGGGGCAAATCACGTTACCGCGGGCTGGTTCTGCCTGGAAGAAGGTCGTGAAATCGACCGCTCTCGCCCCGCATCCGTCAGGATTCGAGTCAAAAACAACCTCGATCCAGCGGGCGGATTGAGCCATTGGAGGTCTTTTTTGCGCCCTCATCTCCTGTGCGGGCGCAAGAAAGGGCCGAGCGAGAGTTACTCCTGCCCCGCGGATCACGAGCGGGCGGGCAACAGAGTGGCCATTTCGCGCCGGGGAACGAGTCTGGCAAACCGGACAAATCCCTGGAGGTCGACGAGTCCGCCGGGGAGCGGGCACAGCCAACGGCCCGGATCTTCAGCGCTCGCATTTTCCGTCTACGCAATGGCCCATGCCACATTCATGCTCGATTCCTGCGCAATGAGCCCCGATCTCCTTCACCGGTTCGCAACGGTGCCTATCGGTGCAGTAGCTGTTGGTGCTGGTGCAGTGCGTCCACGACGTGCATTCAACGCAATTGCCTTCAAAACAGAGACCGTCCCGGCATTCCATCGGATCATCCACGCAGCTTTCACCAATCTCCTTTTGATCGACGCAGCGCTGCGTCGACAGTGAGCAATAGCGATGGTTGCGCGAGCATTGGACCCAGCTGGTGCAGCCGACGCACTTTTCCTTGAACGGATCGCAGCGAAGACCTTCCTCGCATCGATCTTGCTGGTCGCAGAACCCGGAGAGCTCCTCCGTTTTTGCGTGGTGTCGCTCCTGGTCATTGCCTGTCGCGGCCTGAGCTTCCTGAGTTTGCGGAGCTCCTTGGCAACTCACGAGGCTTACAAGAAGCAAGAGCGCGCAGGGCCAAGGGGGCGTAGGAGGGAATCGAACGTGCTGCAAGAAGGGCATTCGGAAAGGTTTCGTCGCTGAAGGCGATGGAGGTTGTTGACGCAAGAGACGTTCCGGACTGGGAGCTGGCGGCGGTGGGCATTTTCGGGCGCCCGCGCGAAGCGAGTGCCGTGATCTTTCAGCAGATCCATTCAGGAACAACCCCGCTGACTTGCGTGGTGGGACAATTCGCGCCGCGACGTGGCGTATTGGAACAGGGGCAGCACGTCGAACTGATCCTGTAGAGCACTAGGACTGCTTCGCGTCGGCAAACCGCGAGCATCCAAAGGTCAATCTGGAGCTTCCCCTGGCCTGGTTCGTGCATTGATGGGGGCTTTCCCCTTCGTTTCCTCGCTCGTCGGGGAGGTGAAGGGAGCCCCTTCGGGGTGATGAAGGACGTTTTTAGCCCAAGGAAGGAATCGTGTCCGGGACTGTTACCGAGAAACTCATCGAGCAGCACCTCGCCGGTGGAGAGATGACGCCAGGAAAGCAGGTTCTTGTCCATGTCGATCAGACGTTGACGCAAGATGCGACCGGTACGCTGGTCATGCTGGCTTTGGAGGCTCTTCGGCTCGACACCGTGCGGACCGAGCTGTCTGCGCAATACGTCGATCACAACCTGCTTCAGGAAGATGCGAGAAATCCAGACGACCATGTCTTTTTGCGAAGCGCTTGCCGGCGCTTTGGTGTCTGGTTGAGCGGCCCCGGCAACGGAGTGAGCCATCCCGTTCACATGCAGTGCTTTGGCGCGCCAGGCAAGACGCTTCTGGGGTCCGATAGCCATACCTGTGCGGCAGGATCACTTGGCATGTTGGCTGTGGGAGCGGGCGGTCTCGATGTGGCGATGGCCATGGCGGGAGAGGCATTTTCCATGACGATGCCAGAGATTTGGGGAGTGAAACTGACGGGAGAGCTCCCACCTTGGGTCAGCGCAAAGGACGTGATCTTGGAAATGCTTCGGCGCCACGGCGTCGAAGGCGGGGTCGGAAAGATTGTCGAATATTATGGGCCGGGACTTGAGCATCTGACGGCTATGGACCGCCATGTGATCGCCAATATGGGAGCTGAGCTCGGCGCTACAACGACTGTCTTTCCATCGGACGACCAGACGGAGCGCTTTCTGTGTCACGAGGGACGGGGGGACGTCTTTCGACCGCTTCAAAAGGACGACGACGCGGTCTATTCGATGTTGGAGGAGATCGACCTGTCTTGCCTTGAACCTCTGATTGCGCTCCCCTCGAGCCCTGAAAACGTGGTGCCGGTTCGTGAGGTCGCGGGGCGCCCCATCTACCAATCATATATTGGATCGTCGGCCAATCCAGGATTTCGGGACTTCGCCGTTGCGGCCGGGATAGTTCGTGATCGCACAGCATGCCCCGGAGTTTCGTTTGACGTCAACCCGACATCCCGTCAGTTGCTGACGCAGCTCGGGCGCGATGGAAGCCTTGAAACCCTCATTCAGGCCGGAGCACGGCTTCATCAAGCAGGTTGCAACGGTTGTATAGGAATGGGGCAGGCGCCCGCCTCGGGCAAAAACAGTCTGCGTACGGTGCCGAGGAATTTCCCAGGGCGTTCGGGGACCAAGGAAGACAACGTGTATCTGTGCAGTCCAGAGACGGCAGCCGCCTCGGCGTTGTTCGGCGAGATCACCGATCCTCGCGAGCTTTCCAAGAAGCTTGACCTGGGGCCGCCGAAGATCCCGGCTCCCTCGCGTGGGCTTCTGGCACCTCACCTCCTGGAGCAACCACCAGAAGGTCCCGACGACGTGAAGGAGCGGGAGAAGATCTTTCCTTTGGAGAAGGGAGCCAACGTGTCCCAGATGCCCAAGTTCGAGGAGTTGCCCGACACGATTGAAGCGACCGTGATCCTCGAAGTGGGAGATGACATTTCCACCGACGAAATTTTGCCGGCTGGAGCCAAGGTGTTGCCGTACCGAAGTAACATTCCCGAGATCGCAAAGTTTTGTTTCCGACCGGTCGATGAGGACTATGTTGCGCGGGCGCAGGCGAGCCTCGACAAAGGCGGTCACGCTATCGTGGCCGGACGCAATTATGGTCAGGGGTCGAGTCGGGAACATGCGGCTCTGGCTCCGCGGACCTTAGGGTTGCGTATCGTGTTAGCGAGAAGTTTCGCACGCATTCACCACGACAACCTCGTCAATTTCGGTGTCGTCCCATTGGAGATTTCCGACACGGAATGTGGTGATGCCATCGGGAAGGGGGAGAATCTCACGGTGAATGGTTTGCATTCTACCTTGAAAGATCCCGGGCAAGAGAGCATCGGGATTCGGGTGGGAAACAACAGATGTTCTGCCGGGCTTCGACTTTCGCCGAGGCAGCGCGAGGTGCTTCGTGCTGGTGGGCTCGTCAACTGGTGGAAGAGGCGTCGTCGATAGTGTCGTGACAGAGGTTTCCCGAAGGAAATGGCTCGGTGTGCTGGACGACTTTGGTCTCACAGGAATCACCGGGTTGTCTGCCGTTTCCTTCGGACGTCTCTATCGAGTGAGAAGCTTGTTGGCCCCTTCTTTGATGGCCGCTAGTGCCTCGGCAACTCACGTTTCGAGCGGTTTCGAAGCCCTCCCAGAAGTGGG
>CAYTRQ010000068.1:16326-17175 GCA_964440025.1 uncultured Polyangiaceae bacterium | reverse complement strand
GGGTTGGTGACAAGGTCGAGGATGCGGCCAAGCTACTGGATGTACCCAGAAGCTCGCTTTACAAGAAGATCAAACGCTACGGGATCAGGCGAGCCTGAGTGTTTTTTTGGCTTGTCTCGTCCTCAACCAGCAGGCGACAGCCGAGGCTCGCCTCCGCTCCCTACGGGAAGAGGCGGCAGGGCTTTGGTGTTCTAAGCATAGACAACGAACCGAACATGAGTTCCTTGCGGGCCACTGCAAATGTCGAATTCGTCGGCCAGCCGTTTGACTTTCCCTAAACCTTTAGCCTGTTCGTTTTCGAACAAGCGGGCAAGTTCTGGGATTCCGGGCCCCTGGTCTTGAGCGAAGAGCTCGATCCCTCGGTACGGAGCTTGGATGTGGGCGACCGCCAGCGTCCCCCCGGCGGCGTACCTCAGGAAATTCTGGCCGAGCTCTTCCATCGCAAACGCTAGCCCATCGAGCTTCTGCGAGGGAAGAGGCAGCTCCGCCGTGAGGATCGCGCAGGTAGCGCGGGCTGCGTTCAGTTCCTCGACGGAGGAAATCCTCATGACGGCTCGCTGTTGGATTCTCGGAGATGCAGGAGGGAAGGAGGGCCGTTCATGAGTCGCATTTTCTTTCTCGTTGCTCGCACAGCCGTGGAGCTGCTTTTGCGCTCGAGATGGGGATGTCCTGAACGAAGAACGTTTCATCGCCAAAGTCGAACGCGCCGATGAGTTTGCGTCCGCCCCTTTTGCCAGAGGACCTTGGCGCTGTTTTTATCCAGGCAGATGACGGTCCGTTCCTCACCACGATTCTGCGCCAGGAATATTCGATCACCCCAAATGATGGGCGTGGAATTTCCGGGCTCCT
>CAYTRQ010000068.1:0-16316 GCA_964440025.1 uncultured Polyangiaceae bacterium | reverse complement strand
GCACTGCCGCAGGGGATCGTGTCTCGCATTGGACCAGCCAGCCTGTCGGTTTCTGTCGTGAATTCCCCATTCGCCATCACTGACAACGACCTGCAATGAGTGAGCCACGGCTTGCACGATTCGCATCCAAAAAAAGGGATGCAAAACCAAACAAGCAAGGGGGCATTGTGCGACATCTTCCCTCAACGACCGAGCTCCTGTCGAAACCGAACCTGTGACCTTTCCGGGCAGACAAAGGAAGCCCTTTCTCACGTCTTGACGCCGTTTCGAGGGGAACTGCTTTGGGGGGCGAGGTCTGTTGGGCTCGCCGTTGCGCGCGTGACCTTACGTCGCACTGGGAGAGCAGGCCTTGTTCTGTCCGGGACATTTCGAGTCGCGAGGTGGCCCTGCGATCTCGAATCGAAAGAAACCTGTCCCAGGTGGAGATCCTCTTGCTCTGAAGTGAAAATGGTTTCATGCGCCGAGCGCTCGTGCTTCTTGGAAAGTAGATTTTCCTTGACCTTCCAAAGTGACGGAAACGCCTGCTATGGCAGACTCCAGAGTTAGGTCATGGAGCAGCAAGGATCGAGCGAGGAGATTGGTCCCGGTACCGTCTTGGACGGTAAGTATCGGGTGGAGAAGATTCTCGACCGAGGAGGAATGGGCATGGTGGCATGTGCTCATCACCTCCAACTTGACGAACGAGTTGCTGTCAAGGTGCTCCTGCCAGAGATGCTCAAGCACCCGGAGGCGGTCGAGCGGTTCACCCGGGAAGCTCGTGCGGCGGTGAAAATCAAGAGCGAACACGTTGCCAGGGTGAGAGACGTAGGGACGCTCGACAGTGGTGAGCCATATATGATTATGGAGTATTTGGTGGGCGAGGATCTCGCCCACTGGATCGCTCGGCAGGGGGCCGCTGCGCCGGAGCAGGCGGTGGAATTCGTTCTTCAGGCGTGCGAAGCACTCGCTGAAGCGCACTGCTTGGGAATCGTTCACCGCGATATCAAACCGGCGAATCTTTTCTGTGTCGTGGGGCCGGATGGATGTCCTTCCATTAAAATTCTCGATTTTGGCATCTCCAAGTTCCACGAGTCTTCCGGCGAGGCGATGAGCATGACGCAGACGAGTGCCGTGATGGGCTCGCCGCATTACATGTCCCCCGAGCAAATGATGTCGGCCCGGTCTGCGGATCAACAGAGTGATATCTGGTCTCTCGGGGCAGTCCTGTTCGAGCTTTTGACCGGTCGCGTTCCTATCGAAGCGGAGACTTTTCCTGAGTTGGTCATGACGATCGATCGCGCGGAAGTGCCGGATATCACGGAATTGAGCCCAGGAGTTCCTCAAGGGCTGAGCGATGTCGTTCGCTGTTGTTTGCAGAAGGAAAAGGCTCAGCGCTACAGCAGTGTAGCAGAACTCGCCGTTGCTCTCGTTCCTTACGGGCCGGCCCCGCAAGCGACCGCTTCTGCGGAAAAAGTGCTTCGTGTTCTGGAGGCGACTGCAGGGTCCATGCAGGGGGAAAGCGGGATGTTTTCGGCTGTGTCGCGCCTGCCAGAGCTGCAGTCCCGGTTAGAGAGTCAGATGGCTAGAACCCAAACTTCTCATACTGTAGGCGAATTCTCTCAATCGACGGTTCCGCTTGTTCCGCGGCGCCGTCGATGGGGGAGTGCTGTTTTGGTGGGCGGGCTCGCATTGGGAGGGATCATGGCGTTTCTGTACGTGAACTCGGCTTCGGAGCTTTCTGAAAGCCGCGCTGCTCCGCAGCAGCCAGCCGCGGCGGAATCGACGAAGAAATCTCCTGCCTTGTCCGAGCCGGCACTGCGTGAGCCCGAACGACAGGCATCTCCGGTCCGAGAGCCGGCAATCGTGCCTTCACCACCGCATGAGACTCCGCCGTCTTCAGTGGCACCGGCCGAAAAGGAAGCGACTCACAGGCCTCGGAAAAAAGAGCAGGACGTGGCAGCAGCGGCTCCTCGGTCGTCCTCGTCAGGTGCTCCCGTCAAAGAATCCCAGCAACGGGTGCTTCCGGCGTCGAAGGGCTCGGGTGAACCAGAGGTGTCAGCTCGAAAAGCTTCGAGCGGGCAAAATGCAGCGGACTCTCCCGCAAGCATCCCCACCGCGTCGGTTCCCTCTTCCCCGAGTGATGAACAGAGCGGCTCCCCGAACGTCGAGGAAACGTCGCCAGCTACGAGCGAGACCGTGCCGGATTTCGGTGGGAGGCATTAGGGCGTACCTGATCGCCCCCGAAGACGCTCCCGAGGTCCGTTCCAATCAGCAACGCGGCACATCGAACCAAAGGGGCTCCCAAGAAATCAGTAAGCAACTGGTCCCACTTGAAGGGCCCGCCCGAGAGGCTTGACGTTTTTGGGTGTGTGATGATATCGGACATTGGCTTATCTGTGAGCAATGAGAGCTCGGCATCTACGGGGAATCGATGGAGCGGGAAAGATCCTCATGCTCCCGAATCCCGGGTAGGTCAGGTGAGGTCAGGTAACGTGAGGGCTCGAAAAGCCCTGTAAATGACCACGTTTCGCTTGCTCGATCGCTTTTGCTCGCAGGCATCCGATGGCTGCGGAGTTCGTGCAGAACGACAATGCAGGCTCCGTTTTCGAGCTAGTTCGCATCCACAAAAGGATGCGAACCAACAAGCAACAAAGCGTTCGACGGCAAAAAATGGGCAAAAAACGGAGTCGCCCGCCCTCGACCCGAAGGGGCGGGCGACGAAGTGGCCATTTCGCGCCGCGAACGAGCTAGCAATGAGGCGTGGACGCAGCCAGAGCCTCACTGCTATCCTTTATCGAATTGGCTCGATGCAATCCGCTCAGTTGGGCTGTGGGCCTCGCTTGTCTGCTGGGTGGCCTGCAGAGTGCTCTCGCGGAGACCTCTGCGCGGTCTGCCCCACCGCTCGACGAGTCCGCGACGACCGCCGAACAAGGTTCTGTCGACTCGACGCAGCGAATCGCGGATGGAATTGATGGTCTTCCAGGATTGTACCGGTTGGGCATTCCGGCGACTCCCGGTCCGCGAGGAGGAGCTGGGGTCTGGCTCCACTATGGCTTCACCGAGCCCCAGAATGGTGAGGCGGACTCGCACCATCGAGCGGGCGGAACCGTCGCTGCGGGAGGGGCGCTCTGGAGATACTTGGCTGCTGCCGTGCGCGTTGATTTTCGCCACGATATGCACGGAGACGATCCAATGGGAAGCGATAGCGGCTCAACGTTGGATGTGACTCCCATTGTTCGTACCGGCTTGCCCATTTCTCGAAGAGTTCATCTCGGAGCCGAGGGACGAGTCCTCATTTCGGGCGCTGCCGAGGGAGGTGGCTTGGCAGCACCCCCGTTCGACGGTCGCCTCTTGGCTTCCTATCTGGGCCCCTCCGGGTGGACGGCAACAGCAATGGGAGGGTTTCGACTAGCCCAGAATGGTGTAATCGTTTCCGAAGCGGCGATGCTGCGACCTGGTGACCGCGTCGTGTTGGGGGTGAGTGAATTTCCCGCGGCTCTCATGGGCCTTGGTGTGATGAAGGATTTTGGGTCGACGTCGGTTTTGGCGGAATGGAGCTGGGATCTACTGTTGGGGAGCGGTTCTCCGCCCGCATTCGAATCACCGTTGCGTCTTGGACTGGGCGCTCGGCAGCTCTTGCTTCCTGGAGTTGCTCTTCAGGGGATGCTGGAGGTCTCACCGGGAGGGCGAGCTCCGTCGTTGCCGGGGGATCCATTGGTTCCGATCGAGCCGCGTTTGTTGACGGTGCTCGGCGTTTCAATCCGATTTCCCGACGTGATCGGGCGTCGCGCTCCACCCCCACCGCCTCAGGAGGTCGCCCGTCCGCCACGTTCGACTCAGGAAAAAGGCAAAGAGGAGGCCTCGGAGGAACTCTCTTCGCCTCCGGAAGAGGAGTCTCCTCCTACCTCGGTTTTGCGTGTCGAAGTCGTGGATGAAACCGGACATCCAATCAGTGATGCAACAGTCAAGGTTGAGGTTCCCGCTCATAGCGAAAGACCGGCAAGAACCGTCGCCGCGCCGTTGAAAGAGGTGAACGTTTACGTAGCCGAGGAACTTCCTATTGGGTCGGTTCAGGTCACCGTTGAAGCTGAGCTTTTGCGCTCTCACTCCGAGCGAATTCAGATCACTTCCCATGAGCCAGCGAAACTCGAGGTGACTCTGCAGAAGGCGAGCGACGTTGGATCCCAGCTTCGCGGTCTCGTCCGGTCGTATACTGGAGAAGGCATTGAAGCCTCGATTCGAGTGCAGCCTGGCGGTTACGAGACAACCTGTAATGAAAAGGGAGAGTTTGTTTTGGATGTCCCACCGGGGACCTATTCCGTTTCGATCAAGGCGGAGGGTTACGTGTCACAAAAGCGCAAGCTACGAGTGCGTAAGGAAGGCGTGACGGTCTTGAATGCGGATCTACGGCGTGAACGGTAGTCAGGTTAGAACGAACTGGGTAAAGAGCCTTTCGCGTTCGGGTCGACCGATTGCTGCTTGCGGGCGTGTGCTCCTCGAGGTTTCAAGGCCTCTTGGATGGGCCATTGGCCTGATCTGTTTGGTGTTGCTTGGCTTGGTTGCTGGATGTGAGCGGTGTCAGAGTGCGCCGCTGGCACGGCTCACCGAGAAAATCGGTGTGGTCAAAAGGGACCACGCCTCTGAGCCCAAGCAATGGCGGCCGGCCGAGAAAGGTACCACTTTTGAGGTTGGTGATGCCATTCGGACCGAAAGCGAAGCAGAGGCTCGCCTCCGTCTCGATGATGGAAGCATCTTGGGGCTCGAGGAGGAGACCCTCATCCGGTTCTTGGAGAGGAGGCCAGGCGCTCGGGAGCAGGCTATTGATTTGAAGCTCGGTGGGGCGTCGCTTGAGGCGCCGACCGAAGGAACGGTGCTACGGACGGCATTTGGTTTGGCGAAGCTCGAGGGGGGGACAAAGGTCGAGCTGGTTCGCAGGGAGGATTCGCTGCGTTATGAGGTTGTTGTTGGCCATGCACGTGTCGAAACGCCAGAAGGCGGCGTTCTTGCCGTCGCCGAGGGACAGACCGTCGAGGCCACGCTCGGCGAAGCCGTAGTGGAGTACATTGCCGACGAGGCTAAGGGGGAGGAGGAACAGGATGAAAGCGAGGGCCCCGAGGCCCACGAGCGTTCCGCTCCCATTTTAGCAACAGTGCAGGGGGACAAGGTCACCCTCACGGCTCCAGGAGAGGCCGAAGCGCTTGAGCTGCCTGCCGGGGACCGGGAACTCGAAGCCGGCTCGATATTGCGGGTTGGAGAGGGAAGCTCTGTTTCTCTGTCCCGCGGCCACGAAAACGCCAAACTTTCCGCTGGGGGCCGGTATCTGATCGGCGGAGGGGGGCATCTCGTTCAGGCGAAGCAGGGGGGGACGCTGACCGTGAGCTCGGAGAAAGTGGTCCGGATCAAGGTCCCCGGCGGAACCATCCTGACTAAAGCGGGCAGCGCCCAAATTGCCTCGAAGGGGGAGGAGGGAACACAGGTCACCGCCCATTCTGGTTTGGTGACGCTATCGGGGACCACCAACGAGCGGCTCTCTCCCGGTGAACAGGGGCTGATCGAGGCCGATGGATCCGTTTCCGTCGAGGGACGCGGTCTCTCTCACGCGGATCTGGATGTGTCTGTTGGACAGAGTGTTGTCATTCACGATCCTAGTCCTCCGACTGCTGTTTCATTTCAGTTCGGCGACCACTGCATGCAGGGCACGGTACGCCTCAAGGGGTCTCGTTCTGCCATCGTCGGCGACGATTTTGCGCGGGGGAAGGAAGAGGTCGCGTTAGGCATCGGTCCTGGACGCGTTCGCTACTCGCTGCATTGCAATGACGAGGACGGAAAGGAAGGCCCGGCTGTAGCGAGCGGAGCCATTACGGTGCTCCACGATGCCGGCACCAAACCGGTGCCCCGTCAGGCACCGTCGACGTATTTGGACGTTAATGGACGCTCCTATACCGTACTGTATCAGAATCAACTACCACGGATTACGGTTCGTTGGGCAAAGCACCCCGAGGACGCTGAGGAGTATGTTCTCAAAAGAAAGAGCCCGGGCGTCGAGCGAAGCTACACGCTCAGTCAAGCCTCCTACACCTTCTCGCCCGGAACCCTGAGAGAAGGGACGCATACGGTCTACTTCAAAGGGGGAGGTCGAGTCTCTCGGCGAACGAGCATCACGATTCGCTTCGATAACGCCGCCCCCACGGCAAGTCTTCAGACTCCCGCGCAAGCAGGAGTCGGTCCGGGGGGGCAGCTCCATCTTTCCGGAATTGGGCTGCCTGGCTGGAGCGTAGTGGTTGACGGGAAGTCGATTGCTCAGGATGCTGACGGAAGGTTTTCAGTGAACACGACGATGCCATCCAACGGCCGACCGGTGGCGGTACGCTTGAGCCACCCATCTCGGGGTACGCACATTTATCTTCGGAGGCCCGCGGGGAGCCCATGAATGACGGCGCCCCGGTTCTTTCCGGCAGTGTAGTGCTTGGTCGCTACCGCGTTGTCAAGGAGCTCGCTCGGGGCGGGATGGGAATGGTGTATCTCGGGCGCATCGAGGGAGCGGCGGGGTTTTCAAAGCCCGTTGTGATCAAACGCGTTCTGTCGCACATGGACGACTCGGAAGGTTCTCGCTCGCAATTTATCCGAGAAGCGAGACTTCTTTCCCAACTCCAGCACCCGAACATCGTCGGTGTGATCGACTTCGGCGAGGAAAAGGACTCCTATCTGATGGTCCTTGAGTATGTGCACGGTTTTCATGTCGGCAACTGGCTGAAATACGTGCGAAAGACTCGCGGTCAGATGGAGTGGGAATTCGCGCTACATGTCGTGGGGCGCGTCCTCTCTGCCCTTCACTACGCGCATACGAGAACTGGTTCTGATGGGACGATGAGTCCGGTCATTCATCGAGATGTGTCCCCGGGCAATGTCCTGATCGATCTCGAGGCTAACGTGAAGCTCCTCGATTTCGGCATTGCTCGTGCTGTCGAGGATGCCGATGATTTCAAAACCCAGGAAGGGATTGTCAAAGGGAAGCTCCCCTATATCGCGCCAGAGATGTATCAGTCCGCTGGAGCGAGTGTGGCTTCGGACGTCTACGCCGCGGGTGTGATGCTCTATCAACTTCTTTCCGGGAAGAATCCGTTTTCCGGCAAGGACATGAGCTCGATCGTCACTCGAGTGCTTCAACACGTCCCGCCGCCCATTTCCAGCCTGCGAGACGATGTCCCGGCCGAACTGGACGCAGTGGTTGCTCGTGCGATCGCCAAAAATCCAACCGATCGCTTCGGCTCGGCCCAGGCCTTCTCCTACGCGCTGTCGGGCCTTCTCGAACAGCCCGAAGCGGAGGTGATCGAGTATATGCGGACAACAGTCGCCGCTGATTTCATGGGCGACATGGCCGAGGTTTTAGGGGTTCCTTCCCTTTTTGAGCTTGACGCTGCTTGGAGAGCTTCCGCACAGAATCCAGAAGACGAATATTCTTTGCAGCGGTCGAGCATGCCTCCCGGGGATGACGATGCTACCGCGATTGTGAGCGTTCCCCAAAGTGAAGCAATGGCTGCAGAAATGATGCGTGACTTCACGACGGACACACAAATCGAGATGTCCAGTGGGAGCGCCTCAGCGGCAGCGGAAACAGGTTCTCAGGCGCCGAGCAACACACGGACTCTCGTTTTGGCCATGTTGGGGGCAGGGCTTTTGGCAGGAGGGGTGGCGGCAGCTGTTCTTATTTTCGGTCAGCAGGAAAGTTCGCCGACTCAAAAGCCACGCTTTCTTCTTGTGGAACGGCCCGGACAGGAAGCGTCCAGTGCGAAGTCGGGCGGTTCCGATGATGTTGATTCGTCGCCTGATTCGTCGAAGAAAGAAGAAGCCAGCGAGCCGGATGAGCCAGATCCCCAGCCTCGTGATCGAGTGGATCTCCAGTCACCGAAGACGGAAGCTTCCGACGATACATCCGCGAAGGCGGAGAAGGAGAGTGGTCGGCAGCCGTCCGAAGCCCAGCGATTGACCGCCGCATTTGCAAGTCGACAGGGAGCTGTACAAAATTGCTTTAGTCAGCAGGCTGGAGAACTCGAGGGTTCTCCACAGGTCAGTGTGCGCTTTCAATTGGGCTCGAATGGTGAGGTGCAGTCGGCAACTCTCGTTCCACCATCCTTGGCTCAAACGGCGCTTGGTCGGTGCCTGCTTTCCGTGGCTCGAGAGACGCAGTTTCCTGCGCTCGGCAAGTCCGTTGCGTTTTCGATTCCCATCACGGCTCGGGTTCGCTCGAATGAGGCAGGTGATTGAGTGGAGGTTCGGCTTCGGCAGCTGGCCGCTCCCCGGGATTCATCAAGGCAACTGCCTACCCCTCAGAGCGCAGCTTCGAACGCTCTCCCGAACTCCATGGGGTAGGGGCGATCTTTGGGATCCGTTGCTGTTGCTGCACGCATGAGCTTAACGAGCTCTGCTGGATAGCCAGCCAGCAGAGAAGGGTCTTCCAAGGGGTGTCGTTGCATATGGGCAAAAATTCGATCCCGCGGGTTCTCGATCTCATCGAAAAATGAGCGGCCAGTCGTGACGTTATAGATGGTTCCCGCGAGAGCATAGACATCCGCCCTTCCATCGAGCTCGATGGGATCAAGGACTTGGTCGGGCGCAATGTAACCGGGGGTCCCAGCGACGAAGCGCCCCCCGGCATCCGTAGAAACTCTCATGGGTCGGACCATCCCGAAGTCGATGACGACGGCGGAGAGCGGACGAACGGTCGCTGGGTCGCGGTGCTTGGCTGGGTCGAATGCCTCGCCGTGGGCTAGAGGAAGACGAAGCCAAATATTGGCTGGCTTGATGTCTCGATGCACCAGGTGGGCTCCATGCAGCGCGGCCAGACCGGCGCATGCGTCGAGGACCATCTGCCGAGCTTCGAAAAGCGAAAGGAGCTTGGCCTTTGCATACTGACCCAAATCCGCTCCGATGAGCAACTCGAGTACGAGGAATGGCATGTCCTGGACGACTCCTCGGTCGATAATGTTTGCAACGTTAGGATGATAGAGCCCCGCGAGAGCGTTGGCCTCTTCGATGAAGCTTTCGAGCAAGCCAGCTTTCTCCGTATCACTCGCACCGGCAAGGGCTTCCCGTTTGGGGATCTTGAGAACGAACAGCCGGTCTGCTCCAGGCTTGCGAACGAGCCAGACCTTGCCCACGCCGCCTTCTCCGAGAGGACGCACCAGCTCGTAGCCTTCGATCATCTCGGGCTTGAGCTTGCGGCGTGACGGAGGCGGGGGCGGCGTTCGGCTGACGGCGCCCTTGACGGCTCTCTCGACGAGGCTCGACGTGACTGGCCCCAGGGAGGTGAGCCAGACGTCCAGCATGGAAAGCTGTCGAGCGCGGATTGCCCTCGTGAGCAGGGCTGCTGTGCGGGGAGCGTTTTCGGTGGTGCTCCGCAACAGAGAGTCATTCGGATTTTCCGACCGGGGGTGAAGTGCCTTCACCGGATCGGCAAGAGCGGCTTGGAGACGTTCAGCCGCGAGAACAAGCGTGAGACATCGTTGTTCGATGTCTGGGCTTCGTCCTGACGCGTCGGCGAACTCGGCGAGGCGTTGAGCGAGTCCGGAAAGCCCCGCCTCGAGTTCGGTTCCTACGGCATGGAGTTGTTCCAGAGCTGGGCGGATCTCTGGGCCCCATTGGCCGTCAGGAAGACCAGAACGAACCTTCGTCCGGAGATCTTCCGACAGACTGCAACACTTATCGAGTACTCCCTCGCGAATCATGGGCAGTGCGACGGCCAGCTGTTGGAGCATAGCTGGTCGGTCGATGACCAGGGCCCACCAAGCTGCAAATGGTCCTAGCCATTCGACATCGTCGACCGCTCCCAGGGCAGTGCCGCGGGTGGTATCCACGAGTCGCCAGAAAATCGAGCTCAGAGCTGCCTGAAGATCGGCCGGAAGTTCGCGCGATCCGTCGGCCACTCCTTCGAGCTTTCTGAGCCAGCGACAGGTTTGGTGGGCCGTGGGTCCCCGACCCGGCCCAAGATCGGCGTCCGTCCCGCAGGCGTCGAGTGCATAGCCACCGAGACGAACGGCCAAAACCTCGAGCTCACAATCTTCGTCGTCAGAAAGGCCTCGCGAGGGACGGTCCCCGTCCTCAGGGGACTGATTCGTTGAACGTTCATGTCTCCGTTGTTTGATGAGGTCGATGAGCTCGGTCGGAGCACTGGCAATGACCTGCCATGCGTTGGTCATGTCGTGCTCGGGAACGGAGCGTCCCCGGGGGTAGGTAGCCAGTTGCGGGCCCCAGAGTCGCAAGGCCATCGAGCGGGCGCAGCCTTCAAGGGCGTTCATTCCCGCAGCTCGGTGTCTGAGGGAACCAGAGCCGAGGGTTACCCGCTGTGCTTCTTGGAACGTTCGACACAGGCTTTCGGCAAATCGGGCCGCTCGGGCATCGGCCTCTTCGTCGTCGTACATGGCGGCTTGATGGACGAGGTTTTCCAGCCCGACTTCTAGATCGAGCGGATCGCGTTCCGCGCCGTCGACTGGATCGGTCGCCGAAAGGACCATCAGCCAATCTCGCCACTCGTCGATGTTCTGAGCCCGAGCACGGCGGGCTAGCTGCCGAAGTTCTGAAAGAGGCCCCAGAATGCTTTCCCGTTTGATGCCACCGCGCCACAGAGCGGCGAGTCCTCTGGCGAGCTCTCGGGCTGCTGGAGAACCGCCGCGCCCTTGCATGATGCGCTGAGCCACGTCGTCCCAAAGCTCTCGGCTTTCCCGAAAGAGGTAGGGGGTGCCTGCAGCTGCGGCAGGCAAAGCCCATGAATCGGCGCCGGGACGATCCAGGGCCGCGGTGAGCTCGTGCCCCAGGGCACGGAGTCGGCTCTGGGGCAGAGAGGTGAACGCCGTCATGGCGCGCTGACGAAGAATGACCGAAGGCCCCCCCATCCAGTCGAGCAGCATGCCTTCGAGATGCTCGACCTGGCCCGCCAAGAGTCCCAGAGCTCGTGCTGCATGAATCGACACGAGCGATTCTGGGTGAAGAATCAGCGGTTGAAGTACTTGCAACGCGCGCCCCAGCAGCTGTTGGTCGAGCGCTTGGGGCAAACCCTTGGCCGAAATTTCCAGACAGCGGGCCGAAAGAACTCGACCGCGCAGCGAGCCTGACGCGGGCGCCGAAACGAAGGTGTCGAAGGTCTCCTCCGATCCCCAAATCCAGGCGCCGAGTTCGGGGATGGTGAGGGCGCTCGCGCCGGCGTCCCAAATCAGGATTTCCATGCGCGCGCGTGGTTGTTCGTTGTCAGGGCGTTCGAACTCTTTGCCGCGGCCCAAAAGCGGTGCTGAACAGAGCGCGTCGATGAGTGGCCCCTGGAGTACCCGTTCTCGAGCAATACGAGCGGCCATCTCCCGAGTCGCCTGGCTTTCCAGGGCGGCGCCCAAGAGTGGAGCCATCCTGACGTCGGGCCGGGAGACGCTGGCTTCGAGCCAGACCAGAAATACGTCCCTCCGCTGGTCGAAGAGAAGCGGTTGCAATCGATCCAGGGCGTGAGCCGAACGGGTGAGGGCAGGGAGTGCCCGATCGAGTCCCTCCGCTGCGGTCAGGGTGTCCGTGCCGAGTTCTTCTGCGGCGTCGGCATTCTTGAACTTCCACCAAATCAGAAGTGCTTCACGGACCTGGGGGTCCTCGGCCAGCCTCAGAGAAAGAGTTGCTAGCGTTTCCTCTACTTTGCTTGGAATCATTCGCTTACAATTGGCTCGAGTCGGTCCCGACTATAAAAGATACCAATTGAGGGCGCTCGAAAGAAGTGCCTCAGGGAACCGAGCGATGTGGCCGATGTAGGTTGTTGGCGGCGAAAGATGGATTCGATTCTGTTGTCCGCTGGGTTGGACTGCCTTCACGAGGGAATGGGCCCGGGAGGGCTGTCTTTCTTCCGCCGCTGTGCTCGGCATCTTTGGTTATCCTTGGACTCGCATGATGGGACACCATGCCCGCAGTGTGGGGGGAGGGGACTCATCCACGTTCTGCAGGGGGCTCGGTCTCTTGTGTTGCTTTTCGATGGGCCGAGGTCACAGCCTTCTCCACATCGGGGATGTGTTGAGCGTCGAGGGCGTAGACGGTGATGTGCAAATGTTCCCCCATGGCTCGGATTTCGGGTTCCCTGGCGACGGAGGCCCAATGATTTTCGAGAGCGGCACGATGCACAGTGGCGATGAGCTGCTCCCTTCGGCCTTCACTGGGAAGAGGTAACGTCAGGCTGTGCGCGGCAGGTTGCTCGGCGCTGCTCGTGCGAACGATCGCGTCTTTGCCTATGCTTCCGTAGGGAATGACGGCGATGTCTCCTTCTTGTGTTTCAAGGCTCATTGCTCGAGAGCCCAAGGAAACGACTCGTCCTGAAATCGAGCCAATTCGGACCTTTTGCCCGACTTGGCAGGAGCCTTCCACGCGCAAGAAAATACCGAATAAGGTGTCCCGGGCAACCGACCAAAAAGCGAGCCCAAATGCAACCAGGACGACGAGCAGCGCGATGGGAAGAATTGCTGGGTAATCGCCGAAAAATGTCGTGATCGAAAAAAGGCAATAGGCGACAACCAATATAACGCTAATGACAGGAAAAGCGCGGGCAATGTTGGTTCTCGTATCTTGGGGGAGAGGCAACAGGTCGAGGCTGCGCCGTAGACCCAATACTACGGTGAGTGTGGCTATTCCGGCGCCGCCGACGACGAGCAAATCGACCCCCAGGGCTCCAAAGGTCGAGTTCATGGCAGGATCCCCCGTTTGGTGAGGCGTTCCGTCAAAGGCAAAACAACACCAGCTTGAAGCTCGATGACCTGTTTTTGAGTTTCCGCGACCAGGCCCATACGAACCAAGGCTTGGATTTGGGGTGTGAGTAGGTGGCTGGGCAGGCCTGTCACCTCAGCGAGGCGCGGTTCGGTGATCTGCTTGTGCAGCAGCAATTGAGTGAGAATCGCTATCCATTCGGTACGCAGGGTATCCAGAGGGCTGAAATCGCGACGAGACCTGGGAACGATTTCAACGACATCGCTGCGGACTTTGCTGATTTCCGAAATCCACATCCTGAGCGCTGCTCCTATGTTGCCTCGGCTCTCGTCGAAAAGGTGGGAAAAGTGACGGGCCAGGAGGAGACTGCCGAGTTCCTCCTCCGAGCGTCCTCCCAGTCGATATTTCATTCCCGTCGAAGCGTGGCGAAGAGTTACGATGGTTTGCAGAGTTTCTGCAGAGACCGGACCACAGGTCAGCACGGACAAGGCTCGATCGGCCAAAGGAACGAGGCGGTTGATGAAGCGGAAGGCCTGTGCCTCGAGCACGAAGACAAAAAGGACTCGGCCTGTTTGCCGTTCGATCTGTTCCGTGAGCTTACGAAGGACGCGCAGGCCCTTGGTGGAGCGCTGCCACCACAATTGAGCGTCATCAATGAAGACGACTGATCCTCTGGGTAGCAGTGCGAATGCGTCCCTGCTCGAGGAGCCAGCCCCGAGCGAGCTAGAGCTTTCGATCCCCTTCAGAAGGGCCCGATCGAAGACGGCGGCGTCGGTCGAACCACCGGCAGGGGCGTGCACCCTCACTACATGTCTGCGATCGAAAACCTCGGTGCCGAGCCGTTGCAAAAGCGCCGACTTTCCAGAAAGCCGGTCGCCGGTAATGATCAGGGCACCACTTTTTCCTGCATCGAAGCTCTTGAGAGCCTGCCGGGCTCTGATGATTTCTTCTTTGCGTCCAACCCAGAAGGTGTCGTTGATTCCCGATTGGCCCATGAAAAGCTGTCGGTAGTAGAAAGGGAGAGCTTCAAGAACCTCGGGCTGGGGAAGCTCGGATCTCACCGTTTGTGCAATGACGTCGACGGTGCGTTCAGTCGTGGGAAGTTCTGCTCGGCGCTTCTGAGCCAGGAGGACGCTTTCACTTTTTTGATAGAGAAGGCGAACGAGGCCACTCCGGGCGCGTTGCTCGATGCGTCGCACCCAACCCTGAAGCCCCGAAACCGCCCGACGCCCCTGGCGGACGCGCATGTGCTTGAGTAGCCGGTCGCTGGCCCGGGTCAGTTCGAAGGGGTGGGAACTCTCAATGACCGAGCGCAGTCTTTCCTCCATGAGCTCGTCGAGTTCTCCGCACAAGGTTCTCAGCCGCTCGAGCTCGGCGTCGATACGCTCAATGGCACTTTGCACCGCCGGTTTCAGCTGGGCTGCGAAATCCGGGGCGGAAGGTGGTTCTTCCCTATCGAATTCGCTCATCTGAAACGAGACGAGTCGAGCGGCGTCCTGAGCGATAGTCAGTGCCCGTTGCTCGATACGAGGGACTTCGGACAGCTGTTCTTGCACGGCCGCAATGAGCTCGGACTCGAGGAGAAACTGCATCAGACGCCTCACAGGCAGCTCGACCGTTTCGCTGGCCTCCGAGCGGCCTTCTTCGAGAGCCTGAATCGCTTCGTCGGTCAGCGTGTCGACGGTTGGTGGTAACGCGTCGAGGCTGGCAGTCCCATCCTGCATCAGACCGTCGATGATGGGCCGTGGATCGAACTGATTCTTACCATCGACGGTGAGCTTGACGTCCAGGGCGGCAGACAGCCCTTCTCCTAGCTTTTGTTCCAGTTCGACGAGGCTGCTCTTGAGACGCTCACATTCCCTGAGCGCTCCGCTCTTGAGGCCGAGGAGAAGAGCTTCTCGTTCTCGGTGGACAATCGTGGCAAGGCGGTGTTGCGCGCTGGAAATGGAGAGAGACAGCCTCGCTCGTTCGAGCAGTTGAGTTTGATTTCTTTGCCATTGCGCTGCAACGTCACCGCTGACCTCTTCTTGCTCCTCGGCAGGAACTTGACGTTGCTTTTTGAGCAAGGGCTGAAAGTCGAGGCGTTGAATGTCATCGGCGTAAGATTGGCTCAGATGAAGGGCGGAAACGATGAGTGACCAATGTTGCCTGCTTGATAGTTGCTTGCCTTCCCGATTCAGATCAGAGAGTGCCGAAAGAAGCTGGTCTCGCTGAGCGGTGATAATCGCTTCGAGATCCTCTTGATTGCTTTGATTACTGAGCAACTCCGCGCGGGTCGAGTTGAGCACCCGACTGAGGCGGATCACGAGTTGATGGCTTTCGGTGGCCAGACCAGCAAGCGCGTGATTCAAAATCTCGTCCTTGGCCTTCTTGAAGTAGAACCTACGGAGCTGTCGTAGCGGTATCTTATAGGTCGGCCCGCGACGGGATACCCAGGAGATGAATCGCCTGCGTCGTTTGAAGCGACGCACGTAGCGGCTGTCACCCGGTCTAATCTTGAAGTCCTCGGGTGGTCGGCGCACCGTGAGCCAGACCTCTTCGAGTGGCACGACCTGTTCATCATGGAGGAACGCGTCTTCCCCGCCCTCGATAATACTGCGCAAGTCGGGGATGTCTTCGAGGACGAATTCGGCTAGCTTTTGCTGGCTTTCGAGCAAGAGGGAACTCTCGAGGCGATTGAACGTGTTCCGCTGTCGCCGGGGGTTCGAGGTGGAGAAGGATTTGTCCAGCGTCAGATGCTTTCGCGCGACGGTTTCAATTCTGCGCACGAGCTCCACGTGTCTCCCGTAGACCTTGCGAAGGCACTGGTCATGAAGACGACCGACAAGCCTCTGGTAGGACTCCGACATTTCTCGAGCCGCCTCCGCGAGGTCGGGCGCTTCCGGCATGGAGAGCTCGGGTAGGGAAAGCTGGCCAGAGCCATCGTCTGGCAATGGCGGAATCGATGAAATGGCGGCGCTCCGTCCCGTTGGGAGGACTTCGGGGAAGGCTGTTGAGCCGCGGATCAACAGAGCCGACTGGAGATCGAAAATCAGCTGTTGGAGTTCTGCGATTCCTTGCTCGTCGAGATCTTCTTCTTCGTTGGGAAGGCCAATGATAGTCAGTTCACTGTCTTGAGAAAGGCTTTTGACCTGTTCTGGGAACGAGCGGTCGTCTATCGTAGTGCTGACAATCTTCACTTGAGCTTCGATGCGTCCATCTCGTAAGAGACGTCTCATCGTCGTTCTGAGGTTATCGCTATTTGCTGCGTCCGGATTGGCGAGCAAAAAACGAAGCTCGGCATCCTCCCAGCTGGGAGAACGTGTGATGAACCGGAGCAACGCGAGGCTGAACGCAACGTTGCCAGCACCCGCTCGCCACCAGACGTCGATAGTCGGGGTGGCTTGAGTTTCCGCGGTCTTCGCCGAAGAATTCGAGGTGGCCGTTGAACCGCTTCCTTGCTTGTCGGGCCGTCTCCCCTTTGATTGGAGACTCGCTGTCTCGTCGGAATAGACGAGAACATTGAAGTCTCTCGCTTCTGCGTCGGTGATGGTATTCAAAAATCCAATTGGATCGAGATGTTGGAGTGACCAGTCGAGCAGGAGCGTATTGGGCTCGAGCCCAGAGAAGCCATAGTG
>CAYTRQ010000067.1:0-17204 GCA_964440025.1 uncultured Polyangiaceae bacterium | reverse complement strand
CAAGGGCGCGAAAAAGACCGAGCGAGAGTTGTGCCCGCTGACGGATTACGGGCGGCGACGAAGCGGCATTTAGAGACGCGAACGGAGCTAGTCAGCAAACTCATCGCTTAGATCGAGGATCCAGAGCTTGCTCGAGTCATGGTGGTCGTTTTCATTGGTGACGGTGAGGAAGTCGCCGGCCGCTCTCGGTACGCCATAGTTGAAGCGGACGCCATCGATGGCGAGGGGTTTCCAGGTGTCGCTCTTGGGGTGGTAGAGCTCTCCCCCCAGGCATCGTCCGGTGAAGGCGAGGCTGTCGCGTATGACGGTACCATAGCGTGGATCGGCCCATTGAGGGACGTCGACCTCGGTCCATGTGCGCTGGGAGAGAGAAAAGCGCCACATGGCACGTGCGGAGGTGAGGAAGACATCGTCGCCAATGGAAAAGAGCTCACTGGCATGAGGAGGAGCGTCTTCATCGACCTCCAGGTGCTCCCAGGTCATGGTCTCGACATCGAAGATGGCGCCCCATTTTTCGTTGTGTTCTCGGTCGGAGCCCCAAACGAAGAGGCCGGCTGTGGTCCAGACGCTTTCCACCCAGGGGTTACGTGAACCCGTCTCTCCCCCAAACTCATCGCTTTCTCGTGCGGGGGGAATGTCTCGCCACTGGCCGGTAGTGGCGTCGAGCAAGATACCATCGTAGTGTCGGACCCCCGGAGAATCGGAGTAATGGTCTCGTCGCTCGTCATAGTCTGTGTCTCCCCAAAAGAGAAACGCGGTATCCGACTGATGGCGAAAATCATAGTGCCGCGGATCTGGGCCTTCCGGGCTTTCGATAATCGACCAGGAGGACTCTTCTCGATCGTAGAGAAGTGAGATGTGTTCGTTATGAGAGACGTGTTCTCCAGCAGCGGTAAAGTCAGCGTAGAGGAATTGGGGGCTAGCGAGGGCTGAACCGGATTCCAGCAACTTGTCGTGCATGAAAACACTTTCTTCTTGCCAGGTTCCCGAGGCGGCATCGAGCACATAAAGAGAGCAATAGGTACAGGCGGAGTCCAGAGCCAGGATCTCATCCCCATCGGTGGCAAACACGTAGAGAGTAGAACCGATGGCCTTCCAAGAGGTTCCCGCGCTTTCTTCAGGGGCGAGCTCGCATTGGGGAGGTGAAAGGTGCTCCGGTTGGCAGCCCGAGAGAAAAAGCAGGAAAGGCAGGGCCAGCTGTGTGGCCCCGCTCTGATGTTTCCGGCAGGTCATTTGACTGGGGAGTTGACGCAGCACCCGTTGACCCCGCAGTAATCGTGGGTGATCGGATCGCTGTCGTCGCATTCGTGGTCGGCCTGACAATTTTTGGTGTCGCAGATGGGGGAGAACTCGCAGCACGCCTCGGGCGTACACACGTCGTTGGTGGATGGATCGAGGTCATTGCACTGACTGTCGAACTGGCAGGCATTGGTGGTGCAACTGATCGAGCCGTCCTTTGCCACGTTGAAGGTCGAGAGGAGCTCCGTGTTGCAGGTGAAGGGAAGTGTCCCGTCGCCGTCATTTGGCGACTCGTCTGCCTCGATGTTCACATATCGACTCCTGTTTGCATCCCTCTTGAACGCCTGCTGAATCACGGCTTTTGTCTGGACGGGGATCCATGTAGCCGGTGAGGTTGTGAGATCGCAGAGGAACTCACTCTCTACCTGAAAGCTGCCCACACCCTCGTGGGCTTGACGCGAAAGGCCTCCGTACATGCGGGCGGAGGTAGTGGCGTCCCAGATGAAGGTGTCACAGCTAAGCTCACCTTGGTTGCAGTTGTTGTTGGGATCATCGTCCACCTTATTTCCGGCGATGTGATTGACGCTTGCTGCGTGCCACTGCTCGTGAATGATCGTCGACGCCACATCGGCAACTCCGTACTCGTCGTCCCAGACCTCGCAGGTGTACTCTGCGACACGATCGGGATCTCTGAATAGATCGACGGCATACCTAAGTTGGGCCCTTGCGCAGGGAGTGTCTGGATCGTCGCACCGATAACCCTCGATATAGTCGAGGACTCCGGTTCCTACTTCGACGCCGAAATTTTCTAAACTACTGCTGAACAAACCCCTCCGCGCCGGATCGCAAAAGCGCTCCCCCGTTTGCGGGTTTACATCCTGACATGACGTGGCGAAGCTGTCGAACCCGAGCAATGCGTAGCTATCCCAAGAGCGGTGGAAAGTCCGCGCGAATGAGAGCCCGTAAGGATCGTACTCCCAGTCGCCGGTCTGTGGATTTTGCCGCACGGGAGGGGACTCGCCGATCACGCCGTGGTTGATGAGTAAGGTTGCCAAGGTATGATCTCGAAACTCCTCGGTGCGTTCAGGAAATTCCCAGCCGAAATTTATGAGCATTTTGTATATCTTGCCCGCATAGAGATCCTCCTGCTCCCAGATGCGATGGGGAGAAATCCGGTCCACAAGTGCTTGGTCTGCTCCGCGAACGACGTCCTCGCAATCTGCGGCGGCCGGGGCAGTTGACAGCACGGTAACCATAAGTGCGATCAGACAGAGCCCCGCCGGTGCCGCGCTGAGCGGTTTGGTCATTGCCCTAGGTCTAGTTCGTTCGCGTCTCCAAATGCCGCTTCGTCGCCCGGCCCTTCCGGGGCGAGGGCGGGCGACCCCGCTTTTTGACCACTTTTTGCCGTCGAACGCTTGGTTGCTCGTTGGCTTGTGTCCTCGATGGACGCGCACGATCCTCGTTGAGTTTTCTCTTGTCATCTTCTTTCCCCCTTCCCTAGTTGGCTGAATATTTCTGGCGGAACGCTTCAAGCTTGTCGAAAAAATCCGGATCCGAGCGGTTGGGCATGTCGAGGTAAAATTCGTCTTGCGGTTGGATCTCCTCGCGCAATTCCTCCACAACCTCGCTTGGTTGGTCGAAGATCATGGCTCGAATGGCCGCCTTTCTGAGCTGGCGGACCGGGTGGGACAGGGCGACGCTCTTGACCGTGGCGTAGGCCTCTGCCGACCCTTTCTTTTGGAGAATGTGCAGAGCCTCCCGACGATAGGTCACCTCGAGATCGAATGGAGTCGTTATCTGCGAATCCGGATCTTCGGTCTCGGTGATGGGCTCCTCGACGAGATCAACTAAGAAGGGGGTTACCTCCGGATCGGGGAGGGCCCCCAGTAGGCCAAGCAACATCAGGGCGTGCCCTACCTCTGCGTCGTCGCGCGCTGCATCTAGCCGGTCGATGACCTCTTGGCGAATTCCCGAGGTGGGTGAAACGGCGGAGATGCGCTGGATGGCGTCGTCGCGTTCAGCATCCGTGATCTTGTAAAACCAGTCCAGGAACGTATCGAGGTCTGCGGGGTCCGAGAGCTCGGGAGCTGGACCGATATCCGTTGGCACCGGCGGATCGCCGATGTCGACTCCAACTCCGCACTGTCCCTCCGAGGGGACGAATGGGGCCACTTCCTGAATCACGGCATCGCTGTGGACGCGCAGCGTCTTGGCCAGGAACGTGCCGGCGTGGGTATGAGAACTCAGAACGAGCTCGGCTTGTGGGGCATTGACATTCCCCCGGAAGCCTTGCTCCACATGAGCCGCCTGTGTTCCGTCGTAGCGAACGATGATGCCCACTCCTGGATCATCTCCACCCTCTTCCGTCACGGTTCCCCGCAGGTGGAGTTGATCACGCGCTTGGACGAGTACGGGTGTGCAGTCGCTTTTGGTGATGATCTGCGCGCCCTGCTCGATGATCAGATTCGAGAAGCTGTAGGCTTCAAGGTTGAGCCACAGCTTGGCCCGTGCACGAACTGTCAATGATCCGTACTTGCCTGGCTCCAGACCGGCCTCCTGCCCAGGCTCCACGATGATTGGATCCATCTGACGCTCGGGGAGATCCTCGAATGGCTCGAAGAGATCGACCTGCGGGCCGCGCGAGGAAGTGCTCGTTCCCCCTTGCACCTCGACTTGATTGCCAATGGAAAAGCTCGGTGCCTTGGCTTCCCCAAAAATAGTTGCTCGATCGCGTAGCTCGAGATGAGCATCGGACCAGATTGGGCCCAGTTGCGCATCACTGCCAATCCGTGTGAGCGTCGAGCCGGTGTTCGACACTGCGGCCCAGCCATCGTCCACGTCCTCGACCCGTACGCGATCCCCGACGTAGAGGGCACGACTGGCACCTAAGATGGCTCCTGCGTCCAAAGCCTCCTGAAATACCTTGAACTCGAGCTGAGTCGATCTCTGCTGGCGTTCTCGAATCACGCTATCGGTTTTTGCGCCGGTGGGCTCTTGCGTGGAGCAGCTAGCACAGATCCCCACGCCAAGGGCGGTCCAGGCGAGCAATGACCGCTTCCCGCGATATCGAGCACTCTCGAAACCCCTTCGAGCTGCTATCCATCCATCATGTTTCACTATTTTTCCCTCCTGTCCCCGCGATGAACGGCGACGTGAATTGATACACCGCAATCAAAAGCTCCCGCTTGGCGAGGCTCGCGCGCCGTATCCAGTCGTGTAGACCGGTGGTCCCCCATAATTGTCATTCGTTAGATCGGGCCAATTACCCAATCAGCCTTGATGAGCTACTTCTCCGCTTGTCCGTTGGTCCTTGTTCCACTGAAGTGGTTCCACTCTAAGTGACGGGCCAACGCTCACAGAGAATTCACCGCTATATGCAACAATCCAATCTTCGCTATCAATGACTTTCGCGAAGAAAAGCCACAAATAAAAAACACAAATCAAATGGCACACAAACCGGCCGGCCGGGCGGTTTGTGGTGGAGTGATCGGTGTTGGGGAGCATGAGACCTCTGCCGTCAATGCTGCGCAGAGCAGGTGCTCGAGGCAGGCATTCGAGAGGTCGGCGGTTCCGCCGCTGTTCGCCTCACCCGCCCGTGGGGGGACCGCGGGCAGGTGGTGCTTTTCAGACAAACAAAGGCTCCGCCGATGCTCACCGGGGAGCGTCAGCGGAGCCTTGCAAGGTGACTGGCGAGTTGATGAGAGACGCTGTCGCCTCGTTCGTGAACGAGGCGGCAGCTCGAACGCTACTCTGCGGGTTCCGGGGCGGCCGGCGGTGCCGGTGCATGTCCGCCACCGAAGGAGGAGCCGGTCCGACTCATGTCGTAGGCATGCATCTCATGCTCCCCGTAGTCGAGCCCCTCGATCTCTTCCTCTTCGCTGACGCGGAGACCCATGAGTGCCTTGATGGCACCGAAAAGGATGAAAGCACTAACCAAGGTAAAGACACCATAGGCCGCTACGCCGATCAGCTGAACCAGGAAGCTGTGCTCTGGGTTGTTGGAGAACAAGCCAACTGCCAACGTCCCCCAGATGCCGCAAGTCAAGTGAACGGAAGTTGCCCCGACTGGGTCGTCGATCTTGATTTTGTCAAAGAAGATGACGGAAAAGACGACGAGAACGCCGGCAATCAGCCCCACGAGGATGGCGAACCCCGGGGGGATCGAGTCGGCCCCGGCGGTAATGCCCACGAGGCCAGCAAGAATGCCATTGAGCGCCATGGACAGATCGGGCTTCCGACTGACAAAGTTGTAGGCGATCATTGCTCCCAAACCGCCAGCTGCAGCCGCGAGACACGTCGTGACGAGCGTGAAGGATGTGGCATTGGCATCCGCGGAAAGAACCGAACCGCCATTGAATCCGAACCACCCGAGCCACAACAGCATGACGCCGATGGCCGCTAACGGCATGTTGCTCCCCGGAATGGGCGTCATCCCATTTTTGCCGTACTTGCCAAGGCGAGGCCCGAGCATCCAAGCACCCACGAGCGCGCCCCAGCCGCCCACCGAGTGGACCAGCGTCGAGCCAGCAAAATCATAGAAGCCCATGGTATCGAGAAAACCGCCGCCCCATTTCCAGGAGCCTGCGATGGGATAGACCAAGGCGACAAAAAGCGTTGCGAACACCATGAAGCTCGGGAGCTTGATCCGTTCAGCAACCGCTCCCGAAACGATGGTGGCAGCGGTAGCAGCGAACATTCCCTGGAAGAGGAAGTCGGTCCAGTATGTGTACCCTCCATCGGCGTAGGCTGCGGTCTGCCCCGAGGCTCCAGGGGCCAAGGGAAATCCAGCAAAACCGAAGTATCCGTTGAAGTCCCCCGGATACATCAAATTGAAGCCGACGACGTAGTAGGTCAAAAGGCCGATACAGATGATGAACACGTTTTTGAAGAGAATGTTCACCGTGTTTTTTGCGCGGGTCATTCCCGATTCCAGGGTGGCGAAGCCCAGATGCATGATGAACACCAGGGCGGCACACAACATCATCCAGACATTGTTGGCTGTGAACAAAGCTTGACCAGCAGCTTCCGTGGCAGAAGCTGCCGTCGGGGCGGCTTCTGCCGCCGCCTCTTCAGCGGATGCGACTGCTGGTGCCAGGGCCGCCAGGCTTCCTGCAATCAGTCCAGCGAGTTTTTTCATGACTCTGATTACTCCTTGGTGCACTGACCGGCGTGGCGTGTGGCGCCAGCGGCTCGGCCATAAAGGTTGCGTGCACCCTCAATAAGAGGGCTGCTGTTTCTCGCCGGTTTCGGGCCATGGACCCGCGGATAAAACTGCCGAAACTTCGGCAAATTTCTAATTTTTCCCAATGATGTTCATCATTTAGAGACACGAAACCGGCCGGCGCTTTGTTTCGAGTTTGAGACAAGGACCATGGAAGCGAGATTTATAAGGCGACTTTCTTCGCTTCCCGTGTTTCTATTTCCTTGCGGAATGCCCGGCCAGCTGGCAGTTCGCTGCCAGTCCCCCACAGCGGTTCCAGTCGTCGCCGTCCTATGAGAGTTCGCGCCACAGCAATGGCTTCAGCCGAAAGCAACGCGATCGGAAGCGTCGAGCTGGAGTGCACTCCGGCCGGTCTTTCGATTGGGCTGCATGGCGTGGGCTCTTATCAGGAAGGCTACGCTCCTGGGCCGCTGACTCATGGCACTCGATTCTGCATCCCTTTCGAGCACGTCACCAGCGCTCATCATGCGGGGAATCAGCTACGGTTGAACATCCACAGCCCTGGCTTTCCTCATGAACGGCTCACGCTCACTCGGTTTACCGCAGGTCCGGGAGTTCCTCTCACCGAGCTGCGCAAGCGTCGTCAAATCCTCCATTTTGCGGCACTTTCTCTTGCCGTCAGCGCGACGATTGCCGGCTCCATGCTCGCGCCGGCTCAGCCGAGTGCCACGATTGCCTGGGGAGCCCTGGGCTATGGCGCTCTCGCCGCCATCATTGTCCTGGGCCTCGGCTACTCACTCGACCAACGGTTGTTCCTTCGTCCGGCCGACGAAGAATCGACGCGGAAAGCCTTCGTGACAGAGCTTGCGGGCTCTGTCGCGTCTCTCCGGACGAGCCCGCGCGCTCCGGAGCGCCGGCGCCCCTTGCAGATCCCTCGCCTCTCCGGATGGCTGCCGCGCACGGCAGCTGCTGTGGGAATCACGCTCGCGGCAACAGTTCTGACCGCTCTCGTTTCGGGGCAAAGGCTTCTACAAAGACAGGAGTCCCACCGGGTTGCGAGTGCCGAACCCAGCGCCCCCCCGTCGGCCCCCATTGCCGAAGAGCCGCCGCCAGCCCCCAGCACAAGCGAGAGCGCTCGGACGAGCTCGAACATGCCTCCCTCCCCTCGCGAAACTCCCGAGCTCGACGAATCGGTCACAGCCAGCGACGATTCGTCTCTTGCCGTCGACCGTCCCTGCATTTGCGATCGAGCCGATTCTCCCCTTTGGAGAAACCCCATCCCTCGACTCAGTGTGCTGCTCCTCGAAAAGAGGGTGATTCCGAGAAAGAACCATCTACGCCTCCGTCTGGAGGTGGCCGTGGTCAACAACGGCGATGCTCCTATCGAGGAGATCACGTTGCACGCTCAGTTTTACGAAGATGAAGCGAAGACAGAGCACACCAAGGAGAGACCTCTGTATTACGAGGGACCTTTGGATCCGGGGGAAGCGATCAAGTGGTCGACGGAGGCTCGAGGGACCCATTTCGAAATCCAAGCACCCCATTTCGGTTCCCTCGGTGCCGATGGCCAGGGCAGCGCCTCGGCCGACGCCTTTGCGGAATTGCTCGAGGCGAATCATCGTCCCGTCCGGCTCCATGCGGCACGCATGCTCTCCTACCTGGGGGATCCACGAGGGCGAGAGGGGGCTCTGCGACTCAAAGATGCGCTGCGGGCGGCGGAAGGTCCCTACCTGAGGCGCGTCCTTGCGGCCACCGCGCCTCTTCGGGTCTGCGACGTCGAGCTGGCCAAGGAAGAAACCCTGAGCGCGTGCGTCTACAATGCGGGCGACGTGCCCCGGGATGATCTCGGACTTCAGGTTAGTCAGCTGAGCAGCTCGTTAGACGTCAGCCACCCGCTGGCGAATCCGCCAGAACTTCTCAAGCAGAAAAAGTGGCGTGTTCCAGCGGCGTTGCCTCCTGAAGAAGGGCGATCGGTGAGGGTGACGCTACCGTCGAGCTTCGTGGCCAATCCCGCACACACGATCGAAGCCAGCACGGCTCGCTTCGACTTGCTCGACTGAACTCGCCGGAGCGCCTGACCATTTATGAGCTTTCGTCTTCGGGGCGGGGTACATGGAGCGCCCTGTGAGTTTCTCGCAGCATTTCCTTTAGCGGAACTCCCGGAGGCGCGCGACTCTCGTCCACCTGCGCCAGCGCTTCTTCGGTTGCCAGAAGTCCCGGAAACCAATGTCCTTGTCCTTGGAACATGTTGTAGCGGTAGCGACCAAACTCGAGCATATCGTAGCATTTGAGCATGCGTCGAAACCTCAAGACTTCGGGGATGTTGATGCCACTTGGATCCCCGGCGAGCTCATAGCCTTCGTAGGCACTCAAAGGATCGACGGCGAGACGTGCATCGAGCTTGATCAGAGTCTCCTGGTCCTGTCGCGATAGGGGTACGCTCGTGGGAAACAGCCCAAGCATCTCCTCGAAATGTTCCGGATCCGTCATGCCGAAGCTCAACGTGTGAACTTCGGGGAGCCGCAAGCAAAATCGCGCATTGAATTGAATGGGCGTTAGCGGCGCCGTGAGCTCCGACAGAAGCGGTGGTGGACTAAAAAGGTGACCTCCTTTGTCGTTGGGCGAAATAATGAACACGCCCATGTCCCGTGCCTGAGCTAGCTGAATGGCAGCGAAATTCCGCTGCCAAAAATAGTAGTAGTGGAGGTTCACGAAATCGAAGAGACCGGTCTCAATCGCCCGACAGATGACCTCCACGGGGCCATGGGTAGAAAACCCTACACTGCCGATCAGTTTCTGCCGTTTGTATTCGTGGAGCACCTCGATAGGCCCACCCGGCGCAGTTGCTTGGTCGAGGATCTCCTGGGTGTTGATCCCGTGAAAGCCATACAGATCGATGTGATCGGTGCGGAGGCCGCGCAACTGCTCATCAAACATTCGCCGCATGCCGTCGGCACTGTCCGAGACGCCTTTCGTCATCAAATAATATCGATCCCTGCGTAAACCGAGTTCCTCGAAGGCAATCCCATGGCAATACTCACTCTTGCCATAGCCGTAGGCCGTTTCGATGTGATTGATACCCATCTCGAGCGCTTGCCTGACGGTATGCATACAGTGCTCGATCATTTCTCGATGCGGCTCGTCGCGCGGCTTGCTCCACCCGTCGTGGTAGCGCATACCGCCGAGCGTTACGACGCTGAGCTTCTTCTCGGTTTTCCCGAATCGACGATACTCCATGTCAGGGCGAGACTACCCTTGGACAATCCGTCATTGAAAGGGCCTGCTCACTCGTCAGGCGATCGGTGGCGTGTGGTGGGATTCCATTCACCCCTTTTGCCAACGCACCGGCGCGCGTCAGCGTGTCCCGTGCGGGCTCTCGTCTTTCGCGCCGGCGCACGTTCATCTTTCGATTTTGATGATGGTGCCGAGCCCAAACTCCTTCGAGGCTCCTACCCCATGCCAACCATCGGGGAGTGCTGGTCTGGTCCAGGAGAAAAGACGGGCGCCGTCCCGCGGGGAAACGTTGATGCAGCCGCCGCTCATGGGCTCGCCAAAAGAGTCGTGCCAATAGGCCACATGAATCGCAAAAGGCTGCTTGAAATACATTGCATAGGGAACATCTGCGATCCAAAAGGACCGATGTTCCCCAGCCTCGGGGCTCATGTCATCGCTCTTGTGCTTGAAGGTAATGCGGTAAGTTCCCACTGGCGTCGTTCGGGTCGAAAGCGGATCGCTGCCTGGTGGGGGCACTCCCCCGATTCCGGGGGAAGCGAGGGTGGCAAAAATTGGCGTGGCACCTTCGTAGGCGACGAGGGTGCCCTCGCCGATCGAAAAATGGATCCATCGTCCCGTTTGGGGGGAGGGGACTGGCTCCTGTTGCGCTAGAAACAGGTAGGAACGCGGTAGCCAGTCGCCCTGCTCGGTTTCCACGAACTCCGTGCCGGCAATTTTCACCCGTCGCGCGCTCAACGCCACGAAGCTGCGCTCTTTCTGAGTGGTGGATTGAGGAGCGAGACAGCGCTGGGGCAGTGTCTCTTTTGGGGAGAGCCGGCCTTCCTCCACAGAGGAGCCGAGCTTCTCGAGGCATTCAGGGAGGAGGGAGTAGAGCTTCGTGTCCCGCCGGGGCCAGGCGACCGGAAGCTGCAGCCGTTGTGTGAGTCGCACTCCGGCAAAGGTGGAACGTCGGAACATCTGCATCCTCTCGGCTGGCACGACTGTCCCATCGGCGCTCTGGAGATAGGTTCGCCCCTCGCTCCGGAAGCTCCCGGTCACGGCAAGCATCGAGCCGAAGGGGACCTCTCGACGCACCAGGCGCCGTTCGGTCGAGCGCGCAACGGAACCCGCGCTTTGGAGGAACCAAGGACGCTTTTCGGGCTCCGGAACAGGCGCCCCGACAAGTTGCTGGTGGCCGCGCCAGTGGGGAGGGAGCGTTCTTGGTCTCGCCTTGCCATACTTGCGCTCCCGTCGCTTTGCCTCCTCCAAGGTGGGGACTCGCCGGTAGGAAGGCGTTCCCATGGACAAGGCGAATCGGAACGGGTGAGCGCCTCGTGCGGGCGCCAAGGTCTCCATGCTGCGGACGTAGCGTGTCTTTTGGAAGCTCGTTCTGCGGCTGTGACAGATGTACCCTTCGGGCTGAATGGCGAACCAGCCTCCGGCGCAGCCGCTCCGGCTGACCGGATCGGGACGACGCAGGGACGCGGACTGGCTTGCTCGCAAGTAGCCAATGGGGGTGCGATCCCGCTGGGCGTCGCTATAGATCCAGACCAAAAATGAATTGGCGTAGATCCGTGGTCCTTCCCGCTTTTCTCGGGGAGTCTCGGGACTCGACGTCTCACCGGTCTTTTCGTGTTTTTGCCGGCCGTGTTTCTGCCGACCGTGCTTGTCGAAATCGCCGTTGCGTGCGGCTTTTTCGTGTTGCGACTGGGCAGCGGAGTTTTCCGAGTAGCCGAGGAGGATCCCGCCGCAGGCGAGCACGATCGAGGCCCCGCGAATGAGCGGGGGCGACCCAACGAGCAGAGGAAGGGCTTTTTTCGTGCCCCGACCTGAACGGATGCCAATTCCGCTGGATTTCTTGAGGCGCCGCATCATCGTCCTGACCATCGCGGGCTTTTCAATATCATGGGGACCAGCCTTGCGCCTTTCGAAGCTCGCAGGGAGTGAGGCTTCGCAGGAGTTTCGGCGGCCCCTTTTCTGTCCTTGGCTTGTGCTTCCGGCTTTCGCGCGCGTCAGTAAAACGCGCTGTAAAATTTCTTTGAGGCAGTTGCCAGCGCTTCCCGCTTTCCTGGGGTCGCCACGTGTGCTGTAGATTCGGGGGCTCATGGAAAGGACCGAACAAGCCAGTCGCCTCATCGGCGCGGATGCCCAATCGGACGATCAGCGGTTCGATCGTATTTTTCGTCCCCAGCGTCTCGAGGACTTCGTCGGTCAGGACAAGCACAAGGAAAACCTCAAGGTTTTCATCGAAGCGGCTCGCAAGCGGAAGGAGCCTCTGGATCACGTTCTTTTGTGTGGGCCGCCGGGACTGGGGAAGACGACGCTGGCCGCGATCGTGGCCCGAGAACTCGGCGTGGATCTCTACGTTTCCAGCGGACCGGCCATTGAGCACAAAGGGGTTCTCAGTGGATTGCTCACCCGCCTGGAGAGGAACGACGTTCTTTTCGTGGATGAAGTCCACAGGCTCAATCCGCAAGTGGAGGAGGCGCTCTATCCCGCCATCGAAGACTTCCGCATCGACGTACTGATGGGCGAGGGAGCCTTCGCGGAGAGTATCCCCCTTGATCTGAAGCCGTTTACGCTTGTCGGGGCAACGACCCGAACAGGGCTTCTGACCAAGCCTCTTCAAGAGCGCTTTGGTATGATGCTTCGATTGGACTTTTACTCACCTGAGGACCTGGCCAAGATCATTTTGCGTAGCGCCCGTCTACTCGGGACTCCGTGCGACGAAGAAGGGGCGCGCTGTTTGGCCCAGCGCAGTCGGGGAACTCCCCGAGTGGCCAATCGTTTGATTCGGCGGGTGCGTGATTTTGCCGAGGTCCAGGGAAGTGGGGCAATTGGCCGTGACATCGTGGAACTGACTTGCGAGCGGCTCGAGGTTGATCCGGCAGGTTTGGATATCATGGATCGCCGGCTCCTTCTGACTCTCATCGAGCACTACGATGGGGGGCCTGTCGGTGTGGAAACTCTGGCGGCAGCGCTTGCCGAGCCCAGGGACACGATTGAAGACGTCTATGAGCCCTATCTGTTGCAGCAGGGATTTCTCGGGCGAACGCCGCGGGGTCGCATCGCCACACGCAAGGCGTATACACACTTGGGCCAACCGGTTCCTCAGCAAAAAAAGGCTCCTGATCAGGGTGAGCTCTTTTGAATGCGCGGCGACGCAGGGGCGCTGCCTAGCGATGTCGAGCAGCGCTCGGCCCCGTTCGAGCGCGCCTCGAGAGAACCGACGAGAGGTGCGTAGGAACGAGGCTTGAAAGATAATTCACACCTCGCGGATGATCGGATCGGTGAAGTTTTCGATCATACCGTCGACCGAGGAGCGTCGCCGAGCGTCGAGGGGCAATGTGATCGTGAAGGTCGAGCCGTGACCGACCGTGCTTTCGACATCGACCGTGCCTCCATGCATTTGCACGAGCCGGCGAGTGATGGAAAGTCCCAGTCCCGTCCCTTGTCGCTGAGTGACCCCTGTCCCCACTTGAGAAAACTCGGTCCAGATGCCATCGAGAGCCGCGCTCTCGATGCCCGGTCCCGTATCGCTAATCGTGATGACAACGTCGTCTCGCTCTCGACCGACGGTGACGACGACCCCGCCCTGAGAGGTGAATTTTACGGCATTGCTGATGAGATTTTGCAGGATCTGCCGGACTCGTCGACGGTCGACATAGGCCGAAAGTGGGCTTCCGGAAAGTTCGACGAGGTCGAGGTAGATGCCCTTACTATCGGCCGTGACGCGGGCTTCCGTGACCACGTCCTGGGCAACGGAGACCACATCAAGCTCCTCGCGGCTCAACCGGAATTGACCTGACTCGAGAGCGCTAAGAGCCAGGATATCGTCAATGAGAGAGCGGAGATGTTCGCCGCTCGTTCGCACGACGGTAAGATTTTCTCGAGCATCTTCGGAGAGCGGGCCATCGACCCCGCTGAGCAAGACATCCGTAAAACCAAGAATTGCGTTGAGTGGTGTCCTGAGCTCATGGGAAAGGGCTGCGAGGAAGGCGCTCCTATCTTTGTCATAAGCATTGGCTTCGGTCAGGTCCTGCCTGTAGGCGCGTTCTGCCGCGCGAAATCGCTCGAGAAGCGTGTTGAACGAGGCGGTGAGCTGACCGACCTGATCGATGGTGCGAACGGGAATCGGACGGGTTCCCGGGGTGGCTTCCTTGGCCATCGATACGATCAGAGCTCTTAGATAAAGCACATCGGCATGCACGTCGCGTGCTAGCGCCCAAGCCACGAAGCCCGCGGCGCCCAGAAGCAGTGCCGCGAAGCTGAGAACGGAGGTCACCAGCGAGGTTTGCCTCAGAGGGGTCGAGTCGACTTTGGTCATCACGACGAGCCGCTCGGAGGGGCTTTTTGCTGGGCTTTTTGACTTGTTGGTAGCCTTGGTCTCGACGAGGGGGACGACCGAGTATCTGGCTTCTTCCTGTCCCCACCGAAGTGCCCCTTGATCCAAAAGAGGAGAGGGCAGAAGGGCGTCTCGCGAGCCGCCCGGGGCGCGTGCGATCACGCGGCCCTCCGAATCCAGAAGGAGGCCGGCGCTGTTTCCTTCACTCAGTGCCCTGTCGAGAATTGCGGCACGGGCACGCCCCGGTTTGCTCTCCAGCATGCGAGCTGCCAAAGCCTCACCGAGAACGCGGCTATGGAGGGTCGCGGCTTGTCGCGCTCGGGTTTGAAGCTCGCGAGTTCCGAGCAAGAGAATCGACAAGGTCACGAGCGCACCCAGAAGCATCACCGCAGCTGGGGCGACGACGACGAATGGAAGAGACCCCTTTTTCCGTCGTTCTTCCCGAGCTTGGGGGACGCTGCTCGGCTGATTCGTTCTCCTGCTGATCACCTTCCTAGAGTCCGGCTCCCTCCGGGCATTGGGCTCGAGCGACGAAGATTTCTAGGTGACCCGCTTCGAAGTCGCGCCATGCGATGAGCCACTCCCCGGGCACGCGACCGGCGATGAGCCGCGGACTGGGTTGAAAACCGCTCACGCGACTGACCACGCTCGGATTTCCCACACCGTCACGCGTGACCGGCGCCAGAAACAGTCGATCTCCGGCGAAGTAGGCCAGTGCCGTCTTCCCGTTTTGGTTTCGAGCGATCGCGGGCCTTTTCCCTTTGGAGGAGAATTCCCGATGCCACAGGGCCGTGTCCTGCTCATGGGGGACGAAGGCGGAAAAAGCCCCGCCGCCATCGTCGTCCCAGGTGACGAGGCAACCTTCTTCATCACAAATGAGCGACGGTCGAGCCTGCTTCGGCTCATCACGAAGCACGATACTTTCGCCGGCAACTCGATCCTCCTCCAGGTGGGGAATGATGCCCTCCTGGAGCACGCCGTCGCCCCGGTCGATTCTGAGGAGTCGAATTTCCGTTTTCGTCAGGCCACTTCGGTAGCGGTAGCTGATGAAGAGCCGATCGCCGAAGACCTCCGCGAACGGTTGGGTGGCGTCCCCGCTGTGTAGAGCCGTAAGTTCCACCGGAGCACTTTCAGGCTCGAGATTGCGGTCCAGCGTGCGAGCGATCAGTTGAGCCTTGCTGTCTTCGGTGCCGCGCTGCTCGCTCCAAACTGCGAGAAGTTTTCCGCCTGGAAGTGGCGTCACCGAAGGAAAGTACTTGTCTCGCTTATCGCTGCTGAGCAGCCGGGCAGGCGTTCGGATCCTTCCGTCGGCTTCGATGGCCCGAACATAGACGCCGGGCTCTTTGCTTGCGGAATCCCAGTAAACGACAGCAAAGCCATCGGCAAGGGGGATGAACGATGGCTCCACGGCGGCCGAGGCCTCCGGGGTGATGTTTCTGACGGGACCGACGCGTCGCAGTGAATTATCGAGCAGAGTCGCATAGACGTTGCGGCTTTTGGCATCTTGGTGGGTGTCCGTCCAGGCTGCCAAAATCCCCTTGCTGCCTAAACTGATACGAGCGTGAGAGGCTGGAACCGTCACGTCGAAGGGGCGGGGACGTCCGATCCCGGCAAGTTGGCAAGGGCCATTTTCCGCCTCCTCGATGGCGACTTCTGTGTGACTGATGAGCGATCGGGCGACGTTTGGATTTTCGCCGGCGGCAGCTTCGAAAGCCGCGAGCGCCTCGGCTGCCTGATCGGCCCTGAGAAGCTCCTGGCCCCGCCCGATGATTTCCGCCCCCGGTCCCTTTTCCGCTGGCTCTGGCGCGGGAGGTTGTTCTTCGATGGGGGGTTGGGGTGCCGCCGCTGCCGCTTCATCGGGGACGGGGCTCGGGTGCGCCACGTAGAGCCAAAAGATGTACCCTGCGAAGACGATGCACGAGGACACGACAAGCCAGGTGATCGCCCGCGCTGAGCCGGTCGTGGTCATTGCCGGCGGCGGGGTCCGCGGTTCGGGCGACGCGGCGGCAGGATCGGGAATTTCCGAAATGGGGGAGAGGGGGACTTTCTGGTCGGATGAGGGGGGCTCGAGCTCGGGTCCTAGGGCGGCTTCGAGTGACTCCAGGAATGCCCTTGCCGACTGAAAGCGCTGATTGAGCTCTGGATGGAGGGCCTGGTGAAACCACTCGACGAACTCGACGGGGAGGTCGGGTCGGTACTGCCGTGGATCGGGCAATGAGCCACGAGCGATCTGGGCCAAGATCATGGCGACTCCTTGCTGCACGTCCCAAACCGTGCGTCCCGTGAGGCATTCGTAGACGATGCAGCCGAGTGCCCAGAGATCGGCGCGATAGTCGACTTCGCCCTGGCCTTTTGCTTGTTCGGGGCTCATGTACGCAGGAGTCCCAAACAGCGCTCCCTCTCGGGTGAGCCTCACATTCCGTTCTTCTTCTCCGGCACGTCCTTCGTAGAATTTCGCGAGGCCAAAATCGACGATCTTGGCGAGCAACCGACCATCGGGATCGCGCGTCAGAAAGATGTTTTCCGGTTTGAGATCCCGATGGACCACGTTGGCTTCGTGTGCTTTGGCGAGTCCTCGGACCACGTGCTGCATGATTCTGAGCGTCGTGGTGGTCTTGAGTTGCCGGATCCGAGTCATCCGGTCGTAGAGGCTCTCGCCATGCAGTAGCTCCATGACGAGGAAGGGCCGGTCATGGAACATTCCCGAGTCATAGACCTCGCAAATAAATGGGCTGTGGATCGCAGCCGCGGCTCGGGCTTCGCGAATGAACCTCTCTCGCACCACACGAGAAGTGATGAGATCGGCCGAAAGGATCTTCACGGCGACGCGCTTGCCAATATCGATATTTCTGGCTTCGAAAACGGCTGCCATGCCGCCGCGCCCGATTTCCCGGGTCACGCGGTATTTACCATCGAGAACCGTTCCGATGGGGACCTGGGAACTCTGTGGATCAGGCATGCGGATCAGGCATCGAAACGAGCTTCACGCAGAAAGCGGCGCGGCTGAGGTTACACTAGTTCGCATCCCTTGGGGATGCGAACCAACAAGCAAAGAGGCGTGAGCGGCATAGTCCAGGCGAAAAAGCGGAGTCGCCCGCCCTCGCCCCGCAGGGGGCGGGGCGACGAAGCGGTGTTTTGAGCTGGGAGCTACGCTAGTTCGCATCCCTTGGGGATGCGAACCAACAAGCAATGAGGCGTGAGCGGCATAGTCCAGGCGAAAAAGCGGAGTCGCCCGCCCTCGCCCCG
>CAYTRQ010000066.1:811-17342 GCA_964440025.1 uncultured Polyangiaceae bacterium | reverse complement strand
AGACAAAAGTGGTCTCCCTACCGACCACTTTTATGTGGTCGCAGCACTAGTTCGTCTCCGCGTCGAGGTGGGGATACAAAGTGGGCACGTCGCGGCCGAGCGCGTGGTCGAGCCTCACGCGTGCATTTTTCAGGGATACCAGCGATTGCACCAGGTTGAGCCGTGCGCTAACGAGGGAAGTTTCCGCCTCCAGAAGGTCGAGTGAGGTCGCGCGGCCGTTTTCGTAGAGCAGCTGGCGATCTTGATAGGCTGCTTCGGCGGCTTCGAGGCCTCGCGTTGCCGTGCGAGCTGCCAGGCGGGCCTCCTGTTCTTGACGGTAGGCCGTGAGGACTTCGTTGCGGAGGCCGTGCTCGATGCTCCTCTCCTGGGCCTGGAGCTCTCGAAGATCGGCTTCGGTCTTCTTTGCGGCGGCGGACTTCATGCCGATTTCGTTGAGGGTCCATACCATGCGGATGCCGACGTCCCAGGTGGCCGCCCATTGTTCCGTCTGTGGAATGATGCGTTGGTTAGGGTTGGCATAGGTGGCATTGGCAAACCCTTCAATCCTGGGATAGGCCTGCGTGCGCTCGACAGCGGCTTGGTCCCCCATGGCCTGCTGGGTCTCTCGCAGCGCACGCAGTTCGAGTCGATTCTGCATGGCTTCTTTTTGCAGTTCCTTGATGCTCTTGTTGTCTTCTGGGCGCACCTTGGGCTTGGTGAGCAGATCCTCGCCAATTTCCCAGCTGGGCTGGGCCTCTTGGCCGCCGGTCATGAGCACGTTGAGCTTTTCTCGCGCGATGGATTCGTTGGTTTGGGCGCGCTCTTGGTCGAGTTGTGCCTCCGCCAAGAAAGCGTCGGCCCGCAGGACATCGGCTCGGGAAGTGCGCCCGGCTTCGAACTGGGCCTTGAGTGTTTCCAGTTGTTTTTGGGCGCGCTCGACGGACTTCCCGGCCTCGCGGGCCTGGAGTCGTGCTCCCACCCAGTTGTAGTAGGCAATGCGTGCATTGGCTGCAGCGGTGACGCGTTCCGCTTTTTCGGTCAGGGCTGCCGCGTGGCGAGCCGTCTTGGCTCCTCCGATCGCCTTTCTGACGTTGAAGATGTAATCGCTCACGGGAACCACGAGTCCCGCGTTGAGGTACCATTGATCTTGGATCTGTTGAAAGGCGGATGTGGCGTCGACCGCGAGGAGCTGTGCCATCGGATCCAGAGGTCCCGGCTGAGTTTGATCGGTGACAACGAGGCTGCCACCAAAGCCGGCATCGTCCGTGGCGGGTTGCGGGGAGAGCCGTGTGTAGCGAGCGGTGAGAGTGAGCCGCGGTAGATACTGCCAGACGACTTGATTCACCTGAGCGTCGGCGGACTCGACCTGCGCCTGCGCCGCTTGAGCGTCGGGACTGAGCTCGGCTGCTGCTTGAGCCGCCTGAGCGGAGGTGAGGCCGCCTGGTTGGTTGTTGACTTGGGCAAAGTGATTGCGGAAGCCGGTGACGGTTGACTGGCTTTCGGCGGTAGGGGGAGGTCCTTCGCCGGACCGATTGTCGGCTTCAGGGCCTTCGGCTTCAGGTTCTCGAGCCGCGGACCCTTGAGCTTCAGGGTCCTGGGGCGTTGGGCCAGCCTGTTCTGGCGTCTGTGCTGCCGCTAACTGCGTCAGAGAAATAGGCACAAAGACCGAGAGTACAAGCGAAAGCCGGCGCATGGGTGAGTCCTCCAGGAAGCGTAGGGTGGGGCCGAAAAAGATCTCTTTTTCGATCTATTCGGCCGGATTGGCAGCGCTCCTTGTCGAGCGCAGATGAGTCGTCCGGAAAATGAGACGTCTCCATAGCTGTCCGATGTCATCGAACAGCACATAAAGGGTAGGTACGACGACGAGGGTGAGCAGCGTGGCAAAGGCCAAGCCAAAAACAACCGCTACGGCCATGGGTCCCCACCATTCGCTGGTCGGAGTGCCCCAATAAAGGGCTCCGGACCTGAAGTCGATGGACAGCCCGATAGCCATCGGTAAAAGCCCCAAGATCGTGGTCACAGCGGTCAGCATCACCGGGCGGAAACGCGTGAGACCGGCGATGATGAGAGCGTCGTCGCGCTTTCGCCCTTCGCTGCGGAGCTGCTCGACGTAGTCGAGCAGCACGATGGCATTGTTGACGACGACCCCAGCCAAAGAGATGACCCCTAGTCCTGTCATGATGACGCCGAAGGAGGTACCAGTGAGGATCAATCCCCACAGGACGCCGACCAACGACAAGATGACCGAGGTCAGAACGATCAGTGGCAGATCGAACCGATTGAATTGGGAGACAAGCACAATGGCAATGAGGAACAGGGCAATGAGAAATGCCGTGGAGAGGAACTCCTCCGACTCCTTTTGCTCGTCGTTGGCGCCGCCGAGGCGTGCGGTGATGCTTCTCGGCTTCTGCATCGTGTTGACGCGTTCCATGACCGCTGCCTGAACGGCATTTTGGTTGAAGCCTTCCTTGACATCGCCGGTGACGGTCACGACCGGTTCTTGAGCCTTGTGGCGAATGGAACCCGTTCCACCGGCCAGCTCGTAGCTGGCGACGGAAGAGATGGGAACGGAGAAGGTCCCGAGCTCCATGTCTTCTCTGCCGGGAATCCTGAGGGAAAGGACCGATTCGAGGTCGTTTTTGTACTGAGGAGCGAGCTCCACGACGATGTCGTATTCATCTTCGCCATCTCGAAAGACGCTCGCTTTGGTTCCACTCACGGCGGCGCGAACGGCGCTGGCGATCTCGCCGGTACTGGCACCCACTCGTTTGGCAGCGCCCCGATCGACGCGGAATCGGAGTTCCGGGCGCCCCACGCGATAGTTGTCCTCCAGTCCGGTGACTCCGGGAACCGAACCGATGTGACGACGAACCTTGGCGGCGAAATCCCCAGCTTCGTGGTAGTCCTTGCTCGAGATCTCCAAGGCGATGGGTTTGCCGACAGGGGGGCCCATCCGCTCCTTTTCCAGTTTGATGTCGGCTCCCACGACCTCGGAGACCTTCTCTCGGAGGCGTGCAATGGAGACTCGGCTATCTTCCTTGCGAGGGGTTTCTCCTTCTTCCAGCTTGGAGATGTGGGGGTAGAAGTTGATGGTGATGCGCGCGGAGTGGGCGGCTTCGGAAGACGAGAAGTCGCCAGATGTCACGCCGGTCTCGGCGACGTAGCTTTCCACCGAGGGATCTTCGAGAAGGATTTGTTCGAGCTCTCGCACGATCCGATCGGTTTCCTCGAGATCCGTACCGTCCGGAGCACGCACGGAAACGGTCGCGCGGTCGGGCTCCGTGTCGGGAAAGAATTCTACCCCGTGGTGCAGGGCACCGTAGGCCATGAACGAGCCGATCAGCGCGCCGAACATGGCCAGCGTTGTGATGAAGCGGTGTCGAATGGCCCAGGCGAGAGTCTTTTCGTAGCTGCGGAGAATCCAGGAGGTCTTCTGTTGGGATTCCTTTTTCTTGGTGATGGGCCGGAGAGTGATCGAAGTGACCACCGGTAGCATCAGGACAGCCACCAGCAGTGAGGAGAGAAGTACGATGACCACGGTCATCGGCAGGTAGATCATGAATTCACCCATGATCCCCGTCCACGCCAAGAGCGGGGCGAAAGCCGCGACGGTCGTGAGCGTCGAGGCTGCCACGGGAGTGGCGATTTCCTTGGCACCGTCGACGGAGGCCTCGAACGGAGTCTTCCCCATTTCCAGATGCCGGTAGATGTTTTCGACGAGCACGATGGCGTTGTCGACGAGCATCCCCAGAACCAGGATCAGAGAAAACAGCACCACCATATTGAGGGTGACGTTCATCAAGGAAAAGACGATCATCCCGATGAGCATGCTGAGAGGGATGGAGAGCGCGACGAACAAGCTGTTTTTGAGCCCCATGACGAAGAGGATCACCCCAACGACCAGGATGAGAGCCAAGAGCATGTTGTTTTCCAGTTCGGCGACCATGAGGCCGACTTCGCGCGACTGGTCCGACAGGATCCTGTAGGTGACCTCTTTTGGCCAACGGCTCGCGTGCTTGCTGGTCAAGGCCTTGGCTTCCTCCGCGACCTCGACGATGTTGGAGCCCGCACGCTTGACCAAACCCAAAGCGACGCTCGGCTGCCCATTCATTCGTGAATAGGTGGTGCGCTCTGCAAATGTGTCTTTGACGTCGGCGACATCGCGTACGAAGACCGGACGATCGCCACGCCGCGTGATGGCGACGCTCTCGATTTCCCTTGCCGAAGTGAATTCGCCGGGAACGCGCACGAGGAAATTGGCTCTCGTGCCGGTGACCTCACCGCCAGGGATGTTGACGTTCTCGTTGTCGATGGCGGAGGAGACGTCACTGAGCCCCAGTTCGTAGTGGTTGAGGCGCTTGGGATCGACTTGGACCTGGAATTCTCGGGTTCTTCCTCCCGATAGAGTCACCTTCAAAGCGCCGGGGATGCGTTCGAGATCGGATTGAAGCTCTTCGGCGAGTTTCTTGAGCACCGTCTCGTCTGCTGATCCAGCGATATTGATCAGCATGATGGGCATGTCTGAGAAGGAGATTTCCTGAACCGTGGTATCTTCGGCGTCCTCGGGAATTTTCGTTCGAGCGCGGCTGACGCGATCGCGGACTTTCTGGAGGGCGTCCTCGATGACGACGTCCGGTTCGAATTCCAGACTGATGATACTGACACCTTCGGCCGAGGTGCTCGTTGTTTCCTTGAGTCCCTTGATGCCGGACACCTCGTTTTCGATGGGAATCGTCACCAAGGTCTCGATGTCCTTGGGAGAGACGCCCACATAAGGTGTGGTCACCATGACATAGGGAATGTCGACGTCAGGGTTGGCTTCCCTCGGCAAGCGCGCGTACGACAGAGCACCGAAGATGAATGTACACGCCACGAGCAGGAGGATCGGTGCGCGGTGCTGAACGAAGAAGCGAATCACGATGTGTTTCTTTCAATCCAGGGATGGCAGTTGAGCGTGGCTCTACTCGGAGAGCTCATCACCAAAAACAGGGCGCCCGTTGCGACAGCAGCGTCCCTTGCGATGGATGATGATGGGATCCCCATCGGAAAGAGTTCGGTGACCGACGATGATGAGCGCATCACCGCGATTCAGCCCCTTGTCGACGGTAACTTGACGCCGCACGACCGGGCCGAGCTCGACGGGGCGCCATTGGGCGATGCCGTCTTTTGCCACGAAAACACCAACACCGTCCGGATCGGTCACGAGCCAATCCTGGGAGATCATGATTTCTGGCTCTCCGTCTTTCTGACCGCTCTTGGCTTGAAGGGAAACCTTGGCGATCATGCCCGGGAGGAGGAGTTGATCGGGATTGTCGACTTCGATCGTCGCCTCGAAAGAGCGGGTCTTGAGCTCGGCTGCCTGTGACAGTCGCAGCACTTTGCCCTCGAAAATCCCGGAGCGGGCGTCGAGTTGGACGTGTGCAGGCATCCCTTCTTTGGCAAGAGCGATGTCGCGGTCGGAAAGGGCCACGGTCACGTGCACCGGATCGAGGCGAACCAGGCGGATGAGCGGAGCACCGGGATTGGCCACTTCCCCGACTTCTGCGTTGACTTCAACCACGACGCCGGAAAACGGTGCCTTGATGATGGAGCGCTGGACGTTGACCTGAAGCTCTCGCAAGGAGGCTTTGGCGGTCTCCAACCGATCTCGTGCAGCGTCGATTTCTGCCTGTGGAATCGTCCCTTGGAGAGCCTTGGCCCGTTCGAGCTCACGTTTTGCTGCGTCTCTTTCCACTTGGGCTCGGAGCAAACGGGTTGAATGGCTCTGGCTGTCGACGCGGGCCAAAACGGCCCCGGCCTGTACCTCGTCTCCTTCTCCCACATGGACATTTTCTATGTAGCCTCCGAGGGAAGAGGACAGGAAAGCGTCTCGCTCTCCTTCGACCTCGCCAGGTGCCTGGAGAGTGAGAGTTTGAGGAGAAGGCTCGATGACGGCCACTTCCACGCGAGTTCCGGTGAGATCGGGTGAATCCTCATTGTTGCTATCTTCGTTGGAAGATCCCTGAGTGACCGGAGTCGGCTCAGCTTCGGCCTCCTGTTGCTCGCATCCAGCTATCAGTATCCCCAATGAAAGGACGGCTCGCGACAGGACAACTCGCGACGAAATAGCGCGTAGCACCATAGCGCCAGGCCAAGCGGGGGGGGTGGCGGTCTTTCTTGGATCCTCACTACTTTGTGATCGCATCGGGCGTTCGCTCCTTGCAGCGCGGGCCACCATAGCGCGAGGCCACTTCGTTTCCAGCAGGAGCTAGACAAATCTGAACAAGAATTTGTTCCCCGAAAAAATAAGTTGTCCTTCAGAAATCGCGCGGAAAGTTGGCCTTCGTGATTCACCGGAAGATTGCGGCCTGACCCATCACGGCGAGCACTTTGTTCCCCGAAAAAATAAGTTGTCCTCCAGAAATCGCAGGGGAGTTGCCCTTCATCCTTCGACCATCAGCAAAAGGCTGTGATTCCGCTATCACTGCCATTTCATCGAGCGGAGTCTGGGCCGGCATTCACCCGGCTCAAGCCAAATTCGAGCGAGTCGACCAGGGCCGCCATCGAGGCCTCGATAATGTTGGCCGAGGCACCGACCGTGCTCCAACTGCCGTGTTCGTCCCGGCTATCGATCAGCACCCGGGTCACGGCGCCCGTGCCGGAGCCGGAGTCGAGGATGCGGACCTTGTAGTCCGACAGGTGCATGTCTCCCAGACTGGGGTAATGGGGCAAAAGTGCTTTGCGCAGAGCCGAGTCGAGGGCGCTCACCGGACCATTACCGTCTCCCGCTGTGTGAACGACCTGTCCACGGACGGAGAGGCGCACCGTTGCCTCGACGAATTCAACTCCCTGACGCCTGCCCACCATGGCCTGATAATCGAGGATTTCGAACGGAGGGCTGTATTGGCTCTGGCGGCGACGCAACAGGAGAGAAACGGACGCCTCCGCTCCTTCGTAGCTGAGACCGCGCGCCTCGGCGTCTTTGATCTCCTGCAGGGCATCGAGCTCCTCGCCATCGCCCACCTCGACACCCAGTTCCTCGGCAATGCTGAGAACATTGCCGCGGCCGGAAAGATCGCTGACGACCACCCGCATTTCGTTGCCGACGAGCGCAGGATCGACGTGCTGATAGGAGTCGACGTGCCGCCGCATGGCTGCAACGTGGACTCCGCCCTTGTGAGCGAACGCGGATCGACCCACGTAGGGCATCCCTTTGTCGGGAGAGAGGTTGGCCACCTCCGCGATAAAACGAGAGACGTCTGTGAGCTCTCGCAGTTTCCCCTCAGGCAAAACGCTGCGCTCCAGTTTGAGCTCCAAGGTAGGAATGATGACGCTGAGGTTGGCGTTGCCGCAGCGTTCTCCCACCCCATTGATCGTGCCTTGCACCTGAACCGCTCCACCGCGCACGCCGGCAATGCTATTGGCCACCCCAAAGCCGCTATCGTCGTGCGCGTGGATCCCCAGCGGATGCTGGAGCCGCTGGCTCACGGTTTTGACGACCTCCTCGACCTGCCAGGGAAGGCTACCTCCATTGGTTTCACAGAGGATGAGGACCTCGGCGCCTCCCCGTTTGGCAGCCTGCAGAGTGGCTAGAGCGTATTCTGCGTCGGCGCGGTAACCGTCGAAGAAGTGTTCCGCATCGAAGAAGACCTTCCTCCCCTGGCTGACCAAGAACGCAATGCTGTCTTCGATCATTTCGAGGTTCTTCTCGAGTGTCGTGCGGAGAACCTCGGTCACATGAAGCTTCCATGCTTTGCCGAAGATGGTGCACACGGGGGCGCCAGAGCTCACGAGGGCCTGGAGATTGCGGTCGTCCTCCGGCGGAGCTCCCGCGCGCCGCGTTGAACCAAAGGCGGCAAGTTGGGCGCTTTGCCAGCTGATGTCTCGAGCCCTCTCGAAAAATTCGGCATCCTTGGGGTTCGAACCGGGCCACCCCCCTTCGATGAAGGAGATGCCGAACTGATCGAGACGCTGGGCAATGCGGAGCTTGTCCTGAGCGGTGAAGTTAACGCCTTCTCCCTGGCTGCCATCACGCAGGGTGGTGTCGTAGATGTCGACGCGTGTCACGAAGGATCCATTTCTAGTAGATGTTTATACTCCGCGGTCCACCGTACGGGGGACTTCACTTTCGCCACTTTTCTTTTTTGCGTTCATGACCGCAAGAAGACGATTGATGGCTGAAAGGTAGGCCTTGGTGCTTGCGATGAGCACGTCGGTGTCCGCTGCGTGCCCGTGAAAAACCGCGGCGCGGCTTCCCACTTGAGCATTTTCTCTGAGCGCTTCACTCGTCATGCGAATGCGTACGCTCGCTTCACCGAGCGCATCGATGCCTTCGGTGACTGCATTGATCGAGTATTCGAGCAGTTCGGCAGGAGCGCGAATCAGCTCGTCGATCGCGTTGAAAATGGCATGGACGGGGCCCGTGCCTATCGCCGCAGTGACGCGCTCCTCCTCATCCGGTCCGATCAACCGCACCGAAGCGGTCGGAAGCCCCGTGCCGGCGCTGACGTGGACGGCCTCGAGCTTGTAGATCTCGGGGACGTCAGCGGCCTCGGAGGAAGCCAGAGCCATTAAATCGGCATCAGTGACGTGCTTCTTCTTGTCAGCGAGTGCCTTGAAGCGCTCGAACGCCGAGTCGAGTGCCGGTCCGTCCAGAGCAAACCCGAGCTCGTTCAGGCGTGCCGTGAAACCATGGCGCCCCGAGTGCTTTCCGAGGACGAGCAGGGTCTTCTGCGCGCCGACGGTCTCGGGTTGCATGATCTCGTAGGTTTCGGCGTTCTTGAGCATCCCATCCTGATGGATCCCTGCCTCGTGAGCGAAGGCGTTGGCACCTACGATCGCTTTGTTGGGTTGGACCAACATGCCCGTGCGGCTCGAAACGAGCCAACTGGCGCGCGTGAGCTGAGTCGTGTCGATGCCGGTTCGCAAACCGAAGATGGGACGCCGTGTGGTCAAGCTCATCACGATCTCCTCGAGAGCCGTGTTGCCTGCCCGCTCCCCAATGCCATTGATGGTGACCTCGGCCTGGCGGGCTCCGGCGCGGATTCCTGCCAAAGCATTGGCCGTGGCCAGGCCCAGATCGTTGTGGCAATGAACGGAAATCGTCGCTCGCTCGATTCCCTTGACGTTGTCCTTGATGCCGGCGATGAGCTCGCCGAATTCATGCGGCAGGGTGTAGCCGACGGTGTCGGGAATGTTCAACGTGGTGGCTCCAGCCTCGATCACGGCAGAAAGGACCTGATAGAGAAAGTCTGGCTCCGTGCGTCCGGCGTCCTCGGGGCTGAATTCGACGTCGGGGCAGAGCGAGCTGGCGTAGCCGACCATTTTTCTGGCCTGCTCGATGACCTGCTCCTGGCTCATGCGCAGTTTGTGTTTGCGGTGGATGGGGGAGGTGGCCAAAAACGTGTGGATCCGCGGATGTCGTGCCGGAGCGACGGCTTCCCAGGCTTTGTCGACGTCCTTTTCCGCGGCTCGAGCCAGTCCTGCGATGATAGGCGGGCCGAGCTCGTCCTTTCCATCTGGGCCGGGCCGCCGTGGTCGCCCCTCGGGCAGCTCCTGCCCGACGGTTTCGGCGATTCGGTGCACTGCAGACAGGTCGTCTGGAGAGGCTGCCGGAAACCCGGCTTCGATGACGTCCACCCCGAGGCGAGAAAGGAGCCGTGCGACCTCGAGCTTCTCCTCCGAGGTCATGGTCGCACCGGGTGATTGTTCACCGTCTCGCAGCGTCGTGTCGAAAATCCTCACGTAGTCTTTAGGGGCGGTCATGTTTCAAATCCCTTGATTTGACGAGTCTCGGTTCTTTAAAAATTGTGGAAAGGCCGCAGCCTGGACCTCGTTGGGTCGTCGTCGGCGCGTCCTTCTCCTCCCGTATCTAGGCCACTTGGTGCCGTGCGGCCGGCTCCGCATGAGCGACCTTGGCCGCATTGCCTTGGGGGCCGCGGCTCATCGCAACGGTTCCCGATTGGACCATTTCGACAATGCCAAAGGGGCGAAGAGACGACACCAGGCCTTCGATCTTTGCCTGCTCCCCGGTGACTTCCACGGTGACGGTTTCGGGGCTGACATCGACGGCACGGGCTCGGAAGATCTGAAGGAGGTCGAGAACCTCCCCGCGCCGACTCGGGGCAACGAGGACTTTGATCAAGGCCAGGTCGCGCACCATGCGCTGCTGATCGGTGAGGTCCTCGATGGAGAGCACATTGACCATTTTGTAGAGATTGGCCTCGATGCGCCGGGCCATGTCCGAGTCCGCTTCGACCTGGAAGGTCATCCGGCTGATGCCCGGTTCGTGAGTACGTCCCACGTTGAGGGAGATGATGTTGTAGTTCCGTCGGCGAAACAAAGAAGCGATTCGGTTGAGTACGCCGGGTTTATCTTCGACGTAGGCGACGAAGGTGCGCAAAATGGGGCTTCTATGACTGGGGGAGATCATTCGTCTTCTCCTGTTTCGAACAGGGGGTTGTGGGGTTCTTTTGTGTCAGGGGTTTCTGCCTTGGAGGGTTCGCTCGGGCGGCGAATCATGTCTTGCAAGTTGGCGCCGGAGGGAACCATCGGATACACGGAATCCTCCTGAACGACTCGGAAGTCGATCACGACCGATTCTTCGCTTGCGCGGGCCTGCTGGACCGCCTCGGCCACCTCGGTGCGAGTCTTGGCGCGGAGACCCCGCAGGCCGTGGGCCTCGGCGAGCTTGACGAAGTCGGGGCTTTTCATGGGGGTTGCTACGTAGCGTCCACCGAAGAAAAACTGTTGCCATTGGCGCACCATGCCCAAAAAACCATTGTTGATGATGGCGACGTTGACCTTGATATCCTCCTGGGCAATCGTGGAAAGCTCGGCAGCGGTCATTTGAAACCCACCATCTCCCGCGATCACCCACACCTCGGCCTTCTTGTCGGCGACCTTGGCCCCAATGCCCGCGGGGAGAGCGAACCCCATGGTGCCCAACCCCCCAGAAGTGACCAACCGGCGCGCATGGTCGTGCTTGTAATACTGGGTTTCCCACATTTGGTGTTGCCCCACGTCTGTCACGATGATGGCTTCACCATCGGTCATGTTCCAAAGATCGATGATGACGTGTGCGGCGTAGAGTTTGCCGCTGTCGGGGAGATCCTTGATATCGATCACGGCGCGGTCTCCGCGGAGTTCGGCGACGTGATCGAGCCAAGGCCTGATATTGCCGCGGCGCACTTGGGGCACCAGTTGTCGGAGGATTTCTCGGGCGTCGCCGACCAACGGGAGATCGACCTTGACGTTTTTGTTGATCTCCGCCGGATCCAGCTCGATATGGATCTTTTTGGCATTGGGGGTGTAGTTCTGGAGATTGCCCGTGACTCGATCGTCGAAGCGCATCCCGATGGCGATGACCAAATCCGACTCCTGGATTGCTTGGTTGACCCAGGCCTCTCCATGCATCCCCATCATGCCGAGCGCTCTCTTGTGGCTTGCGGGAAATCCGCCCAAACCGAGCAAGGTCGAGGCCACGGGAATGTCGGTTTTGTCGACGAGTTCGAGCAAAAGCTTGGTGGCTTGAGCCCAGATGACCCCATGTCCACAGAAAATGATGGGGCGCTCGGCAGCGGCAATCATGTCCGTGGCTTGCTCGATTTCGGTGCTGGTGACTTCGTATTCAGGACGATAGCCAGGCAGCACCACCGGTTTGGGATCGAACTGGTACTCGCAGCTCTTTTGTTGGGCATCCTTGGTGATGTCCACGAGCACGGGGCCAGGGCGCCCGGACTGGGCGATATAGAAGGCTTCTTTGAGAGCCGAGGAGATGTCCTCCGGCCGGGAGACGACGATGTTGTGCTTGGTGACCGGAAGGGTCACGCCGGTAATGTCCGTTTCCTGAAAGGCATCGCTCCCAATGAGGCCGGAAGCCACCTGACCCGTGATGGCAACCATGGGAATGCTGTCCATCATCGCGTTGGCGATACCGGTGACCAGATTCGTGGCTCCAGGACCCGAGGTGGCGATGCAGACACCGACCTTTCCCGACACTCGGGCGTAGCCGTCTGCCATGTGGGCAGCGCCCTGCTCATGGCGCACCAGCACATGATGAATCGGATATTGAATCATCGAGTCGTACGCCGGCATGATGGCGCCGCCGGGGTAACCGAAGACGGTCTCGACACCGAGATGCACCAGGGTGTCCCACAAGATTTCCGAGCCGGACATGGTGCGGGAGCCTGTGTGAGGGACTTGGTGAATGGCTTTTGTGGCTGATTCCATGGCGATGACTGACGTGGGCTGGTGGGTGGGGAGCTGCCTTCCGACGGGTTCGGGCTGGCAAGCCGAATCTTGGGCAAAGCGTACTCAGGTCAGGGTGAAAACAAGCTTCTTTGAAGAAAAAAACCCCGCGTCCCTGGAGGGGCGCGGGGTCAAGTTCGGTCCTCGGATCGAACTCAGCTAGCCGCGGCCCCAGCCAGGGGGACGAGGAGGAGTACGAGTACGAGAATCTCGGCCAACAGGCCGTCGACCGATGGCAACAATGGATTGGTGGCGAAGACACGATCTCCAAAATGCCCGGAACCCTCGTGCCGGAAACTCGGGTGCCGGAAACTCGGGTGCCGGAAACTCGGGTGCCGGAAACTCGGGTGCCGAGCCCCTTGGTTCCGGCGCCCGTGCGCCGTCAAGGCGGCTCGGGCGGTGGGGGGAGAGAAGGAGTCCTTCGCCATACGTTCGCAAACGCTGCCCTTAAACGGCCGGCGCGTCAAGAAAAACCGCGGGGCAGGCGGGTGGATTTCCCTGTGCCTCACTCCAGTGGTAGACGATCCCTGCGTTTTCCGGAAAACTTCGGGAAGCTCCGCTACTCTTTTCTCCTCAGGGGAGCGATCGGGAATTCGGATATCTGACTCAGAGAGTCCGGCCTCAGAACTGCACCGCAATCGATCATGAACGATACACAGGTTGTGACCAACGGGAAGCAAAGTGCGGTGGCGCGGGCGCAGCGTCTGGAGCAGGTTCTCTCCCAGGCGACCGACAAACCCCACGTGATCCTCCTTGGGGGGCACCCGGATCCCGACGCAATCGGAAGCGCTTTGGCCCACAGACGGATCTGCGATCGGCTGGGGGTTTCTGCGACCATCGCCCATGTTCTTCCGCTGTCCCGCAGCGAGAACCGCGCCCTCGTCAAATTGCTCAATGTGCCGATGATTCGGGTCGAAAAAACGGAGGACCTCGAAGAATTCGGCTATATGTCCTTGGTGGATGCGAGCAACGCCGAGGCGACGCTTGCATTGCCCACGGATCTCGAGCTGCTCACCGTGGTGGACCACCACAGGCCCAAGACCGTACCCAAGGCACCGTTCGTGGACTTGCGCCACGACGTTGGCGCCACATGTACGATCTATGCGGAGTATGCCGAGCAAGGGCTGGCTCCGTTGGGAGGAGAGGGGGCCGACGACGCGGCCACGGCGACGGCTATGTTTTTCGGGATCCAGACGGATACCGACGACTTTTCCTTTGCCACGCCTCTCGATTTTCGAGCCGCTGCGTACCTCAAGCCGCATTGCGATTCCGAGACTTTGAGTCGGATCGGCCGGCGCAGTATCAGCGCCGAGGCCATGGAGGCGGTGGGCATCGCCTTGAGAGATCTTCAGGTGATTCGTGATTTCGCCATCGCCGGGGTGGGGCGTGTTTCGGCTATCAATCGTGATGCCATCCCTACGGCTGCCGACTTCGTTCTGCGGCGTGAGGACATCGACACGGTGCTCGTCTACGGCATTGTCGAGGATCGAATCGACGGCTCTCTTCGCACGAGTCGCGCGAGCGTCGATCCAGCGTTGTTCATGCAAAATGCATTTGGCACCGACGCGACGGGGCGGCCCTACGGAGGGGGGCGTTCGGATATGGGCGGTTTTCAGATCCCTCTGGGGCTGCTTGGCGAGACGAGCGACGAAGGTGCGCTCTGGAGTCTGGTCAAGGAATTGATTGAGCGTCGGGTGGCTCGCGTCGTGCCCGATCTGGAAAAGAAGCTCGCCGCGGAATCGAAGTCGACCAAGCCGAAGGCGCAGACGGAATGAGTCGCCGCTCCCCCGGCTTTCGTTGTCTTTAAGCCGACTTCTGCAAGAGTGAGCCCGTGAGCCAAGAGGAGCCTCCTGAGTCCGGGCCAGACGCCTCCGCCGTCCCAACGGGGAGGATGAACCGATTCTTTCGGCTGGGCGCGACGGCGACCCAAATGGCCGCGAGCGGGGCAGCCGAGCGAGCGCGCCGCTTGATGAAGAAGGCCGAAGAGGAGCTGCCTCATGCTTTGCTGACAGCCGACAATGCGCGCCTTTTGGCGGCGCGGCTCTCCAAATTGCGTGGGGCGGCGATGAAAGTCGGGCAGATGCTCTCCCTCGAAGGCGACAGCATGCTTCCCCAAGAGTTTGCCCAAGCTCTCGAAGTGCTTCGATCTTCAGCGCACCGTATGCCGGAGGAGCAGGTCCGCGCCGTGTTGAAGAAGGAATACGGCCGCGATTGGCACAGCCGCTTTCGGGAGGTGGACTTGCACCCGATCGCGTCGGCCTCGATTGGCCAGGTGCATCGCGCGGTGACTCATGAAGGAGAGGAGCTGGTTCTCAAGATCCAGTATCCGGGGGTCTCTGACAGCATCGAGAGCGACGTGGACAATCTGCGCTCGCTTCTCGCAATGACTCGTTTGGTTTCTTCGGACATCGATCTCGACGCGCTGACGCGCGAGGTGAAGGCGGAGCTCCGGCGAGAGGTCGACTATGAGCATGAACTGACGAATCTGCTGCAGTATCGCGAGGCATTGGCCGGAGATCGGCGCTTTCTTTTGCCTCGCGGATTTGCGGAGCACAGCACCAAGCGCGTTCTGGCGATGGAGAGAGTGCCTGGAGTGGCGCTGCTGTCCTGGGCGCAGACGGCCTCCCAGGAGGAGAGGAACCGGATTGCCCTTCTCCTGCTCGAGCTGCTTTTGAATGAGTTGTTTGCTTTTGGTTTGAGTCAAACCGACCCCAACCCGGGGAACTACTTCTACGATGCTGCCACCGGCTGCGTCGTGCTGCTAGATTTTGGTGCCACGCGTGCGGTTCCCGAGCATGTGGCCGAGATGTACAAGAAAGCTACCTTCGCCATGGTGCACAGAGATCGCGAGCAGATCGATGCGGTCCTCCGGGAGATGGGAGTTCATGAACAAGAGGGAGGACAGCTAGCCAGCATTCTCACCGACATCTCCCTCGAAGTGGGAGAGGTCTTCGAAGATCGGATCTATGATTTCGGGGCGACCGATCTTCAGAAGCGCGTGAAGGCCAGCTCGCGGAAGTTGATGGCTTACCGCCGTGATCTTCGTCCGCCTCAGGCTGAATACATGTTCTTTCAGCGTAAGCTGAGTGGAATGTTTCTGCTCTGCCGTCAGTTGGGAGCGCAGATCAATCTGCGTCCGTTGCTCGATGATGCAGGGCTTTTGTGCTCCCGCTGAATCTCGCCCCAGCAACGTCCTGGCTCCGCCGCGGGTTGGACCGCTGGTGCTGGGAGACACCGAGGCGCAGTTCTCCGGGGGGGCGAACCAGACTCTCTACCTTTGATGGTGGTAACTCCACCTGTAGGTCCGCCGCGGCCGAGGCTCGGCAGCCGCTGATCGACAATTTCGGTTGGACCATCCAAGATGGGGGTCCGGAGTAGAGAGAGAATCATGCCCGACCGCGACTGGAACGCCCATTACGCCGAAAATGAGACCCCGTGGGACACGGGGGCGCCCGACGATCTTCTGATGGGTCTTGTCGGAGGAAACGAGCGGTTTGTCGTGGACGGGCGCCGCGCCATCGAGATCGGCTGTGGTACGGGGATGAACGCCCGCTGGCTAGCGGCGAGGGGATTCGACGTCGTTGCTTGTGATCTCGCTCCACTGGCTATTGAACGAGCCCGCGCTGCCCTCGTCGACCTGCCGTCCGAAGCGGCCGCGCGATGTCGATTCCACCAACTCGATTTCTTGCAGGACGACCTTCCCGAAGGCTCTGGCGTTCCTTTCGATCTCGCCTTCGATCGGGGAGTGTTCCACGTCTTCGACGCTCCAGCGCAGCAGCGCTATTTCGCCCAACGAGTCAGCGCCCTTCTTCGGCCCGGTGCTCTGTGGGCGAGTCTCCTCGGAAGCACCGAGGGTCCCCCTCGCGATCACGGTCCTCCCCGTCGCTCGGCGCGGGATGTCGTCAATGCCGTGGAGCCGTTCCTTGAGATTGTCGAGCTCCGCAGCCACGCGTTCACTGCCAACATCCCGTCCGAGGCCGCGGCCTGGTGGATGATCGCTCGTGCTCGCGAGATCCCCGCTCAACCTTCTACCGGTTCGGCCACCTCGGTCGATTGACCTATGGAGGAATCCACTGCGTCAGATAGAATTTCGGGATTTGGGGGAAGATTCGGCTTTCAGTCCTCGGATTTCATCACAAAGGAATCAGGACGCCTCCACAGCTCTGCCGGGTCGAGACGGTAAAAGGTGGCGAGTTCCTCGTAGAGCTGGGGGTGATGCTCCTTCAGCTGATCGGGGCGTTCGAAAAAGTCCTCGGTGACCACGGCAAAAAATTCGGCTGGATTCTTCGCGCCGTAGACGTCGATGTCCGTTTTCTGATTCTGG
>CAYTRQ010000066.1:0-801 GCA_964440025.1 uncultured Polyangiaceae bacterium | reverse complement strand
GCGTCCTTGTCCTGCAGTGCAGCAAACTCTTTGCTGAACGTCACGGCCCAACTGTCGTAGCGAGACCAACTCGAGAGGGGAGGGGTGCCGTTCATGTCCCCCTGTTGCCCATCCAACTGATGAGCGAACTCGTGCAGGACCACATCGTGCCCATCGTTGGGGGCAGCGGCCCCCTGCTCGGCGGCCTGCCAAGAGAGTACGACGGTTCCGCGATCCCAGGATTCTCCTAGTCGGTGCTCGATACCTGTGCGGACGATGTATCCGTCTTGATGCTCCACCGGAGCTCGATAGCCCCTGGGATACACGACGATCGAACCTAACTCGGGGTAGAGCGGTTCGTCCAGCTCGACCCGGCGAATAACGAGCAGACAGGCCCGTGCAGCGATGGCCACGCACATCTCTTCGGTCAGCTCCAGGCCCGCGGCACCAACAAAGTTCTTTTCCGCGATGAGGATGCGAATCAACCCCTCCAACTTGTCCCTCTCCTCCGAAGAAAGCTTTCGATACAAAGGTACGTTTTTGGCGATGAGTGGACGGTACTCTTCGGGAAACGGCTCCTCGAACAGATCCATGCGTGTGAGTCTTCGCCAAAAGTCGAACATCGGTGAGATCCGAGTCCTGATTCTACCCGCATCGAATGCTTTTGCTAGGAGCGGCCTAGGAGCGGCCTAGGAGGGGGCTTTTTCGAGGAAGATGTGTTCGGTCCCGGCAGGATCCGTTGGGGTTGTTGCGAGGCTGTGGTAGATTGAGCTATCGTCTCGAGCCCGACGGTACCGGGACGCGCGTTTTGTTCGAGCACTC
>CAYTRQ010000065.1:12403-17423 GCA_964440025.1 uncultured Polyangiaceae bacterium | reverse complement strand
TCTTGCTGAGGTTCGAACGATCGACTTTCGCTCTCGCTCATTTAGGCTCCTTAGCAGGAGGTACGAGAAGTTCGTGAAGGAAACGGGAGAGGGCCGAAACGAAACCGACGAAAAGCGGAGTCTGAAGGGGCGCACCTTGCTCATCTCGGGAGCCACGCGCGGCATTGGGCTGTGCATTGCCGAACGAGCCGCTCGCGATGGGGCCAACGTGGCCGTATTGGGCAAGACAAAACACCCGCACCCCAAGCTTCCCGGGACCGTGGACACCGCGAGCGATGCCATCACTCGCGCCGGTGGTCGGGCTCTGGGGATCGTCTGCGACATCCGCGACGAGGCTCAGGTGCAGGCCGCCGTGGAGCGCACGGTGAACGAATTTTCCGGCATCGACATCCTGGTCAACAATGCCAGCGCCATCTTCTTGGCCGGCACGGTCGAAACGCCCATGAAGCGCTTCGACCTGATGCATCAGGTCAATGGCCGCGGCACCTACCTGTGTGGACAGGCCTGCCTCCCCTATCTGAAAAACAGTGACCACGCTCACATTCTCACCTTGAGTCCGCCCCTCGACCTGCGACCCGAATATTTCGCACCTCACGTCGCCTACTCCATCGCCAAATTCTCGATGAGCCTCTGTTCGCTGGGATGGGCGCAAGAATTGGCGCCGTTCGGGATCGCGTCCAACTGCCTGTGGCCAAAGACCGTGATCGACACCTCGGCGGTGCGCAATTTATTAGGTGGTCAAGGGGTAGCGCGGCGCGGCCGCAAACCGGACATCATGGCCAACGCCGCCTACGAGATTTTGACGCGCCCGGTCAGCTACACGGGAAACTTTCTCATCGACGAAGACGTCTTGCGCGAAGCGGGCATCGAAGATTTCTCGAAGTACGCCGTAGATCCCGAACAAGAACTACTTCCGGACTTATTCGTTCCCGAGTCTCTCGAGTAGGCGAGGGCGGGGAGCCGCCGGGGGCTAAAAACCTGAACGGTTCCCGGCACAAGGTCGCAGGCCGGCCGTTTTCGGCCACTCGCATGCCCCAAAATGCGAACGGTCGAACCGCTGAAAAGGAAGTAGCATGAGGGCCATGAGGATTGCGATCGCAGGTGCAGGGATCGGTGGCTTGACGGCAGCGCTCGCGCTGCAGCGGATGGGGCACCGAGCCACCGTGTTCGAAAAAGCGAAGCAGCTTGCCCCCGTGGGCACCGGGATCGTGTTGGCTCCCAATGCCATGGCCCCGCTGAGGCGATTGGGACTGGAGCCAGCGGTACTTCAAGCGGGGCGCCCGCTCGAGCAGATAGCCGTTGTCGACCAGCGCGGGCGACAGCTTTCCACAGCGGGAGGTCCGCTCACCGTGCGGGGACAAAACTTGCCGACGGTAGCCATTCATCGCGGCGCCCTGCAAACGATCTTGGTCGAAGCATGCCGGAACGAAGGGATCGACCTGCGCCTCGGGAGGACCCTGAGCAACTTCCGAGACGACGAGGACGGCGTCACGCTCGACGCCGGTGGCGGATCACGCGAGCAGGATGCCGCGAAAGATGCTCACGATCAGAGCATGGCCTACGACCTGTTGGTCGGCGCCGACGGTCTGCATTCCGTCCTCCGTCCCCTGCTTCACGACCAAGACGACCTGCGCTTCGCCGGCTACCGCTGCTTCCGCGGCGTGACCGAGCGAGCCTTCGATCTGCGGGGCCACGGCACCGAATGCTGGGGACGCGGACGACGCCTGGGCCTGTTTCCTTTAGGTGATGGGAGCGTCTACTGGTTCGCCGTGGAAAATGCCAACCCCGGTCAGCTCCTCGCTCCAGCGCAAATCAAGCAGCACGTGCTGAGACACTTTGCGGGCTTTGGCGAGGGCGCTCGCAGCATTTTGGAAGCCACGGAGCAAATTCTGCAACACGATCTCGCGGACCGACAGCCCCTGGAGCAGTGGGGGCGCGGACGGGTGACTTTGTTGGGCGATGCGGCCCACCCCATGACTCCTAACATGGGTCAGGGAGCCTGCCAGGCCATCGAAGATGCTGCGCGCTTGGCCGCGGAGCTGGGCCCGGATAACTCGTCACGGGATGCTCGAGAGTCTCTCCGTGCCTACGAGAGCGCGCGGATCGAGCGTGCCAACCAGTTCGTACGGGAGAGTTGGCGTCTCGGAAAAATCGCACAGCTGGAAAACCCCGTGTTGTGTTGGTTGCGAAACTGGGCCGTCCGCATGACTCCAGAGCGCATTACTCGGACGGCGATGCAGAAGTTGTTGGCTCCCGATGCGAATCTGCTCCCAGCAGGTAATTCAAGCTCAGACGACACAGCTCTTCGACCACGCTCTCGCGAGGCAATTCCGGATGCCGCCGCGCCAAAGAAAAAAGCGAAGCTCGCACTGAATACAGAATGACCGTAGCCGCTACGTCGGGATCCAATCCCTCGGCGAGCTCCCCCTTGCGCTTGCGGAGCTCATCAGACAACAGGGTGTCGAATCGTGAGAGCAATCGCTGGACGGGCTCCAGGCGCGACGTCGACTCCAGGGTATCGACCAAGCGCGGATACAGGGCCCTCTCCCACTGACTCTTCGGTACGAATTCCTCGACCACAGCGCGCACCGCCGCGGCCAACGGCAGGGTTCGCAAACTCTCGAACACCGCGAGCATCCTCCGTTCGTCGTCGGCCAAGCGGCGGTCGACCACCTGAGCGACGGCGGCCTCCTTGGCCGGAAAATACTGATAGAGCGTGCCGACACTCACTCCCGCCAGTTGAGCAATACCTCGAGCCGTCAAACGCTCTGTGCGACTCAGGAGGCGCTCCGTAGCGTCCAAAATGGCTCCCACCGTAAACCGCGATCGCTCCTGGCGCGGCTGATTTCTCGGTTTCACGGTGCTCTTTGAACCCCTTGAGCGAGCCGGGGGCAAGTCGACGGCAGCGGATTGGCTCCTGCTTCCTCGGCCCGATCTTTCTGTTCGGGGCTCTTTTGGTCATCCTCGGTCTTTACCGTCTGGGCCCTGCCAAAGATCACCCGCGAGCGGGTGAGGCGCGCAGCGGCGAAGCTTTTCCAGCAAACGTCCTTTCTACCTTCGGTGTTGCGCCGAAAATTTTTCCCAGCCCAAAGGGCTCGTTTTCGCAGAAGGCTTTTAACCTTCTTCGCAAAAATCCCCGAAGGTTCGCATTTCTAAATGCTCTTACCTAGTGAACCCAATGCTCGAGGTCACCGTAGCGCACCCGACTGACCGGAAACCTCGTGAGACACTGACCATATTCACAAACAGAGCACATCATGCCTCGAACCTCTTTCCGTATTCTTCTTTTCGCCTCTTGCAGCGCCTTCTTTCTCGGCACGAGCCTTACTGCTCAACGAGCGACTGCCAACCCTTCGTGCCCAGAGTTCGTTCCACCGGTCACTTGCTTGGACAACATCACGCGTCAGCCCGGAGATATCCTGGTGGCGACGATACAAAACAATATGGCACGCATCATTGGGCTCGATCCCGACTCCTCGCCATCGAATCCGAACACCTACGTTCACGCCGAGTTCCCTGCTGACGATCTAGGGGACATCGTCGCTATCCCAGAAAACCCGCGCGAATTCGTGTTCACCACAGCCTTACCGGAAACGAATGGACAAATGACGGTAGGCAAGATCGACCTGTGCGGCAACTTGGTGGACGCCAAGTTTGGTGACTTCACCAACTACTATACCAACTTTCCCCCTCAGGGGCTAACGACCCATCACGGCATCGCTGTCAATCCAATGACGGGCGACTTCTACGTCGCAGGTCTGGCTTTTCATCCACAGGTAGAGTCCGGACCTCGCCATTTCACCCATCGCCATTTCGTCGTCCCGGCCAACGGAGGCACGGCTCCCCTGTTCTACTCCTGGGGTTGGGATGACTACGGTCCGGGAGACTCGCGCAACAGCGGTGGCGCCATTTTCGATCTCAACGGAAACTATTGGCAGTCCGGCTTTGGTCAGGAGTCTCTCAGCGTGATCGCTGGTGGAACGCCCTATTCTCAGGAGTACCGCTTGGACTACGACCCGCAGAACCACAACGCACTGGGCTATTACGGGTTGCACGACATGGTGATCGAGGCGACCAACAGCTACATTTTCGCTCCCGATCTGACGTCCACCGTGAGACGCATTGACCTGCAAACCCGGGAACGGACCGCATGGTACGAAGAGGACAACAATCGCATCTACATGTACATCACGATCGACAGCGCCGATCGCATCTGGATGACTGACCGAGCCGGCCACGTCCTTCAGCTGTCGAACACGAATGCCCCTGTGGGCCAGCTACAAGCCGAGTACGACTTGAGCTCGAGCCTGAATGGCGTCAGAGCCATCGCCGTCTACGGAGAGAACGAACCCACCGTCCGCGAAACCTGCGAGTGAGGCGCCATGACCTCCGAACGTCTCCTACGCCTCCATATTTTCGGTGGCGCAGGACTGACGAAACGGCGCCCAGCTCGAAGCCCTCCTGGTTTTTGTGCCAGGCGCGGTACTCGGCCTCCGGTTGCGACCAACGCTTCGACAGCGCCGTCACGAAGCCTTTCCCCCAGCCACCCACGTCGTTGCAAGGCCCTGTTGCATCGGTTCGTTCCTTTCGCAAACCGCTCCAAAGGATGTTATCTGCCCGAGGGCATGCTGCGGTGGGGAACAACGAGTGCCCAAGATGTCATCGATCTTCGCGGCATTCCGCAGGACGAGGTGGACCAGACCGGGCCACGCGTCGCCTTTGTGCACGTGGGTGCCCACAAAACTGCAACGACCTCCATCCAATACCTGATTCGCGACAACGCCTGTCTCACCCACCATTTCCTCGGGCGCGACTTCTGTCTGAATCTCAGCGATCTGAGCTGCAACGTAGGTTCGCTGAGGACTACCAAAAGACGATTTCTTGGCCTGCTGCTCATCGGCGTTGAACCCGTCCCTTGTTCCCGTTCGAGTTTGTCTTATCAGCAGAGGGGGCAAGGCAGCACGGAGCACGGAGCACGGAGCACGGAGCACGGAGCACGGAGCACGGAGCACGGAGCACG
>CAYTRQ010000065.1:0-12303 GCA_964440025.1 uncultured Polyangiaceae bacterium | reverse complement strand
GAAGGAATCCTGAGCTTCCACTGAAGCGAGGGCGAAAGGAGTGTCACACTCGGCACAACATCTCCCTTGGATCTAACGTTCGAAGGCACCGCGATCGGGAACGTCTCCGCCCGGACGAACGGCGGCGGAGCGATGCAACTCATATTGCAAGTCGAGCGGGTGCTCGACGAGGGCGGCTCCAAGCTCGCCGGCGCTATCCACGGCCGGGGAGTCCGAGGTGAGCGAGAAGTCCTGATTGCCGGCATCGACGAAACCCGGAGCAGCGCCTTCAAGAGTGCCAGTCTCCGTCGTGGTCCCGCTGGTGCTCCCGTGGGACCACCTCCAGCCGGTGGGCAGCCAATTCTCTTCGAGTACTGCATCGCCTGCCCCGTCGAGGATGGCCAAAAGCGAGCCTCCCTCCGTGGTGAAGATCACATTGTTTTCTGCCCGCAGGCTTTCGTCTTCCGAGGAGAGGCGCACCAAGGTCGTGTTGCCGGTGCGCGTGGAAACGACGGTGTTGTGAAAGAAGAAAAGCGTGCCCTTCCGGTAGGTGGTCAAATCACCGCTGTCACCGCCATAGTGAATCACCTGGCTGTTTCCTGCACCATCCGGTTCGGTCAGGATGTTGCCATAGACAAAGGTTTCACTGTAACTCGCCCGACCCGAGAGCTCGCTGTACTCGCTATCGACCAAGTCGAGCTGACGGTTGCCCCCTTCGATCCAGTTGTAGCGTACGACCGTACCGGCCGAGCGATCCTTGAGGTTATTGCCATCGCAACCCTGGCACAATGGTCCGTAGCGATTGAACTCGAAAACGATCCCATCGGATTCCGTATAGGAGTTGTGTTCGAAGATACTGCCCTGGTTTCCATTATCATGGATATGGTTGCCGGAGACAGTCACGCTGGAGCTCTCCCAGGCAGAAAATAGCCCATTTCCGTTGCCACGTAGAATAGAATTACGGACAAAAATATGAGAACCTGATTCGATGGTAATGGCCGCCGCGTTGTCGGCATAGCTCTGGGTGGTGCCCTCGTGATCAGTGAACTCGTGGTTCGCGTGAGCCCCGGTGATCTCCAGACAATCGACGTACACATGGCTCGGTGCAGCGTTGTCGGGCACGCTCGAGCCTCCGATCTTGATCACGGCCCGTGCTTCAGTCCAGAAGTCGAGCTGCGAGCGCGTCGTGGCATTTTCACCCGAGATGATGGGCAAGGCGCCGCTTTGGTTCGGCACACCGAGCACCACGACGGGCTGGTCCTGGGTGCCGCTCACGTTGAGCACCCATTTGTCCCGGTAGGGCTCTACGCGATGATGGATCTTCACTAGCGAGCCAGCGTCCAAGCTTTCCCAGGGAACGTCACTCGGGGAGACGTACTCTTTTCCTTCCCCAACCTCGTACACATCGTCGAAGGCCGCATCGTCCCAGGGCGGATCGGCGCAGTCGAAGGGACCGACCATAGTTGCCGTCGATCCACCACTGCCTGTGTCCCCCCCCATCATGGCCCCGCCGATGCCGGACGAGGCGCCGCCGCTAGCCGCGTCGCCTCCAGAGCCACCATCGCCTGCGTGACCACCGGTGATCCCACCGCCACCGGACGACGCTCCGCCGCTGGCCACCTCGCCTCCCGACCCGCCGGTGCGCAACGAGTTGCCCCCATTCCCCGACCCGGCCTCACCTCCCTCCCCATCGGTCCCATCGCCAGGGGAGGTGTCTTCCGAACATCCTGCCAGCCCCGACACACCGAACCAAACCGAAAATCCCACCAACGACCACCATTTCTTTCCGTCCCTCCTCAGTCCGGAGTTCTGATCCAAGAAAGCTGCCTCTCGTGCCCTGCTGTGTCTCATCGTGCTAACCTTGGTTCACCCCTCCATTCTGCTATCGCGTCAAGTCAGTCGAGTTCGCGGCAAAAAACGCTCAGGTTGGCTTGCCGTCACCGCTCGCGGGGTTCGGTTCAGCTCCTCAAGGCACGGCGTCGTATTGGCATGTTCCAGGTCGGTCGTAGCAGGCGCCACTCACGCAGTAATTGCCTTCGCCGCAAGAGCTCCCGTCGGCACAAGACTTGGGAACGCAGAGGGGCGCGATACCATCATCGCCCTCATCCTGGCAGCGAGAGGCCGAGGAGCAGTCTTCCGGTGACTCGCAGGTTTGGGGAACGCAACGCTCGTCGTCACCGCAAGCTTCATTGGGTCCGCAGTCGGCGTCGTTCGCGCACTGAGGCACGCAAGTGTTCGAGCGGGAGCAGACCCCGGAAGCGCAGTCCAAGTCGACCACACATTCCACACAGCTGCCCGCCGTGTTGGTTCCCCAGTTTCCGTGGAGCACATTGCAGACAGGCTGCTCGGAAGGGCAGTCTTCGTTGGTCTGGCATTGAAAGCAGATCTGCGCGCCACTGAATTCCTCGATTCCGCAGAAGGGGAAATCATTCGGGCAGTCCTGATGAACGGCGCACTCGGCGCATTGGGAGTTTTCGCAGCTGGAGGCAGTGCGCTCCGTATCGCTCGCGCTGGGACATTCCTCATCGCTCGAGCAGCCCGTTCCCGCACCGGTCGGTAGAAAGGGCATCTCGGGGCAGTCACACTCTCCGCACCAGTCGGGGGCCCCGCAGTTCACGGCTGCTTCGGTTCCGGGGTCATAACAAGTTGATCCTACATTGCAAGGAACCTCGTCCGTGCATTGGTTGGCGTCGAGGTCTTCGCCGTTCTGGCCGCCAGAAGAAGAGCCGCCAGAAGAAGAACCACCGGAAGAGGATCCCCCAGAATTCGCACCGCCGGCCCCTCCAGTCCCCGAGTCGGTACCGCCCCCCGAGGTCGTGCCCCCGGTCCCGTAGCCTCCCGAGCTCGTAGAGCCACCGCTTTCCTGTGCGCCACCGGTTCCATTTCCGGCACCACCGCTTTCATTGCTCGCGCCACCGGTTCCATTGCCGGTTCCGTCATCGCCCACCATCTCGGAGCTTCCAGAACATCCCCAGGTCACGAGCGCGAGCGCCATCCCAAGCGCACTGAGCTTCCCACCACATCTCTTCATCTCAGGAGTCATCACGCGCTCAGTAATGCACATTCCATGCCAGGCTCGGATGTCTCATGACCCTCCTTGCGGCGCATGCCCCTCCGGTTCGCGGCACATTCTGGCACAAGCCCCTGGCAATGGTGTCCGGGCTTGTTCATCGGTTTTCTCCTGGCTCAAAACGTCTGCCCCAGCCTTTTCTAGATCCCGGCAAATCGTTCAGCGACTCATTCGGCGAGTCTATGGTCCAGCAACTCGTTCGGCGAGCAGCTCGATCGTGGTCTCACCGAGGAAGAAATTCTTCCTCAGTCTCCCATCGAGGATCACCTCACCATCGAGTTTCTCGAGCTGATCCGCTTGCGACGGAGCAAATACGCCCAGACGCCCAGAGCCGTCGAGCTCCACCTCGAGCTTGAGATGCCCTCCCCGAACACTGCGCTTCGACAGCAAACGTCCGCACACTCTCAATGTGGGAGCAGGATTTCCTTCCCCACAGGGCTCCAACAAATACAAATCCGAAAGCACGTGCTGGAGACTATCGCCGGGCACAAGCTCGAGGGGCGGCTCTCCCACAGGTGGCTCGTAGTTCGAGTGACGGGAGCACGCATCTGCGAATGCGGCTCGAAACTCTTGCAGCGCCGAATACTTCAATGAAATCCCACACGCGGCCTGATGTCCTCCGAACCTCTCGAGCTGCTCTCGGCATTCGGTCAAAGCATCATGGAGAGGGAACCCCGCCGGACCTCGGACTGAACCGGACCCGTCTTCTCCGTCGAAACCGATGACGGCGACTGGCTTTTGGTACTTCTGGGCCAGCCGACCTGCGACAATGCCAACAATTCCGTGATTCCACCCCTTCTGCCCGAGAACGAACCCCGACTCCTCCTCGAATCCTCCGTGTCGAATGTCCTGGAGCGCAGCCTCGAGAATCTCGTCTTGCTCCTGTCGACGTCGAGAGCACATCTCTTCGATCCTTGCGGCCAGGACGCGAGCCCGAGCCAGATCGGTCTCACAGAGAAGCTCCAGAGCCGGATCGGGAGCGCCGAGTCTCCCCGGCGCGTTGAGCCGTGGCGCAATTCGAAAAGCTACATCGGAAGCACTCACAGGCTCCCCACGAGGCAGTTTGAGCATTTCGCAGAGGGCGACAATCCCTGGACGCTCCGGCTCTTGAATTCGCCGAAGACCTGCGCGCACGAGTGCCCGGTTGTCCGAGACGAGAGGAACAACGTCAGCGATACTGCCAATGGCCACCAGATCGAGAAAAGGCCTCAGATCGAGCCGACGTCCCAACTTTTGCCGCACCGCAGCGGCGAGAGAAAAGACCAAGCCGCAGGAAGCCATTCCCTTGAAAGGGAAATCACAACCCGGCCTGTGAGGATTCAAAAAAGCAACCGCTGGCAAGGGACGCCGAGGAACCAGATGGTGGTCGACAACGACCACATCGATGCCGCGTCGGCTCAACTCAGCGAGCGTCTCATGGTCCGAGGAGCCGCAGTCACACGTAATGACGAGCCGGGGCCCCATGCGTAGGACTCGTTCAAGAGCAGATTGTGAGAAGCCATAACCGCCATCGAAGCGACTCGCCAACACCGCATGAGGTCGTCCCCCAAGAGACTTCAGCGCACCGGTGAGAATCGCCGTGGCCGTCATCCCATCACAATCGTAGTCGCCGAAAATGACGATCTCCTCAGAGTGGTCTACGGCTGCAGCGATCCGCTCAGCAGCGGCATCCCGGTCCAGCATGCCTTCAGGTGATTGCAACTCGCTGAGCCGGGGAGCCAAAAAGGACGCCATCTCTGGCCCTTGTGACAACCCCCTCCGCGCCAAATAGCCCGAAACCGTTTTCGAGCGAATCATGAGCTCTGCTGGGCGGCGTGTGGCCACCCTTCGTTAGGCCTTCTGAGCGCGCCGACCGTGGGGAAAAAACTTGCGGTCCAACCAATCGGTCAACGGTAGAGCCACATAGATCGAAGAATACGTCCCCAGAATCATTCCGATAATCATGGTAAGAGCAAAATCCTTGAGTGTGCCAGTTCCCCAAATGAAAAAGCAGAGCAAAACCATGATGGTCGTTCCGCTCGTCAATACGGTACGACTCAGCATTTCTGAAAGGCTCACGTTGATCAGCCGTCCAAACGTCGATCCCCGCAGTTTGCCGAGGTTTTCACGGACACGATCATAGACCACCACCGTATCGTTCACGGAATAGCCGATAATAGTCAGGATCGCGGCAACGGTCGTGAGGTTCAGCTCCCTTTGAAGAAAGGTCAACACGCCAACGGTGACCAAGGCATCATGGATGAGCGCAATCACGCCACCGGGGGCGAAGCGGAGATCGAACCGAAAAGCAACGTAGGCCATGATGAAGACCAACGCGATCAAGATACTCTTGATCGCCGCATCGCGAAGCTGTGCCCCGGCTTTGGGCCCAATCCATTCCGTACGCAAAGCCGTGTCGGGCGTTGCCTCGGGGTAACGATCCTCGAGCGCCTCCATCATTTGGGCACCCCGGCTCATCAGCGCGATTTCCACGCGGTGGTCCCGAGCGTTTTGAATGGTCACGCTATCCGAACCGGAACGCAGCTTGATACCGGGAATGCCCGTCATCGCCTCTCGAATGAACTCGAGATCCGGCGTTTCCTCGTAGCGAACGGCAATTTTTTCCCCACCCGGACTGAATTTCACTTCCGTCGCGTGAACGTCACAACCTTCCGGGATTTCTTCTCCGTAACACAGCCTGCGTTCGATCTTCCGCTGGTCTGCCTCGCCAATCGTCGAAACCTCCTGAACGCGGATCAAATACCGATGAGGGTTACTCTCGTCCTCGACATGGATGACGTCCGGCCGGGAAAACCCAACGCTCATCACCGCCTCCCGAATTTGAGCCGGCGTAAGCGACTTCTCGAACGCAACCTCCACCTCGGTTCCACCGACAAAGTCGGTACCCAGCTTCGGCCCCGGTCGAAACAGCGCAAAGATCGAAGCGCTAATGAGCAATATGCTCACAACCATAAAGAAGCGCCGACGCGCCATGAAGTCGTAGACTTTACCAACTGGAAACAGCTGCATGATTTACCCTAGTTCGCGTCTCCAAACGCCGCTTCGTCACCCGCCCCTTCCGGGGTAAGGGCGGGTGACTCCGCTTTTTTGCCTGCATTGTGCTTCACTATGATTTGTTGCTTGCCCGTTCGCGTCCATTTGTGGACGCGAACTACCCTAGCGAGAAGCTGCCCTTCGGCCCCTGTGCTCGCACCCAAAGATCGAACAAAACTCGGCTCACGATGACGCCCGTAAAGATACTGCACACCACGCCAACCATGAGCGTGATGGCGAACCCTTTGATGGGTCCCGTGCCATACTGAGCAAGAACGACACCCGAAATCAGTGTCGTGAGCTGCCCGTCCAGAATCGCACTGATTGCCTTGGAGTAGCCGAGCTCAACGGCTGCCCGAGGGCTCTTCCCATCTCTGAGCTCCTCTCGAATTCGCTCGTTGATGAGAACGTTGGCGTCCACGCTCATGCCGAGTGTCAGAGCCAACCCGGCAATCCCCGGTAACGTCATCGAAGCTCCAAACGCAGCCAAAATGGAAAGCTGCAGGAACAGATTGGTCGTGACCGAGATGTCAGCAATGATTCCAGCACGCCGATAATAAAGAATCATGAACAGCAGCACGAGAACACCACCCGCTGCGGCTCCCTCGACCCCAAGACGAATCGAATCCCGGCCCAAGGAGGGCCCAATCCTTTGTTCGTTGGAAGGAGATATCGGTGCGGGAAGCGCCCCCGAGCGTAACACGAGCTCGAGCTGCTTGGACTCGCGAAGCTGCACCTCTGGGTCGCCGGAGCCCATGGTGATCGAAGCGTGACCGCCGGCAATCCGATCTTGGATGACGGGCGCGCTCTCGATCTTGTCATCGAGAATGATTGCAAAACGGCGTTTGATATTGTTGGCGGTGACCTGTTCGAAAATGTCCCCTCCACGATCGGTGAACGTGAGCGCCACGTGCCACCCTCCCAATGACTGAGTCGACTGGTCCGGCACAGCAGCCGCATCACGCACCTGATCGCCCGTGAGCAGGGTGCGAGACTTCAACAAGTAGGTTCGATACCCGACTTCCTCTTCTTCCAACGTCGCCTGGTCGACGACTTCGCGGACAACTTGAAAGCCGATCTCCCGATCGGGCGGAGGTTGCAAGGTGGCAGCCCACGATCTGAGCCTTTGATAGGTCTCCTGATTGGTCTCCCCCTCCTGCTTCGGCAAAAAGGCGTACGTGCTCACGGCGGTGAGCTGCTCACCCGATTCGTCGATACCCACCGAGACATTTTCGCTGCGAAACTCCAAGCCCTCGGGCAGTGATTCCGCCGAAGCGGTCTCACTGAGCTGTCGGAAGAATTGCGACTCGTCATCCACGAGCTTGAATTCGAGACGGGCGGTCTGGCCAATGATCTCTCGAATTCGCTGGAAGCTGGCTTCATTCTGCCCTGGAACTTCGACGATGATGTCTTCGTCACGGGTCGAAACGGCCGCTTCACGGAGCCCCAGAGAGTCGACCCGGCGAAGGATGATCTCCTTGGCTTGGTCGACGGCCCGTTCACGAATCGAGGTCTCTGCAGCCTCGCGGATACGGAACTCGTAGTGTCGAGCGTCCCCGCGGACCGTCTCGAGATCCGGCTGGAATAGCTGACGAAAGCGCGCGTCGATTTTCTCCGGGTCAGCACCCTCTTTGAGCGCAAGAGTAATGACATCAGCCGGTTTTCTTGGAGCATCGAGTTCGACCACCTCACGGAGCTTCTGGAGAGTCTCTTCGCTCGGAGACTCATCACCTTCGTGATCGGCATAGAGCTTGGCCAACTCTCGGCGCATGTCTTCGTAGTAGGCGTCCCGCTTATCCTTCACCGCCTCGGCCACGTCGACCGAGTAGACGAGACGAAGGCCGCCACGGAGATCGAGTCCCGCAACGAGCTGCGCCGAAACTCGCTTGTCGACCCAGTCCGGACAAGGCAGTCGCCCACCGGTCATGGATTCAAGAGTCGGCCACAGAAGGAGAAATCCAATGACAACAACGGAGGCAACCAGGCTCAATCTGGCTCGCCACCCGGTATCGATCACCGGAATGGAAAGAAAGCCAAATGAGAGGCCCAAAAGACCCAAGGCGACCATCGGCCAAAAGGCGTCGCTAAAGGCAGCAAATGCGGCGGCCGCAGCAAACACGGCACCAGGCCACGCCTTGCCGCGAAGAGGGCGTTGCACGAGTCCGGTCAAGGCCAAAATCAGGGCCAGACCGCCGAAGATGCTCATCAATACAGTGGTGATCACGGCGTCTCCGATTATTTCTTTTCAGCCTGAGCAGCAGCTTCCGATCCGTCTTTACCTAAAACGGAAGTTCTCAAGACCTCGACCTTCGTTCCCGGGGCAATCTCTATCTTAATAAATCGATCTCCCATCTCGACGAGCTTTCCTCGAAGGCCTCCTTGGGTCAGAACCTGGTCCCCTTTCTTCAACTCAGCGAGCGCCTTTTCCTGGCGCTTTTGCTGAGATCGTGAGGACCAAAACATCATCACGATCAGAGGCACAAACAGGATCAAAAAAAAGAAAGGACTCCCCAACAAACCACCCGGTGGTGCTGACTGGGGGGCTTCCTGTGGGGCCTGGGTAGGGGCGACGGTTTTCGCCTCACCCGGAGCGGGGGCAAGGTCTTGCAGGGCGAGAGCCAATGGATTCTCCAGTAGATTGCGGGCCGGCGAGGCCGGCTGCCAGGAAGGGGACGGCCTTCTAGCTATAAACACCGAGCGCAGCAACCGAGCGCGGGAGGCATCGCTTGACACCCTCGAGCCGGAGCGCTAATTGCGAGCGCCCTGCGGAAGAACCCAACAACAAGCGGAGCTTCCCCCTTTTTGGGGCGGAGGTCTTCCCCCCCTTCTTTGGCCCCCACCATTATGGGGCGGTGCGTCAAAGTCAGCAGCCGCTCGGGGTGGGTCATTCCAGCTGGAACCTCTCTTACCACCCTGGAAATCCCGGCCGCTCACTGGCGGGCGAGGTCAGCTCGCACGGGCCGACCCTGGAGTGGCCAGGTTTTGAATAGCCAAGCCTGGAGTCCCGCTGCCACTGGCCGGAACACTGGCCGGTTAGCCCTTGGCGGACAGAATAGCGAGGGGCAGGGCAGTGGTTTCCAGAGCACTGGTTTTCAATACATCGGTTTTCAGTATAATAGCCTCCGGATGCAGTTTTCGGGCAGATGGTGAGGCTCATGACCCAAAGGCGCGTAGCTCAGTGGTAGAGCACTACCTTGACACGGTAGGGGTCGGCAGTTCAATCCTGCCCGCGCCTACTACTTCGGCTCGTTCGCGCGGTGCTCGTTCGCGCGGTGCTCGTTCGCGCGGTGCTCGTTCGCGCGGTGCTTGCTCACGCGGTGCTTGCTCACGCGGTGCTTGCTCACGCGGTGCTTGCTCACGCGATGCTTGTTCGCGCGGTGAGCTGGCTGGTTGCATCGAGCTTGTTGCTAGCACTCTTGCTACCGGCAAGAGCTGTGGTCCTGCCGGCGCTCCGTTGCACCGCTGCAAATTCGCAGCGGCAATGAGTCCCCGAGAGCACATCTCGCCTCAAAAGCTCCCGCCGATGCTCACCGCCGCCGGGCGGGAGAAGAGAACATCGGCGGAGCCTTTTCCAGCGCTTGGGTCGATGTACCGGGTTTCTTATTGGAACGGTTCTCAGGAGCCCCTTCGGGTGATGAGACACGTTCCAGTCTCCTCCGAACTCGTGCGACCCCTGTTCGCGCGTTTTGTCGCGCAACGAGCTGTATCGTGATGGCCCTGGTTCAATCGTGACGCTCGTGATGACCGCGATTCCAAGCGTCGGCGCTCCATTCGAAAACGGCAGGCCGCTCCCCACGAGCTGGTTTTCGGCGGATCGATGCAGCCGCGCGGTCGAGGCTCCCTCTCTGTCTCGTGAACCAGTTCTGTCTCGTGAATCAGTCCGGGTGCGGCTCGCGAGGCGGAGCGGAACCGAGGCGCGGCACACAAGGCGGAACGGAACTGAATGGCGACGTTTTTCGCTCGCGTCGCGATGCGCCGCTGACTCCTGCAGGCAGCTAGCGCACAATCCACCAATCATCCCCGAATTTCGGGAATTGACCTGATGAGGAAAGGACGGAAGTAGACACTCGATGGCAATGCGTCGACGATTTCGACGAGGAGAACCTCGTGCACCTCAGGTGCGGATCAATCATAGGATCCGCGTTCCGGAAGTGCTGGTCGTTGCAGAAGATGGCTCCAACTTGGGCGTGGTACCCACCGGGGAGGCGCTCAAACGCGCCCAATCGGTCGGACTCGATCTCGTCGAGATCAATCCGAAAGGACAACCCCCAGTTTGCAAGATCCTCGATTTTGGCAAGTACAAATACGAGGAAAGCAAGAAGAAGAGAGAAACAAAGCGCAAACAGACCGTTGTCGAGGTCAAGGAGATCAAGCTCCGCCCCAAGACCGACGACCATGACCTCGAAGTCAAAAAGCGCAATGCTCGCAAGTTTCTCGAAGCAGGGAACAAGGTGAAGGTCATTTGTCGCTTCCGCGGTCGCGAGATCACCCATCCGGAGATCGCCCGCTCCCAGCTGGAAGAGATTGTCTCCGGAGCAGAAGACCTCGGAAACGTCGAGCTCGCACCCACGATGGAAGGCCGCACCATGGCCATCCTGCTTGCCCCCAAACAAGCTATCCTGCAGCGAGTCGCTCAGGAGAAAGCGCGCAAAGAGCAAGAGAGGGAGCACGACCGCGAGGTGGAACGGCAAAAGGAGGCCGAAGAGCGAGCTGCTCGCCGACGACGCCAGGAAGAGGCCGAAGCCGCCCGCGCCGCTGCAACGAAAAGCGTGCTCGAATTGTCCGAGTCAGCGACCGAGGGAGACAAGCAAGAAGACCAGGACGACTGAGGCGTCCGTCGCGATTCTCGGTCGGCCCCCAGGGGGCGAGGGCGGGCGACTCCGCTGGTTCTCGCCTCTTCTACAAGCCAACCTTGTCGAGAACGGACACGGGGAGTACCCCAGCAAAATAGGCCCCCGCGAGAAGGGCTGCAAAAGCAACCAGGGTCACGACAGCCATCAGCCCCCACTTCGGTGGTTGCTGCTTGGTGCTCGTCGGGGGGGCTTCCTCGAGTGGCGCTCCCTCGGCCGAGGACGGATCGGAATCCGGTGGGATCTCTCCCATCTCTTCCAATGCCGACAAGTTCCCTAACTCGAGTCCAGTCTGACCGCTCGCCGTTGGCCTCTCCCCGCTGAGGCCTAGGTCAGAACCCCAGTCCACCGTCTTTGCTTCCGGCTGCGCCGTAGGGAAAGCCCCGGCGAAGGAATGGACATCAAGCGGTGAAGAAGCCTGAAATTCCGGCTCACCACTGCCATCCTTCACAGAGGTGAACTCGAACAAAGCCTGATCGATGAGCGAGCCAATAATCGACTGCTGCTTCGTGACCTGCCGGTGTCTTCTCTGCTGCTCCTGAACCGGCAGCACCATCTGGGCAATGTCGAAGGACGACACAGCCCGCGGAAGCTCGAACAGCACCTGGTTCAGCTCGTAGCCGGCCTCTCTGGCGCTTTGATAGCGATGCGCCGGATCGCGCGCGAGAAGCCGACCGAGAACACGCACCACATGCTCGGGAACGTGAGGATTGAACTGACGAATATCGGGCACCTCGGCACGCTGAACTTGCTTGACCGTCTCGAGATCGGTGTTGCCCAAAAACAAGCGACGCCCAGCTAGGGTCTCCCACAGAATGATTCCAACGGCGAAGATATCGGTCCTCTGATCCACCTCTTTCCCCTGAGCTGCCTCGGGAGAAAGGTAGCCAAACTTACCCTTGATGATTCCGGGTTGGCTGTGCTCAAGCTGGGAGTTTGCCTTGGCTAGACCAAAGTCGGCAATCTTCACCTCACCATACCTGGTAATGAGCACGTTGGGTGGTGACATGTCCCGGTGCACGATCTTGAGAGAAAGACCATCCTCACCTTGAAGTTCGTGCGCATAAGCGAGTCCCTCGCAAAGGCGGACGCAAATCAGACAGGCCTCTTCTGTCGGGAACGTCCAACCAACGCTTCTTTGATGTTCGATCAGCGCCTTGAGATCGGCTCCGTCGACCATCTCCATGACGATGAAGTAAGTGTTGTCACCCTGGCCAATGTCGAAGACCTGCACGACATTGGAATGATTCAGGTGAGCACTGAGCCGCGCTTCATCGAGAAACATCCCGATGAACTCGTGCTTCTCTGCGAGATGCGGCAGGACGCGTTTGATCGCGACCTTCTTTTTGAAGCCTTCTAAGCCGGCGCTCT
>CAYTRQ010000064.1:0-17504 GCA_964440025.1 uncultured Polyangiaceae bacterium | reverse complement strand
CGCCCTCGCCCCGCAAGGGGCGGGCGACGAAGCGCCATTTGTAGACGGGAACTAGATAGTTCGCGTCCACAAAAGCTATCCCTCGAGGGGTCTGTGCCCCCCATCACGGGGGATCCTCCGGCCCAACTCCCCAAGACCCCGCTCCAAGTCTTCCACTGCCACTTCCGGCGAGGAAGGTCGCGGAAGCTCGGACCGGATCTGGTCTTGTGCCCGGGGATTCAACGGCCAGTCCTCGTCATGAGACTCCCGAAGAACGCACTCCTGGTCGAGGGCGAGAAGGAAGGCGCACAAGTCTGCTGGCGCTTGGGGCTCAACCGAAAGGAGACCGAGAGGCGGCCCAAGAGGCTCATTGCAAAGAAGCGACTCGACCTCCTCAGAGCACCGATGGAGCTGCTCCGTGCCTTGCTCGGCCGCCTCGAGCAACAGCACTTTGCAGGCGCGAGTGCGCGCCATGGCAATCAACGAGGTCCCCAGGGCACTTTGGGCGCTTCTTGCCACATCACCGGACAGCTGAAGCTTCTTTCGCAGGAACGAGTCGCTCGTCATCCAAGTCGCTAGGATCTCCCCGAGGACACGTCCCTCCAATTCCACGGGACGATGCGACACGACAAAAGGTAAATCCCGGGGCCTCGTGGCACGACCCACGGCAGTACCTAGCCGCCGCGCCCCCACCAGGAAGCTCGCCGGACAAAGGCGCGACGGCAGCGAGGCTCGCTCCATGGCTAGACCGCGGACGAGCCAATCTCCTCCCAAAAGCTCGAGCAGCGTCTCTGGAGAAAGACGAGCAGGCCATCCTTCGGACGCTGCTACGGCAAGCTCCGCTTGCAGTAGCCCCACCCATCCAGGAGCTATCAAATGACTCGCCGCGTCGTCCGTAGCCGAGAGGACCTCCCGTGCGATCCGGCTCAGCTGGCTCCGCGAAACGCGCTTCCCCGCCTGGAAGAGAACAACCGAGTCGTGCAATTCGTCCCCCAACCGTTCTGCGATTTCATTGCGTCGCTCGAAACGCTGCCGACGCACAGCGCCGAGCTCCGAGCATTTTTTCACAAAGACAAAAGCGAGCGCCCGAGCCTCGGCGCCGCCGCTCGGAAGGGCCGCAGCCGAAAGGATCCGTCTCTCAAGCTCTTCGATCGTTGCTGGCTCAGCCAAAGGGGGCAGCGGAGGGTGCAGCCTCCCGCACCTCGCGAAGCACTCCGCACGAAGCACCTCGAAATTCAGTCTTCCCTCCAGCAAAAAGTCCGTCCACTGGAGCAGTGGGTCGCGCAACGGTTCTCCCGAATTCAAGGAAAGGATGCGATCCCTGAGCGCTTTTCCAGGAAACGTCTGTCCTAAAAAGGGATCGGCGGCATCTTGGCCGAGCGCCAACTGGCGCAAGGCAGCACGATAGCGAGGAGCAAGGCGAGCCAGCTCTCGGCTCGCGGAAAATGGATCGAAGTCGTTCATTTCGGTTTTGCCGGGCGCTTTGCGGGCCGCCCTCGACGAGAAGAGGCCTGGAGGCTAGCAGGATGGGAGCATGATGGATCCCCAGCCCTCCTGGAGCCCGCATCGCGAGCCTTCTCCGGCGCCCCTCAACGAACCCCAGCGCAAGGCCGTCGCGCATCAGAACGGTCCTTTGCTCATTTTTGCCGGTGCAGGAAGCGGCAAGACCCGGACGATCACCTTCCGCATCGCCCATCTCCTCGCCAACCAGCGCGTTGCACCCTACCGCATTCTCGCAGTCACCTTCACCAACAAGGCGGCCCAGGAAATGCGACAGCGCCTCGCCAGCCTGGTTGGCGAAGAAATCGCCCGCGATTTATGGGTCGGCACGTTCCATGGAACCTGTGCGAAGCTCCTGCGTCGCTATCACGATGAAGCGGGCCTCCACCGGAGCTTTGTGATCTATGACAGCTCCGATCAAAAAGCACTCCTGACGCGCGTTATCAAAGAGCGAGGACTCGACGATCGGCAATATGCACCCAAGGCTGTTTTGGGGCTCATTAGTGCCGCCAAACAGGAAGGGAACGACCCCTCCGAAGTCGACTTGGCCGAGGGCTTCGACCGAAATTTGGTTCTGCTTGGACAGGAATACCAAGCCGCCCTGCGACGTTCGAACGCCGTCGACTTCGACGATCTCTTGCTTTACGTGCTGCGCATCGTGGAAGACCCGAACAGCTCGGTGGCGGCTGCTTTGAGAGATCGGTTCGGGCACATTCTGGTCGACGAGTTCCAGGACACGAACTGGGTTCAATACCGCATCGTTCGGGCTCTGACGGCCCAAAGTAGGAATCTCTGTGTCGTTGGGGACGACGACCAGTCGATCTACCGCTGGCGTGGCGCGGACGTGCGCATCATTCGAGGATTTCGCGATGATTTCCCCGAAACTCTCGTCGTCAAGCTCGAGCAGAATTACCGCTCCACGAAGAATATCGTCAGCGCCGCGCTGGGGGTGATCGCACCGGCGCTCAGTCGTGAACCCAAGGAGCTCTGGACTGAAGAGCCTCCCGGAGAGAAGGTCGTCGTCCACGCCGCCGGCGACGAACGTGCAGAAGCTGCCTTCGTCACCGGCGAGATGATGAGCGCCCTGCAAAATGGAGCCTCGGCAAGCGAACTAGCGGTCTTTTACCGCATTCACGCTCAGTCCCGTGTGCTCGAAGAATCCCTGCGCGGCGCTGGCGTTCCCTACCAGATCATCGGCGGCATGAAGTTCTTCGATCGAGCAGAGATCAAGGACATGCTCGCCTATCTCCGCTTGGTCGAAAACGCGCAGAGCGATACCGATTTCCTCCGCGTCGTCAACGTTCCCGCTCGCGGAATCGGCCAGAAGACTGTAGCGAGCCTGATGGACGTAGCTTCCGAGAATACCCAGTGCCTCAGCGACGCCCTCGACTCGGCGCTTGCCGATGGGAGCCTGAAAGGAGCGGCGGCCAAAAAGCTCGGGCGATTCCAGCAACTCATGACGGATCTAAGAGCGGCTCGGGAAGAGATGCGACCGGCCGATCTTCTCGAACGCATCATGGAAGAGACCGGCTACCGAGACGCCCTAGAAAAGGATGACACGGCGGAAAGTGACGCCCGTCTCGAAAACCTTGCGGAGCTCCTCGGCTCCATCCGGGAGTACGAGGCCGAAGCTCCCGAAACCGGCGAGGAGCCCACGCTGGTGGGCTATCTGGAGCGAGTCGCTCTCGTTTCGCCAACGGACAACCTCACAGACGAACCCAAGGTATCCCTCATGACCGTTCATGCGGCCAAGGGGCTCGAGTTCGACCAGATCTGGCTGACCGGCATGGAGGAAGAGACCTTCCCCTACCGCGGCCTGGACGGTTCCGATCCCGAGGAGCTCGATGAGGAACGACGTCTGGCCTACGTGGCCATTACACGCGCACGCAAGCGCCTTTTCATTTCTCACGCCGGCACTCGATTCCTATTTGGGCGCACGCGCTACCTGGCTCCCAGCCGCTTTCTCGACGATCTCCCCGACGAAGTGGTTCAACATTCGGGTGATTCCCGTCCGCCAGGCCTCCAAGCGTTTCGAGCCGGGGCCGGCAGCAACCCGGCCTGGTCCGCAGGCCTTTCTTTCGGAGATCGGGGCAACTGGCAAGACGGCTATCAGGCGGCAGGACGCGGCTACGGGCGTACCGATCCAAAACCGGCAGGGCCGGCCCGCATGCAGCTCGCTCCCGGAGAGCGTTTCGTCGATCAAAGCTTCGAGGGCACGGCTGCCGACGAGACCATCGATCCGATCTATGACGACGAGGAACCCATCGAAGTCCGACCAGGACAACGAGTGCGTCACAAAAAATTCGGTGCGGGAGTCATCGAGCGTCTCGAACCAGGCGATCAGCCACGAGTCGTCGCTCGGTTTGCCGGACACGGCCCCAAGCTCATTCTCGCGCGATTCCTCACATTCGAGTAACAGCTGAACGCACTCAACGACCCAGCGCTATCGCTCACTAAGCACGAGCCCTGAAGGGGAGCCCTTTTCCGGCCACTTCACCAGGGCAACTGCTGGCCGTTCTGATGCCAAAAGCCGCCTGATGTTTTCAAGGTCAATTCCTCGATGCGCGCCAATAGTCCCTGAGCAGCCTCGTCGGGCTCCACCTGTCCGGCATGCTGGATCATGTCCGTGCTCACCATCCCAGGATGCAAAATGGCCACCGCCACCTCTCGCTGCTCCAAGTCGCGCGCCAGTGAGACGGCTGCCATGTTGAGGGCCGCCTTGCTCATCCGATAGCCGTAGTGGCCCCCCGATCCATTGTCGCCAATGGATCCCATCCGACTGGTGATGAAGGCAAGTTTGGCTCCTGACGTCAGGTTCTTCTGAAGCGCATGAGTGATGCGAAGGGGGCCCACGGCGTTCACCTCGAATTGGCGCGTCATTCCTTCGTAGTTTGGTGACTCGAAGTTGTCTCCCCAAATGAGAATGCCCGCATTGTTGATGAGCAGCTCGACCGGACGATCTCCTACCGCCGCGCTGAGCTTCTGGGGTCCTTCCTCGGTCGCCACATCAACCCCCGTGACCACTTGAACTCCCAAAGCGTCGAGCTCCGAGCTGCTGCTTCGGCAGGCTGCGACAACCTCCTTGCCCCGTTGGGCGAGAAGGCGGACCAAGCTCAGTCCGATACCACGATTACTCCCTGTAACGATGGAAAGCGCCATGAGCTGAGAATGCCCCCCAGCCGGGACTCCTGCAAACCCGATTGCAAATTCCTCCGCTGCACAGAGACCATCCGCACAGAGACCATCCGCACAGGGGCCATCCGCACAGAGACCATCCGCACAGAGACCATCCGCACAGAGGCCATCCGCCGAGCCTTTGTCCGATGCCCCCATCCGATGCACCCTCTTTCGCCGAAACTCTCAACGCCTCGGGTACGCCTGCTCCAAACGCAGCACCGCCTGCCGAATCTCTTGAGGCGCGAGGCGGGGGTACCCAATGCGCAAAAAGGAACGAGCGCGACCATCGAAGGAAAGATGGCGGCCAGGTTGCACCATGACTCCCGCCCGCTGCGCATTTTCGGCCCAATGTTCGGCCGTCCCGCGATCGGAACGTCCGCACCGACGCACACGGGCCCAAACGGCCAGGCCCCCCGTCGGCTCCTCATACTTCAGTCGATCGGCGAGACGAACATGGAGCTCATGAAACAAGGCGGCACGCCGCTCCTCATAGGTTCGATGCATTCGCCTGAGATGAGCAGCGAACTCTCCGTCTTCAATCATGTAGGCAAGCGCAAGCTCGAAGACGTGATCTCCCTGCCGGTCGAGGATTTGCCGCATGGCCGCCATTTTCGCGATGATCCGCTTTTGGGCCACGGCGTAGCCAAGCCGAATCCCAGGAGCGAACACCTTGCTGAGTGAACCAATGTGAATGACGACTCTTGCCTCGTCGGCGCTGGCGAGAGGAAGCACGGGTCGCCCTGCGAAATGAAACTCATGATCATAGTCGTCCTCGATCACGAAAAAGCGACGTTTCTTAGCCAACTCGAGCAACTGCTGTCGCCGGGGAGCACTCATGGTGACGGTCGTGGGATACTGGTGATGAGGCGTGACATAGACGGCGGCCAGACGATATCTTTGGGAAATGCGCTCGAGATCTTCAACCACGATTCCTCCCTCGTCGACAGACACCGGGACGAGGTGCGCTCCCGCCAGCGTGAACGCATCCCAGGCGGGCGGATAGCCCAACCGTTCCACCGCAATCACGTGGCCGGGGCGGCACAGAACACCCCCTGCGAGAAAGAGCGCCTGCTGGCTCCCTCGAGTACTCAACAGCTCACCTTCCTCACCAATCACACCACGCGTCTCCGCCAGAAAGCGCGAGAACGCCTTCAGGAAACGCGATTGTCCGAGCGGACTCCGATAGTCGAGAGTCTCGGGCAGCTTGCGCAAGGCCAGGCGGTACGCTCGAGCTAGCGCATCCACGGGCACGAGTCGCAAATCCGGCAAGCCTCCCATGAGTTGCAGTTTTTCTGAATCCGGCTCGACAACCGACGAGTGAACAGAGAAATCAGCGAGAGGAAAATCGACCGGAACCGTACGTTCAGAACGCCGGTTCGGCCCTTCATTTCTTGAGAGCCGCTCGCTCACATACACCCCTCTCGCAGGCTCGGTCCGCACGTAGCCTTGGAGAACTAAATCGTCGATGGCAGCCAGAACGGTGTTGCGATGAACTCCCAATTGCGCCGCCAGCCGACGAGACGAGGGGATTCTCGACCCTGGGACGAGTCGACCCCGTCGGATCTCAAAGGCAAGACTTTCGGCGATTTTACCCGACAAAGACAGGCCACTCGGGGCACGCGAGAGGTCCAGTTGCAACTGATCGAGTGCCATCCGTCTGGTCTATTCGATAGGCCAATTCTTGGTCAAATAGATAGACCGGACATGCCAGACACCAGCACGGGCACAAGAACTGGTCTATCTAAAATCTTCGATCTGGTACTATCGAACAGACCAATTTGCATTCACAAATGGAGGCGGAGCAACCAGGAAAACGCCGCTCGGCGAAAATCACGCCCCAGGGTCGACGTTCCCCCAGCCGTCACCGCGAACGAACCAACTCGTGGATTCACTCACCATGCGACGCAAGAAACGCACCTCCTCCGTCCAAGCTTCATGGGATCTTCTCCGGCGAGTTGGCGCCGTGCATCTCGCCACCACCCTGCCGGACGGCAGGCCCCTGATCCGCGCCCTCAACTGCGCCATCGTGAAGGATTGGATCCTCTTTCACGGCGCCGTCGCCGGAGAAAAAAACCAGTGCCTTGATCGGCCAGCCCTCGTCTCGGCCATCGAGACCATCGCCCAAATCCCCAGCTACTTTTTGGACCCTCAGAAGGCCTGTCCTGCCACAACCTACTATCGCTCCGTTCAAGCGAACGGCGTCTTGAGAGAGGTTCGTTCCGAGGTTCTTAAACGACAAATGCTGCAGAACCTCATGGACAAATACCAGCCAGAAGGAGCTTTCGTTCCGTTCGTCACAACATCCGCAAACGCCCCCACCCATCAGTCCTGCCCCAACCATGCCTCCGTAAACCCTGAAGCTACCCAGGGCGGCTTCTCAAGGGAGTCATCACAGCACGGCTCTGGAAGAACCATCCCAGAAAGCCAGCCAGACCTCTACACCAAGGATTTGAAGGGGCTCCGCGTCCTCGGCCTCCAAGTCGAAGCCCTTTCCGGCAAGATGAGCCTCGGCCAGGATCGCCCGAAAGAAACCGTGCTCAAGGTGATTCACGGACTCTGGAACCGAGGCCACCTGGGGGACCCGCGTGCTATCGAAGAGATCCTGGAGGAAAGCCCCCTGGCCATACCCGATTTCCTCCACCTCCCCGGAGACGACCCGATCCCAGAAGGCCGGCTTCACGTTTTTCCCGACGAAGAGCTGATTGCTGAACACGCCCTGTTGCTCGAAGGACACTACTGGCGAAAATCCGTGACGCAGGAGGCCATTCGGGCCTCCATTCGCGGCAGCACCGCATGGATTGGAGCGGTCACCGAAGCCGGCCAGTTGCTGGGAGCGGCGCGAGCCATCAGCGATGGCGCCTGGTGCGGCCGGATCGCCGACGTCGTGGTGAAACAAGGTTACCAAGGGCGCGGCCTGGGACGACGACTGATGAGATGCCTCTTGGACCATCCCGCGCTCCGTCAAGTCCGCAGCCTGCGCCTGGGAACGCAGGACGCCGTCCCGTTTTATGAGGAATTTGGATTTCGTCCCTCCCACGAGGTCGAACAGCCATTTCCTTCCGTCGATCTCGTACGGAGCTAAAACACGTCTCACAACCTCGAAAGGCTCCGTCGAGGCTTACCCGAAGGCGCGTGAAACGAGTAGGACAAGCAACAGTGGAGCCTTTTCCAGCGCTTTGCTCGACGTGCCGGTTTCTCATTGGAACGTATCTCGCCCCCTTTCGGGGCTCGGGAGATACGTTCTAAAAAGAAGAACCAGGTTGCTTGAGAAATTCCAGTTCCTCGTCGGTCGTTACCCGCCCCAAAATTTCATTGCGATGAGGAAACCGCCCGAACCGTTCGACGATGTCTCGGTGAGAAAACGCATATTTCAGGGCCCCGTCGGCCAGTTCTTTCGCTTGCCCCGAAACCTTCTGTGCGAGCGCCTGGAACAGCTCCACGCACCTTTGCTGCATAGCCAGATCTTCGGAATGCATGAGCGGCATGTAGAGAAACCACTGATAGACCATTGGAAAGGACGTATCATACCCTAACGCGATCCCTTCCAGGCTCAGGCCGAGCGCCCTCAAATCGCCTGCATACATCGCGGCCGTTCCACGGAACATGTTGCGTGAGAACTGATCGAGCACAATCACCGCTGCCACCAGACCGGATGGCTCACGGCTCCAGGCGGGCCGCTGTCCGCTCAGGAGGAGTGCATGGAGCGCAGCAAACCGCTCGCGAATTTCTCGGTCGAATTCGGCGTCCCGACTAAACCAGCGCGAACGCTTTTCGGGCTCCGCCAGCCCTTCCGGCCCGAGCGGCCCATACCAAAAGTCGAGCACTTCCCTGCCATCCAGCATGCGAAAAGTTCAGCACGCGCGCTCACTTCTGTCATCGCGCGACCGGCTCTTTGCCGTCGACCGTTCAACAGCTCGATGCCCCCATCTCTTGGGCCGTCATTGCCTGTTCGAGCTCTCGTGGAGCCTTGCGGAGCATTTTTCAGACCGCCCAAGGGCCCGATCCAGGGCCTCCGCGCAGCCCCATCGCACCGGGTCGCGCCACGACCGCCGAATGGGGTATACGTAGTCACAATGTCCAGTTCTGACGACAAGCCGCCCACGTCCGCCGCTGTCCCCTCCGCCAAACGTCTCGCACTACTGGAGCAGATGGTTCAAAGCGGCACCGCCGACTCATTCGCGCAATATGCCCTGGCCATGGAATACCGAAAACTCGGTCGAGTGGAGGATTCCCTCAACATCTTCGAAGGTCTCCGCAACAGCGATCCCGACTACGTGCCACAGTATTTGATGGTCGGGCAGATGCTCAGCGAACAGGGACGCAAGGCAGAAGCAAGGAGCTGGCTCGAAGCTGGTTTGCCCAAGGCCCGCGCAGCCGGCGACAGCAAGGCAGTGAGCGAAATCGAGGACGCTCTCGCCCAGCTCGATTGAATTTTTTTCGGCTCATCCCACAGCGGGGGGCGGAAATGAATAGGCAGCCCCCTCGCTTCCCGGTGGTGGCTCGGGGGGGCGGTCGATCACGCTGGAAAGAAAGTCGCCGATTCTCTGTCGCTGGGCGCGCGCATCGGCCCGCCCGAGCTCGATCAACTCCTTGGCGTAGCCACCATCGAACAAGAGATAGCTCGCGAGATCAGCCTCACTCCCAGAATCGAGCCATTCCAGCAATCGCCGAGCGAGTTGAGACCGAGTGCGGATGGTGTGCCGCTTGAGAAAGCGCGCACCGATCGCTCCCAAGGCGACGGATGGACGAACAATCAGCGTTTCCACCGACTGCACGGCACGCCCCCCCCGCTGCACCGCGGCTCGATTGAGATCCGGAATGAACCCCGGCCCGTGCGCTGCCTCACCACTAGCCAATAAGTCGTTGATCAACGAGACATGAGCGAGATCATTGTCGAGATGATCGAGCAAAAGCGCGTTGAAAACCTTACCGAGCACGAACGCGGTCGTGGGCTCTTTGAAATCCGTGGGGGGCATGATCCCTCGCACTTCCCGAGACGTCCCTGCCACGAGCACGTGGGTCGCCCCGAGCCTCAACGCGGGCGCAATCGGTGTATTTTGACGAAGACCGCCATCGATATACAGCTGCCGACCCACCGGCACGGGCGGAAACAGGATCGGAATCGAAGCGGAAGCAAGCACGTGATGTGGCCCGATACGCTCCGATCGAATCAGCGTACGGGGCGGCGCGTGAGACGGGAGACTCGTGCCTCGTCCGGTCTGCATGAAGAGCACGGTTCGCCCCGTGAACACCTCGGTGCATGTGATCGAGAGCGCACGCAAAGCCCCTTTGCGCATGGTTCGTCCAATGTCTTTCCACGGAACCTCACGACTGATCAACTTGGCCATCGGAGAAACATCGAACACTCCCGTCGCCGCGCCAGTTCGAAGCATCCGCGGCAACAGCGCTGCCTGACGCCACCCAAATCCCAAGACCCGATCGAGCTCGAGGTTCTCCCACAACTCGACCAGCCGGTGAATCCCCGCCCGCGGAGCGGAAAGGGTTGCAGCGAGATAAGCCGAGTTGATGGCTCCCACGCTGGTGCCACAAACGATGTCGACCGTCAGCGGAAGACGGTGCGTGGGCAGAAATTCCTCGAACAGGTAGGAAAGGACGCCCACTTCATAGGCGCCTCGGGCGCCCCCCCCAGAGAGAACCAAAGCCAATCGCTGAGGCGGCGCCGTCACGAGATCAAGCTCCCTTGTGACTCGAGAGCCGCAGGTTGTCCGCGACGACCCAAGAGCGCCACAACGGGTCCTCGGTCCAGAAATGCGCGCCAAAGACCCGGATCCCGAATCGCATCGGCTCGCTCCTGGGCAAACTTCGCCGAACGGCGACGCATGGCTGGAGCTTGAGGGGAACCCGCGCGCTCCAGCGCAGCAACACAGAGCGAGCGAATCGTCAGTGAATATTCGGAGCCCTGCAATGTCTCGATGGCACCGAGCGCAGTGGTCGCCAAGAGGATGCCTGTATGGTGCTCTCCTGCCTCGACACGCGCCATCGCTTCAATGGCCATCGCATAAAAATGGAAGGAGGCATAGGCCTGAGCCTCCGCCGCCTGACGCGCCTCGAACGATCGCGCCACGGCATCCTGCGTCTGGTCACGGGCGCGAGCCAAAAGAGCCCGGAGCAGGCGCTCGTGGATCGCATCGTAGCGACTTTCCGTCAGCCGAATGAGCGCCCCCGCATCTCCAACAAGGATCGAGGCTTCCTCCACGTCCCCCCGTTCGAGCAGCACTTCCGCAGTGGAGAGTAGAGTATCGGCCCGTGAGTCACGTTCGCCATATCGCTCGTTGGCCTCTCTGGCTTGTTGCAAATAGTCCAGAGCCGTATCGTAGTCACCGGCTCCAGCATAACAAAGCCCTACATTCGTCAAGGTTTTGGCCGTCTGAAAACGGCCGCCAATCGCCGAGTCGATGCTAATCGCTTGCTGCGCCAAACCAATGCCGTCCTCATACCTTCCCAAGGCATAGAGAGCGAAAGCGAGCGAGCTCTTGGCACGAGCCTCCATGCGGCGGGCACCAACTCTTTGAAACACGGCTATCGATTCGGAATACGCATCCAACGCCTCGACGACGCGCCCCACGCGCCGAAGCAATGTGCCCTTGGCACGTAAGATCTCGGCCCGCAAACGAGCCGTCACATCGGGGTGATCGGCAGCCGCGAGCGCCCGATCCACTGCAGAAAGGGCGCCCTGCATATCCCCTAAATCCCGCAGAACTTCGGCGAGCAAGCCACGAGCCTGGATCGCCACGACCTGCGATCCGGTCGAGAGCGCTCCAGACTCACTGAGCTTGGCCAAATGGGCCGCCCTAGCCAAATGCCCCGTATCAAGCTCGAAGCGAGCACTCCTCAACAGCGCCGTAGCTACCCAATACCCCTTGGCATACCGCAGGGCCAGCTGCCGCAACGCGTCGAGGTGAGCTCGACGTTCCTTCCAGTGGCCCTCGTTGCGAGCTATCGCTTCGAGGGCTTCGTAGGCCTCCAGGAGTCGCGGATCGTTTTCGGGCAAAATGGAAATCGTCTTCCTGTAGCAGCGGGTAGCAATATCCATTTGGTAGCTGGCCCGTGCCGCTCCCGCTGCCTCCAAATAGAGCTCGGCGGCTTGATCATGACTGCCGCCCCGAGCCAGATGTCGAGCCACGGCTGCGGCAGCGAGACCACGGCTCTGTCCACTACCCCCCAGCAACTCTCCTAGCCCGCGATGGAGACGCTGGCGATCCTCGGTGGACATCGCTCGATAGGCAACGTCTCGGGTGAGGGGGTGCTGAACGTCCACGAGACCTTCCTCGATTTCCGTGAGCCCGCGCTCGCCCAGCTTTTTGAGAACTTCGTCGAGCCGACTTCCGAACAACTGCTGGAGATCGACGATGCGACAGGGGCCACCTGCGACGGCAATCCAATCGAGAAGTTCCTGCTCCTCCGCAGAAAGCTCGGTCAAACGGTCGGCAATCAGTTGTTCGAGCGTGGTTGGCAAGGCCACGACACTTCCCGCCACGTCGATCCGTTCCAAACTTGGAGAGCCCGATTCATTTTCCCGGATCTCCAAAACTCCCCGCTCGAGCAGGGCATCCACCATCTCCAGAAGGAAGTACGGATTTCCTGCCGCGCGCGGAAACACATCCGCACAAACGCGTTCGACCCCAGGCCCGACTCCCAAACGAACCTGTAGAAGCCTTGCTTGGCTTTCCGGCGAGAGACCCGCCAAATCGAGCCGTAGAGCACCCTCGATCGAGGCGGCCACCCGCTTTTCGGGACGCGTCACCAGAAGCGCCAAAACGGGCAACCGCCGATCCAACTTGAGGAGGTGATCGATAATCGCCAGGCTGCCCTGATCGCACCATTGAAGGGCATCGACTACGATCACCAAGGGCCCTTCGATGGTGGCACGCGCGACGAATTCGCCCAGGCCAGTTTGAATCTGCTGCCGTTGGTGAACGACCTCGACGTCGTCGTGCACCGTTCCAAGTCGCGCCGTGCACAGTTCGGCAAGGCGGATGAGCACATCGTGCCCTTCACCGTTGGGATCCCACTCCAACGCTGCGGCAACCCGAGCAAGCGCTTCTCCAAGAGCTTGCTCAGGGTGGGTTCCCGAAAGCTCGCGAAGCATGTCCGCAACCACACCATAGGGGACATCTTGGCGGGACTGCGCACAATCAACGCGGAGCACCCGAGCGTCGGGCGGAAGCTCGTTGACAAACGCGTTGACAAGAGCCGTTTTGCCGATGCCGAGTTCGCCCGAAACGACCAATGCCGAAGCCTGTGATTCACCCGGTGCCTGCCCAACAGCACGATAGTAGGCAGCGTGCAAGTCGGCTATTTCCGCGTCACGGCCGATAAGCTCATTCGGAGCCAGTGAAACTTCCTGTCGCTTTTCTTCCCGGGTCAGCCCGCGGAGCAACTGATAAACTCGCATGCGCGGCGGCAGGTGTTCATCGGCCTCCTCGTCCCGTTCGATCGTGGGGGCATCCCCCCAAAGGAAATCCCTGCGGACCAAACGGTAGAGCCCACCTGCAACGAGACTCGCCCCCGCAGGGGCACGACGGCGCAACAGATCCGCGAGAAAAGGGGCCTGTTCCGCAAGCAGGTGATCCATGAGATGCCCCGACGGATCGCGTCGACCACTGGCTAAACTTCGTACGATTCCAATGTTCGCCTGAAACGTGGCATCCAAATCATCTCGAGCGGCCCCGACCCCATCGTGCACGTCTACGGCGAACCACACCGCGTCCGCGGCAGCTCCTGTGGGATTGCCCAGAAGGCCGGCCACGGCGTGGGCATGCAGAGGAAATCCTCTCTCATCTCGATACCAATCGATCCGCATATTGCGCTTGAACGCAATGGCTTCGATCGTGGCAGTCAAACGCTCGAACTCCACGAGCGCCCCCTCTGCTCCCAATTGCTCCACGAGTTCCTCCTGCCCGGACAACCCCAAGGAGACGACGGCAACGTGACGCACCTCTCGACCGGCCTCCCGCGTCGCCCGAAGAGGCTGCACGGGAGTCCCTTCTGCTGGATCATAGGTCCCCTCGCTCCCTTCCTCCGAGCCAGATGTGGGCTCCCGCGTCGCCTCGATCGAGCCTTCGTGATTTCGCTGGCCAATCAGATCGAAGACGGTCGTTTCGAGTACATGCGCATCAACGAGCTCACCCATACTGAAAAGCGCACGCCCCAGAGCCACGGAGAGATCCCTCGCCGTCTTGAAACGTTTCTCGGGGTCGACAGCAAGGGCTTGCAATGTCAATTCGTCGAGCTCAGGCGGAATGCCGAGCGCATAGGTACTCGGGGGCTCGACCCGCCCGGCACGCACCGCCTCAAGCAACGCATCTCCTTCGAGACCACCGTGCAAAGGACGTCCCGTCAGCAGCTCATGAAGAACCACCCCTAGTGAATAGATATCCGTACGCCGATCGACTCGTTGTCCCGAAGCCTGCTCCGGCGACATATAGCCCGTTTTTCCTTTGAGAACTCCCTCTTCCTCGCGAAACAGATTGGCACTCGCAATCCCAAAGTCCGCAATTTTCACCGCTCCATCATAACTGAGCAGGATATTTTGCGGAGAAACGTCGCGGTGGACGATTTCGAGCGGAACACCTCTTTCGTCTTTACGCTCGTGGGCATAATGGAGCCCCTTGGCAACTTCGAGCACGATATAGGCCGCCACCGGGGGAGGCAGGCGCGTTCCAGCGGCTTTGGCAGCCTTGCTCAAGGCACGGAGATCGGGGCCGTCGACATACTCCATGCTCAGGAGTTGTCCTTCGTCGCCGTAATCCTGAAAGTCGTAAACCTGGACGATGTTTGGATGGTTGAGACGGGTCGCGAGCTGGGCTTCGTCCGCGAACATGACGCGGAAGCGACGACTACTGATATAGTCAGGCAGCACTCGTTTGAGCACGAGCAGTTTGTAGGTCCCCTCTGCCCCCCGCTTTTTTGCCAAGAAGACCTCGGCCATTCCTCCCACACCGAGACGACGAACGATCTCGAAATCGGCGATTTGCTGGGGCACAGCCGGCCACGAGGATTTCTGGGAAGCCCTGCTCGCAGCTCGACGGAGACTCCCCTCATCGAAAGCCTCTCGTCCTGCAACGGAGGAAATCGCGGAAGCAGATCCCTCCTGCCTCCCCGCACGTTCCGAAACGCCTGCCTGAGAACCGGATGCAGACGTCTCCTTGGACTCCTCGCCCTTCGGCGGATCTGCCGGTGGCGGCGCCCGATCGGGGGGACCTGGAGAGGGCGGTTCGTCGCTCATCCCTGATGAGCCTACCAAAAGCACAAGACGCCCGCTCCCTCGGATGCGTTCTGGGGAGCTGATGGCGTCAAGCCGCCGCCAAGCCCACCGAGTAGCGCTCGGGCTGCTGGCCTTCTACAACCACTGGCGTGCGGTACTTACAGTGGAACCGACCCGCCCGGGCAGTGGTTTTCTCCGCGGGCAGAGCGATCGCCCTCACCGTAGCCACGCTATGGGGAACTCTTGGATGCGCCGGCAGCACGCCACTGCCCCCCAAGAGCGTGCCCGTGCAGCCGGACGCCCGGGCGACCCCGGTGGAGGCAAAGAAATTTCCCCAAGTCGCTCACCAGACACTGCTCTCAACCGATCGTTCCGTCGAAGAGAGGCTGCAACTTGCCGGCGTCGTGCAATATCAACTCAGCCGCGCCGAGAGGCTGTTCGAGAAGGGGTACGAAAAAGCCGCGGAGGACACCGCCACCGGCGCCCTTTTGCTACTCCGTGCAGACGATCCCATCGACGCGGCGTTGGCCGGACAAGATCATGCGCTGCTTCTCGCGGCGCACGCCGCCGCCCGTCGCGGCGATGCTGGGAGAGCTCAAGCATTCTATGAGCGAGTTCTCGAGCTCTCCAGCGACGAATCGGTGCAAAAGGACGTTCGTGAACACCTCAAGGCCATGGCCAGCTGGGAGCTCGCCACACAAGGAGAAACTCCTCTTTCGCGAGCGGGGCACCGAGTTCGTCATACCTTGGCCCGGGCCACCGTGGATCCAAGTCGACAGGCCTACCAAGAAGCTCAGCAAGCAACGATCGCCTGGATGAAGGCTGCCCTGGACAGTTCTGCCCTGTCACGCAACCCAGAATCGATGGGGGATCGTGAAGAGGCACTCGAAGCCTACCGAGCCATCCGCACCGGTGCTCCGGCACTGATGGCACTGTCGCTCAGACAGGGAGAGCCACTCCAGGCCCTGGAACTCCTCACGAATGCGGACCTCACTCGAGCGTTGCCAAACGGCGCCCAAGAGCTGCTGGTCGATGCCGGAAAGAAGAACAATCCGGAAGCATGGTTGCAACTGTTCCGCCTCATGGATAGCGCTCGACGCAATCCCAAAACGGAAGCCAATCTGCCAGCTTACCTCAGTGATGCCGGCGCGCTTTGGGCAGCCATCAAAACCTATCGAGCGAGTCCCGGCGAGCTCAAATACGCCATGCCGCTGTCGATGATGCTCCTCGAGTTCGGGTTGCCCGAGGTCGCAACCACCCTGCTGGCTCAAACCGTGGGCCCCAAGACGTCACCCGAAGCCTTGGCGTGGTCCTTGTCGCTGATTTTGCGAGCCATGCTCGAGCTCGGAGAAACGGATCAAATCAAAGCCGCGCGCATGGCGTTCTCCGAATCCCGCTCCTTGCTCGATTTGGCAGGAGAAAAACTCCCTGAAGACACAGAGTCGTCTCGCAGTCTGCACCGCATGCTGGCCAACTTGGAGATCCGACTCGGCCACACCAAACGCGCGCTACCGCTCCTCAAGCAGGCGAGTCGGAAAAGCACTCGACCGGCCACGTGGATCCGACTCGCGGAAGTCCAGCACCAAGTGAGCGGCGCGGAACAAGCGCTCGCCACGTTGGACCAAGCGTCCCAGATCGCACGCTCCCAAGGAGATGTCCTCGCCGAGGCTCATATCGCGGAGTTGCGTTTCGTCCTCCTGAGGACCCGTCAGGCCAGCGATCAGGCGGCTCGAGCGCTTGAAATCGCGCTGAAAAGGACCCTCACCGCGCGAGCCATGGCGCTTCCCCAAACCCCGGATGCTTCCGTCGAGCGCTTACTGGCGAGGATTCTCGAACACTATGGGGAGCGACGCGCCACGCACCGAGCCTACGCTCGGGCTCTGAGCGCCAGCGGGAAGAATCTTTCTGAATTGACCTACACGCTCACGGATATGGCGCGAAGTGCGCTAGCAACCGGAGACGTTCGCATGGCTCGCAAAGCAACCCAGCGGGCTCTCGATCTCAACATCAAAAGCGAAGATCTGATCTACATCGCTCTCTGGCACGCCCTCGTCGAACAGCGTCAAGGGGGCAAACAAGACCAACTACCAAGCGTCGCCCTCTCGATGGCCACCGATGCGAGCGGCTGGCCCGCTTTGCTGCGTCGGTTTGGGCTCGGCCAAATCGACGCGGCCAGCCTACTTCGTTCCGCCGAAGGGAAAATTCAGGAAACCGAAGCGCTCTTTTATTCAGCCCTCACCAGCCAAGAACCCCAGCGCCGCAAGGAAGAGCTCGAAAAGGTTGCAAAGAGCCCAGCCATCGATCTCGTCGAAGTCCAGCTCGCCCGAGATCTCCTGGCGCCAGAGAAGGAGTGGCCCCTGCCCCAAGACGTCAATATTCCGTAAGCCAAGCTCACGGCGCCACTCCTCTCACGCTTTTCAACGACGCGGACCAGCCATGCGCCTGGAAAAGGCTCCCGCGAACTAGCTAGATCCCGTCTACAAATGGCGCTTCGTCGCCCGCCCCTTGCGGGGCGAGGGCGGTCGACTTCGCTTTTTCGCCTGGATTGTGACGCTGAACGCTTCCTTGCTTGTTGGTTCGCGTCCATTTGTGGACGCGAACTAGTGCCTCGGCAACTCAC
>CAYTRQ010000063.1:0-17771 GCA_964440025.1 uncultured Polyangiaceae bacterium | reverse complement strand
CACTTCTGGGAGGGCTTCGAAACCGCTCGAAACGTGAGTTGCCGAGGCACTAGAATGCATCTCATCAACCCAGAGGGGTCGCGAGATGCGTTCCAATCAAGAACCACGGCCCCTCGAACAAAGCGCTGGAAAAGGCTTCACCGATGCTCGCCCTCACCCGCCCGTGGGTGAGGCGAGCACCTGCGGGGGACGGAATGTCCATTTGTGGACGCAAACCAGTCTAGGGAATTTGTCATGAAGTTTACTCGAGAACGCGCCCACAAAATCGAAAAATCACACCCATACGAGCAAAAGACAGAAAGAAGTCGTGCGAGGGGCTTAAGGTGCCTGCAATGAGATCGACGGTCGTATCTCTCATGTTGTTTCTGGTACTGTCGGCCATCTCGACGAGCTGCAAAGATGGCGACAAAAGGGAGTCCGCGCCCCAACAAGCTCCGACCGTTTCCTCTGCACCGGAGGTCTCTGCCCCTGAACCTGTCTCGTCGTCTTCCGCGGATTGGTGCGGCGGTCACGGCCTCCCCGAATCCAAATGCACCAGGTGCAATCCGGAATTGATCCCCCAATTCAAAGCAGCCGGGGATTGGTGCGCAGAGCACGGATTTCCCGAGTCCGCCTGTCCGATCTGCAACCCGCAAACGCCCCCCGGTGGTGCAAAGCAAGCGGCCGACTGGTGCGTCGAGCATGCTCTCCCCGAGTCCAAGTGCCCCAAGTGCAACCCAGAGCTAGCCCCCAAGTTCAAGGCTGCGGGCGACTGGTGCGCAGAGCACGGGTTCCCGGAGTCCGCCTGCCCCATCTGCAATCCACGGGCTCCCCCACCGGGAGCTGCGGAAGCGGCCATCGAGGACCGGATAGTGCGGTTTCGATCACCAAAACTCGAACATCGCGCAGGGATTCAAACCGTCACCGCCAGACCAGGGAAAGCAGCCGACGTCGTAGAATGCACGGCACGCATCGCCTTCGATGCGGACAAGGTGGCCGACGTACGGGCCATCGTACCCGGCGTCGTCCGACGAGTCCGAGTGGAACTGGGAGAGCAGGTCGAGCCCGGCACTCCGCTCTTCGATCTGGAAAGCACACAGGTCGGAGAAATCCAGGGGGCACTGCAGAAGGCACGCCAGCGCGAACGCACCGCCAAGGCCAACCTCGAACGCCAGAAGAGGCTGTTGGAAGACAACATCACTTCCGAACGACAAGTGGAGGTCGCCGAACAGGAGCTCGCCTCGGCACAGGCCAACGCCCGCGCCGCCCAAGCCACCCTGCGAATGGCTGGAGCTGCCCAGGCTGCGCCTTCGGGACGCTACACCTTGACCTCGCCCATCGCCGGAACCATAGTCCGACGGCCTGCCGTAGTGGGTGTTCTGGCCAGCGAGAGCGAATCGCTCGCTACTATCGCCGACACCTCGATGATGTGGGCTCTATGTGATGTTCCGGAAGCCCACGCCCCCCGCGTGGAACTGGGACAGACGGTTCTCGTGGCGGTCCAAGGCACCGAGCAGCCTCCGTTAGAGGGTAAACTCACCTGGATCGCGGCCGAGGTCGATCCACGCACACGCACCGTCACGGCCCGAGCCGAAGTGCCCAATCCCAAAGGAAGCCTGCGCGCCAACCAGTTCGCGAAGGCCCATATCCAAGTCGGTGCAGCCAAAACCGCCGTCTCCATTCCTCGCTCCGCCGTACAGCGAGTAGGCAACAAAGAGGTCATTTTCATTCGGGCTGGGCAAGGCGTCTACCAACCGCGTGTCGTCTACCGTCAGGGCGCGGGTCAGCACGTTCAAGTCGAGGGGCAGGTGCAGCCGGGGGACCAAGTAGTAACGACAGGAGCAGTCCTGCTGCGCACGGAGATCATACCAGGAAGCATCGGAGCTGGTTGCTGTGAGATCGATCCTCCTGGAGACGAGTGATGCTCACCAAGCTAATCGATCTTTGCCTTCGCTACCGTCCGGTGGTGCTCCTGGCAACGGGAGTGCTGATGGTTGTAGGATTGGTGAGCTTGAGCAAGCTGCCCTTCGATGCCTTTCCGGACACGACTCCGGTACAGGTGCAGATCAACACGACGGCTCCTGCCTTGTCTCCGCTGGAAGTGGAACGACAGATCACGTTTCCCATCGAACAAGCCATTTCGGGTTTGCCCGGCCTGACCGAGGTGCGCTCGATCTCGAAGTTCGGCTTCTCCCAAGTCACTGCCCTCTTCGAGGATGACACGGACATCTATTTGGCGCGACAAGTGGTCAGCGAGCGGCTGGCGGCAGTCGAGCTTCCCGATGGAGTGGAGCGCCCAGCTCTCGGTCCGATGGCGACTGGGCTCGGCGAAGTCTTCCAATACGTGCTGCGCAGTGAGACGTTTTCTGCTCAGGAACTACGCACGTTGCACCACTGGGTGATTCGCCCGCAGATGGTCCAAGTATCAGGCGTTGCCGAGATCAACACATGGGGCGGCTACGAAAAACAGTACCATGTGATCGTCGAGCCCGAGCGTCTCGTCAAACACGATCTCACGCTCGACGACGTGGCCCGCGTTCTGCAGCGCGGCAACCGCAACGCTGGGGGCGGAGTGCTCCAGCAAGCTGGCGAGTCGCAACTGATCCAGGGCCAGGGTCTGGTTACGGGGATCGAAGATCTCGAAACAATGGTCCTCGCCAACGTGAACGGCACCCCGATTCATCTCCATGACGTGGCCGACGTGCGCCTTGGTCACGAGATCCGCCGAGGAGCGGTCACCGCTGAGGGAAAAGGCGAAGCAGTGTTGGGCCTGGGCTTCATGCTCATGGGAGAAAACAGCCGGGAAATCACCCGGAAGCTAGAAGAGCGTCTCATCGAAGTGCAGCGGAGCCTTCCCGAAAGCGTCGAGGTAACGCCTCTCTACAACAGGAACGATCTTGTCGACCAGGTGCTCGACACTGTGCGAAATAACCTGCTCGAGGGCGCACTGCTCGTGATTGCCGTATTATTTGCCTTTCTCGGCAACCTGCGCGCGGGGCTCATCGTCGCGCTCGCCATCCCTCTTTCGATGCTGTTCGCGTTCAACGCCATGCTGAGCTTCGGCATTACAGGTAGCCTGATGAGCTTGGGCGCCATCGATTTCGGTCTGGTCGTCGACAGCTCCGTGATCATGGTGGAAAATTCGGAGCGCAGGCTGGGCGAGGACGCTTCGGGAAGAAGCGTGCAGGAGATCGTGCGAGACGCGGCAGTCGAGGTGCGCAAACCGACTCTGTTCGGCGAGCTCATCATTGCAATCGTCTATCTACCTGTGCTGGCGCTGGAAGGGGTGGAAGGAAAGCTCTTTCGACCAATGGCGCTCACAGTGATCTTCGCACTGGCCGGCTCCATGCTTCTGTCATTGACGCTCATGCCCGTGCTCGCCAGCTATAGCTTGAAGAAAGGCAAGGGACCGCATGAAAATCCAATGGTGGGGTGGCTCAAACGCCTCTATCGGCCCGTGCTTCGTTGGGCTTTGAACCACCGCAAGCTGGTCCTTTCGCTGGCCGGGCTCGTGGTGCTCCAGAGTGCCATGCTCGGCTCACGTCTCGGTTCGGAGTTCGTCCCGCGACTGCGGGAACAGGCCGTTGTCATCAACACCGTTCGCATGGCCGGGATCTCGATCGACGAGTCGGTCCGCTACGGCACGCAAATCGAAAAGCTCCTGCTTTCCCGGTTTCCCGACGAAATCGAGCATGTGTGGACTCGAACGGGCTCCGCCGAGGTTGCCACCGATCCCATGGGGCTCGAGGTCTCCGACGTATTCATCACCCTCACGCCGAGAAACGAGTGGACCAAGGGTGAGACCCAGGACGAGCTCGTCCGCGCCATGTCCACCGCGCTCAGGGGAATGCCGGGAATGCGCACTCTCTTCACTCAACCCATCGAGATGCGAGTCAATGAGATGATTGCGGGAATACGCTCTGACGTGGGCATCAAGATTTTCGGCGATGACTTCGACACTCTGCGCGCCAAGGCCGACGAGGTTCGCAGCGCCGTCGAGCAAATCCCCGGCGCCGAAGACGTCACAGTCGAGCAGCTCACCGGCCAGGCAATGCTAGCCATCGACATCGACCGTCAAGCAGCCGGGCGCTATGGCGTTTTGGCCGGCGAAATCCTGGAAGTCGTCGATTCGCTGGGCACACGCAAGGTGGGTGAAGTCGTCGAGGGGCAGCGCCGCTTTGATCTGGTGTTGCGTTTGGGTGAAGACGCTCGCAGCTCCGCCGAGCGCATTGGTCGACTTTTGATCCATACTGAATCGGGAGCGCAGGTACCGCTCTCCGCACTCGCCGACATCGAGGTATTCGAAGGACCTTCGACGATCCAGCGACAATGGGCCCAACGGCGCGTCATCGTGCAGAGCAACGTGCGGGGGCGCGACGTCGGTTCGTTCGTGAGAGAGGTACGCCATCTACTGCGCAAACAACTCGAGCTCCCCGAGGGATACTACACGACTCTCGGCGGCCAATTCGAAAATATGGAGCGCGCCCAAAAGCGCCTGCTCATCGTGGTCCCCGTTGCGCTTCTTTTGATCTTCTCGCTCCTGTACGTCGCCTACGGCCGAGCAGCGGACGCGATTCGCGTCTTTACGGGCGTTCCTTTTGGGGCGGTCGGTGGCATCATCGCTTTGTGGGTTCGCGACATGCCGTTTTCCATTTCGGCAGGCGTCGGCTTCATTGCACTGTCCGGGGTCGCGGTGTTAGGGGACATGGTGCTCGTCTCCTGGGTCATGCAGCTGCTAAGGCGGGGATATGCTCCCCTTGAAGCCATCACCCAAGCGGCAGAAAGCCGGCTTCGCCCGGTACTGATGACTGGGCTCGTGGCCGCGTTGGGTTTCATACCCATGGCCCTCAATACCGGGGTGGGCGCCGAGGTCCAACGCCCTCTGGCTACTGTCGTGGTCGGAGGAATGATCACGTCCACGCTGGCCACCCTCGTGGTCTTGCCGGTTCTCTATGCGGTGTTCGGAACGCGCATTCCGGGATCGTACGAGCAAGGAAACGACGACGTGACAGACGGGAGTAGCTAACGGAAATTCCATCATTCCCTTTGCGCCAACCTCGTCGATTGGCTGCACGGTCTGTGACGCGGTGCTTGCGGCGTGGCTTTTTGCTGGAGCACCGTCCGTTTTTCGCAGCCGGACCGAACCGGCGCCCTTTGAGACACTTGAATTCCTACTTCTTCATCCACTCGACCACGTACGGAGCATGGCCGTTGAGGTCATCCTCGTTCCAAGGACCGTCAACCGGCGCGTCCTCGCTGAGCAAGCAACTCGTATCCGCCACGCCATTTTCCTGGATCTCCCAGTTGCAATTGTCGAGTTTCCAAGCTGCCCAGCCAACCGAGTTGGCTTCCATCCATTTGAGCCATTGATCCGCTTCCGTATCGCAGACCGGCGTTCCGTCAACACCACCGTCGGCGCTCGTGGCACCCCATTCCGTCACGAAGATAGGCACCCCTTGACCGAACGCATTCTTAGCTCGGTTGAGATACGTACTCGTGTGATCACATGAGTAAAAGTGCACAGTATACATGGAACTGTCGTCCTCGATCGTCTTCCCAATCACCTCATCGATATCTTGGTCCCAAGTCGGAGTTCCCAAAATAGTGATATTTTCATGATCATCTGGGTCGCTGGCACGAATCGCGTCGACCACCGCCTGATGATAAGGCCGCAGCTCCGACCAGGAGGTATCGTCTGGCTCATTGTAGGTTTCAAAAAGAACATTCGGCAAATGACCGTAGCGTTCCGACATGTCGGAGAAAAACGCGATAGCTTCCTCCTGGTTGTCCTCAGCATCGTGGGAGTGATAGTCGACGATGATATAAACGCCCGCTTCCGTGGCGTTTTCAATCATCGTCTCCACTTGACTAAGCATTCCTGCTGGGGAATCCAGATAGGCTCCCGCAGGATCAACCCCCATCGCCGCACGGATCACATTGAGATTCCACTCGTCGCGCATGAACTCGAGCGCTTCGAGGCTGAGCGCGTAGCCGTCGTTTTCCCAATTGAGCCAATGACTGCTCACTCCCTTCAGGTGAACTCGAGCACCGCACTCGCTCACCAGATAGGTGTCCGAGATCGTAAGGTGGCCGTGCTTAGCCACTGGGGTACCCGCCAAGTTCTCGGCAAGGCCGCCTGCGCCTCCCCACCCATCGGAACCGCCGCCTCCTCCGATACAGACCGTGGGATCGGTGCCACCGGTCCCACCACTAGCGGAGCCTCCGCCACCAGTGGCTTGTCCGCCATCATCGCCGAAGTCTTCAAAGCTCTTTTCATTGCAGGAATACAAAAAGAGTCCAGCTACAAGGCAACCAGTAAGGATAAAGAAGCGGGGATTCGTCATGTTAGCGCTACCATGAAGGCAATCTCGGCCCTGGTCCAGCTACACAGGAAAGAAAAAACGTTTAAGTTGAATTTCGCTTGAGCCCGTTCCGCGCAGACCGCCGATTGCTCGCCGACGGCGTTTGGCTCGACGATTCCCTTTCGCTTCCGCTCGTGATCGACTCACCCTTGATCGAACAACCCGAACTCATTCGGTCTCAAAAAGGCAGGACGTCAACCGCGTGTCTTCTCAGCAAAGCGCGGGCCCTACTTTTTTTTCGCCCCCTCAGCAAACCGCCGAGTAGGTGCTGAGGAGTGGATTTCCTACCTCTGTTCAGTCCGGCTACCTGCGTCGTCCCAAAGATCTCGTTATTGTGCGTAGGCACGGAATCGTACCCAGGTAGAAGAAAGTTCTCCAAAAAGACAATGCCCATCTCCAAGCGGTGAGCCGTCAATACTGTTATAGTGACCACTTGCGAGTCGACGCCAGACTCTCCAACCGACGTGCCCCCTTGAGTAAAATTCACCGATCATGGTGGCAATTGGCGCCAAGCCCCCCACGACAAGCAATACTAAAAGCCTGTCGACGTCCCACCTATCGAATTCTGACTATGGATACTCCCCCACAAGAGAATCTCTCGAGCACAAATCGTGACCAAGCAGGCTCTCCTCAAAAGACCAAGACTTGTCGCATTCGTCCTCCGTCTCGCTGGCCACTGCTTCCCATTGCATCTATTGCGCTCTACTTCGCCTCCCACCTCGTTTCATGTAGAGGCGACTCCGAGACCAATCAGAGAACTGAAAGCATGGGCGGAGCCAACGCAATGAGCGATGGCGAGGGAGGCGATGATGGCGGCACGATGGACAATAGCCCAGAAATCGACAGCAGTTCTCCCGATGGTCTGGAGCAAATCACCTCCGGCAGGAGCGAAGTCAATTGCGAAATCGTGACCGAACGAGCAGAAATAGCCCCGAAGATGCAAACGGTAGGCATCATCGAATTCAACACGAATATGGCGGGAATAGAACAGGCCGCTATCCAATTCGGGGAAACGAGATACAGACTGTTGGCTCCCGTGGATCTCGAGGCCCCCAACCACCGAACCCTTCTTCTGGGCATGACCGAAAACACGAAGTACTACTATCGCATTGCAGTCGCTTCCGGCGACGAGTTTTGCTTAAGCGACAGTCAGACACTTCAAACTGGCCCCTTGGGCAACGGAGGCCCCATCAGTGTCGACCCGGAGATGGGTCCCAGCTCGGCGTCGGTTGCTCCAGGGTTCATTGTTACTTCCTCTGGATTGACCGACAACTGGGCATGGATCATGGACCATCGAGGTCGACTCGTCTGGTCCTATGAAATCAGCACGGAAGGTGGCAGTGGCGGATTCGATGGAATCACTCGCGCGCGTCTCTCCTATGACGGCAAATCCATGTTTGCACGCGATCTCAACGTTAGCGGCTCGTCCGATGCGGGCTATCTCTACAAGATTGCTCTTGACGGCTCGAGTGAACAACAGATCCCTCTCAGCACGAGTCATCACGACTTTACGGTGATCCCCGGCGGAGTCGCCTACATCGCAAAAAAGGGCAGCGAGAGCGGCTGCGACGCCATCCGAACCATCGATGAAAATGGACAAAATGACACACTTCTCTATGACATGTGGAACGTTCTCGAACCTTTCGAGAACAGTGGAAGGGAACTCTGCCACGTCAACTCAATTCAGTACAACTCCTACGATCAAAGCTTCACGGTTTCGGACCGTGAACGAGATGTCATCGTCAAGATCTCTGCTGAAGGAGATCTCCAGTGGGCACTTGGGGGAAGCGCCAGCGACTTCCGCGGAGATGATTGGAAATGGGAAATTCAGCATGGCCACCACCTCTACGATCCCAACCATCTCGTGCTATTCAACAACGGCCCCCTCGGGAGTGACACCAACTCGAGCGCCATTCAGCTCAGGATCGACACGACAAATATGACGGTAGCGAAAGAGTGGAGCTACTCTGGTGCCGGCAGATCTGGCACCTTGGGCGACGCTCAGCACTTGCCAAACGGCAATACTCTCGTCACATCAAGCAACACTGGGGCCCTTCACGAGGTCGATCCTTCCGGCACATTGGTCCGGGCGTTCGAGCTTCCCAGCTGTGGCTACGCCAATCACCGCACAACGCTTTATGGACCTCCCCCTCGCTAAGCCCCCTTGAGGACGTATCTCCCGAGCCCCAAAGGGGCTCTGAGATTACGTTCCTATCAGAAACCCGGCATATCGAGCAGAGCGCTGGGAAAGGCCTCGCCTCGCCCTCCCGCCGGTGAGCGGCGGCGAGGGCCTTCGAGGTTGTGTGTTGGTGCTCTAGCCCAACTCCAACCACGGCAGAAAGTCTGAGCAAAAAGCGTCGACGCTCCTACTCACGTTCATCACGCTTCGGTGGCGCGACAAGGAGAGCATCGGAATGAGCGCTTTGTGTGCTACTTTCATCCTGAACGTTTCGTTCTTCGATTTGAACGGCGATGAAGGACAAAACGGACAGAGCAAGATCGAAGTGATCCTCCATCACATCGAAGAACAACTCCTGATCAATAAAAAGCACCCGTCCACGAGGCCGGCCAATTACGACGAACTCCTCGAGTGCCTCGCCGAGAGGCACTACGGATCCGAGGAGCTCGCTCGGCCCCGCTATTTCATCGAGCTCTACCTCTCCTCGCCTAGCCTGAAATTGAACCTGCCCTTCGATAACAACAAAAATCCCCTTAGCCCAACGCCGCAGAGGTGTCTGCTCAGACACAGCTATTGTCCGGGCGCTTCGAGCCAATTGGGCCACGGCTTGGATACTCGCGTTGCGAAAAAGCAAACAGGCATGAAGAGCCAGAAGCATCCGTACGTAGAGAGCACTCCGCCGCTTTTCTTTCGGTTCGAGGAGTTCTTCACCAGAAAGACGCAATAGCTTTGACGTCTCCTCCCCATCGTAGGTGCGTAACGGTAGCCGTGTGACCCGCGTGAGCATCATCTTTTGAAGGAAGTCGAAATTGTCCTCGAGGAATTCCAACCAATCCTCGACCGACAACAAAAGAACAACTGTATCCTCCAAAGCAACCGCATCGTGACGATGAGCTCTACCCTGCATCGCGTCGATAAAACCGAGAACATCGCCCGATCTGAAGCGAAGGCCTTCTCGATCCCCTTGTCGGATCGTCCCGCTCACGATGAAGCCAATGTCATCGGCAGCCCCACCTCGACGATAGAGCCTTTCTCCCTTGGCAATCAGGACCTCTCGCATTCGGGCCGCCAAGACGTCGATTTCCGGACGCGGAGAAATATTTCCCAACAAGCCACGAAGCCACAGAGATCGGGAAAGATGACGTGTGCCCTCCACTGCGGCCTCTCGGCCTTGTTCTCCCTGCATTCTCAGCTGCAAAACTGGGTTCCTTTCCGGGCCGGAGACAACTTAGAGTCGAGCCTCCCCATTGAGGGAGGTTTCGACAGGGGGATGGAGCCAAGTATTTCGCGCGGCCACCTCCTCCGCCAGAGAAGCGATCTCGAAAAACTCCCGACGCATCGCATACTCGGCGGAGAGCGCAGAAAGCGGCAAATCTCCTTCTATGAGGGCTTCGCGCAAGGCGTCGACTTCGTTCTCCACATGGACGTTCAGAACATCCATAACTTGTTCCAACCGATCTGCAAGTGGCGTCGGATCACTGAGCGTCCTCAGAATTTCTCGCAACTCCTCATCGTAGCCGAGCGTGAGCACTTCAAGGAGCTCCCCCGCATTGGAAACCGCTGACGATTCACCACTCGACAGCGCAAAGTAGACGCTGCGCAAGTCCTCATTTTTATGCAAAAGAGATAACAACCTCGTCACACGCTCTATGGACTGGCGTTGTTTGTCACCCAGGAGAGAGACGAGCAAGGTGCCACTTGGCAAAGCCGCAGAAGGAGCCTGCCGCAGTCCGACTTCCAACTGGGCCGCGATCACCCCGGCACGAAGTGATTCGCGAGCGTTCTCCTCGACCACAGGGAGTACTCGCGACCGCGGAAAGCGCATCTTCGTCGTCAGCGCCAACCGTCCCAGGCCCCGCAGAGCTTTGAAGCGAACGGCCCCGGGCAGGTCACTCTCCAAGATGTCGAGGAGAATGTTACGCGCCTTCTTGGTTTGGAACCTGCATATTGCCCTGGGGAGATGCAGGAGCACCGCGGGATCCGTCCTCGGATCGCTTAGCGCTTCGCTCAGAGCGTCCAGTCCTTCCTCTCCCAAAGCAACGAGCGCCTCTCGCACCTGTCCTCGACCATCCCGAAATGCAAGACGACGAATGAGCACCGGGAGAAAACGTGTGTCCCTCGTCCGGGCCATCGCCTTTGGAAGAACTCGGTCGAGTTCTGGGATTTCCGCGTGAGAAAGCTGAGACAGCACCGAGCTCCATCGCGCATCCCCGAACTCCGCAATGGTCCGGACAAGCGCAGTGAGCGCCCCTTCATCAGCCCCTTTTTCCTGGTCGAGGATCTTGGCCACGTCAGGATGGCGCTCCGGTTCGGGGAGCCGATCGGCAAGGAAGAAGCATGCTGTTGCACAAACTTCCGGGTCGGAAAACGACGCTGGCGACAAGGTTTCCCAGTATCCAGCTTTTCCTAAAGCCCTCACTGCGGCGAGGCGGACTTTCTTGTCCTGGTGGGTCAGCAACCGCTCGGCCAGAGGGACCCAATCCTTTCGCTCCTTCTCGGGAATCGTCCTGAGAGCAACATCCAATACGGATGGCGACGGATGGTAGAGGACCAAGGCAGGTATCAAGCCTGTCCGCTCTGCTTGTTCGAGCAAGCTCATAGCAGCGATCACTCGATTCTCGTCAGGACTCGAGAGAGCTTCGAGGACGACCTCTACTCCATCGAGGTTTAGTTGGCTCGCGTCGATGGGATTGTCGCCGCCAGGACGCCCCAGCGCCCTCCTGAACTGGTCGAGATAAGGTCCCTTGAGAGACAGCGCCAGACCAGTCCAAATCACAGCAGTCAGCACCACGCAACCCCCCAAAACTCTCGGAGAGGCGATGTGGAATTGAGTAAGTCCCAAAATCACCACCGCTCCGATGGCCTGAGCCCCCCGGCTCAAAACGGAGTCGAATAAGGGCTTCGCGCTCGTTCGCTCCTCTGAGCTGAGCGGTAGGAACAGAAGCTCAGTGGAGACCCGATGGAGCGAATGCCTCAGCGCACCATCCGCCCCCTTAGTCAGGAGCACAACCATCAAGACGCCACCAAAGGCCACCGTCACGCCTCCCCCCACGACAATCAAGATGGGCAACAGCGACAACGCGAGAATCGTGCCGGCCCTTTGCAGCACGCGCATCACGATAAAGAGCTGAACAATCAGCGCTGCAGCGTTGAGAGCAGTATAGTACTGTGCCAGGAACGGTCCGAGGTCGGCACTCGGCACGTGAGTCGCTGTCACAGACTTAAACAGATAGTCGATCAACAGCACGCTCACGGTGGCGCAACCGATCAAGCCTCCCACCCTCAAAAGGTAGGGGCTGTTCTTGATCAACGACAAAGCCTGCTTCATATCAAGTGGCTGCTTGTCACGTTCGGTCACATGTCTAGCAGTGGGCCCAGCAGTCACCAGCAGAGCGGTCAGAAGGTGCAAGCTCGCAGCAACAACGAGCAGGGACTCCACCCGAAACAGTCGAGTACAAAGCGCACCGAGCGCACCTCCCAACACCGCACCAGAAACCCCACCAGCCGCAATCAAGCCATAGAGACGGCGTCCTTGAGCGGAGGTAAAGCGTCCCCCAACGAACAACCAGAACTGGAGGGTCAGTGCGGTCCCTATGAATCCGGTCCAAAGATACAGCCAAAACGTCGCTACCTTCGTCTGTTCGACAAGATAGAAAAGCATGGTGCCCACGGCTGCCACCATCAGCGCGAGCACTACGGCGCTCGTCCTCCCCAACACCCGCGCCACGGTCTGGTCATAGCGCCCCACCAAAAAACCGAGCAGGGCCATGATCAGATAGACAAAGCTCAAGTCCTGAGGAGGGAGCTTGGCCAAAAAAAGCGCATCGCGCGCCGTTTCAAGAGCCACGTGAGCGGCCACGATTCCAGCCAGGGTCACAGAAGCGCCGATGACGTGCTTCCCCTCTCCGGGACGCACGTCGGCAAGGCGAAGACGACTGCGCCATGACCGTCCACCCCGTCGCTGCTCAGGGCGATTTTTCAGGGGCAGGGATCGAGAGGGCTCAGAGGACGACATTCGGCTAGGGGGCGAGGGGGACCATCACGTCTGGCATCCGTGGGAAGCGCAGGCTACATTAAAGAGCGTGCAGATCGCCAAGGATGACTCACGAAACCTGAGTGAGCACAACGTCGTCCGACGTCTGCGGGTTGGCATCTTCTTTTTAATGCTCGCGCTGTTTCTGGCAGCATTTTTCGAGCACCTCCAGCTCTCTGCCAGCAGCCGGATCTGGCTATTTATTCCGTTCTTTCTCGCGGGGAATGCATTCTTTCAAGCGATTTTCAAGACCTGCGGTTTCTCCGCCTTGCGAGGCCTGCGGCACACGCCAGAAGGAACCGAAAAAATTGCAGATTCCCAGCAGAGAAAAAACACATTGCTGCGAGGCAAACAACAAATCCTGCTCGCCGTTGTCGTTGCAGCGGGACTGACGGCCCTGTTCATCGCTGTGGGCTGAATCCGTGAGGTCTCGATCCCCGCTGGCTTTCAAGGGGGCCTCCGAACCTTCTTCTGCTTTGCCGTGGGCTGATCCGTACGACCTCGACCGCCGCTCGCGGCTTCGAATGAAAAAAGTGAGTTCCGGCCTCAAAGTGCCGCTTTCGTCGCCCGTCCGTTTGGTCCGCCTCACGAGGGATGAGCCGCGGAGGGCCGCATTGTGGCGATGCGCGGCTCTAGCCATCCCTCGGCAGGGTCATCCGTCGAGGGCGCTCGATCCCAACAAGGCGAAAACCACGCCGAGAACCAAGATCATAGAAGTGGAGGCGAATCTGACCCATCGGCTCCACCGTGGGTTCCTGATGCACCCAAATATCGAGAATTCCGTAGCGAAGCGGATGATCGTCCCTGGCCCCCTCACCGGCCAATTCGGCCGGGCGCGTTCCCCCGAGAGGGAAAGGCACACAACTCCACGCCGGATGACTTCGATCGGGCGTTAAATCGATCCAGCCCAGCTGCCTTTCAAGCTGGGCGCCTCCGTGAAACCTCAACCGATAGTACGCCTCATCGGCTTCGCTCACTCCATGCTTGATTGCAAGGTCCTCGAAACAGAGAGATTGCTCGGAATCTCCTGGCGAGAGCCGCACCAAATGAAAGCGCGCCAACGGTACATACTGATCGAGGTACTCTTGAAAAAATTTGTCTCTACGGCCAATGAGTACGCGTGTCAGATACTCTGATTGCCTCGGGTCCGGCAACTTTGCCTCGGCAACGATGGCACGAATATGTTCGTCTGTGATGCGCGAGAAGATTCTCACCATCCAAAGGATGTCGTTCGGCGTGCGCCGCTCAAAGGCGGGAATGGGATAGACTCCGCGCCACTTAGACGGCACGAAGTCCCGAACATTGTAGTAACCGAAGATATGAACTTTGGATCGCTCGACATGATTCCAAGGACGATCAAGCAGGCCGAGCGTAAGAAAATCTTCAGCCATTTGCTGAAAGTCGAGAGCATAGGAGTGCCCAAAACGTCGCGCTAAGCGATCCGGCTCCCAAGCGATACCTAGGGCATCTCCCCAGTCGATCTTGTAGTGACGAATATATTGTCGTTCTCCGTTATCAATAAGTACGTTAAGAGTATTTTGGCGTCGGGCATCGATATGATTCAACCACGCCGCCGGTAGATACGCCGCTCGGAGCTCGCGTCGATCTTCATGCGGAACCACATCGTTCGGGTCGTCCGAACGCGTCCCTTCATACTTGAAGGGGCCAAGTGGCTGACCGGGAACGAAACGGCTCGCGGAGGCGCGAATCCGTCCATCTTTGAGGCGAAGTCCTTTCGACAGAACGGTTCTAATATCTTGATCCGTGATCGGACGCCCTTTCCCTAATTCAGTTTCTGCGGTTGCTTCCGGATCGATCTTCAGTCGGTCGGGATCGAAATAGACGATTTCGTTACAAACCGAATGGTAACCAATAGCCCAGTAGATCTTGCTTCCAACGACGTCAGCCGTCGTCGCTCGAAGAGGCTGACTGAAGCCATCGAACTTGAGGAGATAGCGATGACCGTCGGAGGCTTCGATAAAAAAACCGGGGTTCGCTCCATCCGGCTTGGCGCCCACCACCGTCCACGGACCGTGCTTCATCGAAAGAGTCGGCGTGTCACCGCATTCCGCCCGCGCGACCCGCGCAGGAGACAAGTCGAACCACCCGATGCGATTTTGAAACCACGAGGAGTTCGGCACCTCATCGATGGAATTGACGTTGATCGCCTCTCCTGGACGAGGAACGGTCAAGAATTGACTCGGGGGACGAAGGCCCAGCTTGTCCACCGCATCCGCGTAAGTGCCCGAGTAATAGTCGGTCGGCATTTGTGGAAGATCGCCTCGGTCAGGATCCACCCACAGAGGTGGCTCATTGTCGAAACGTCTCACCGTCGTGGCACAAGAGAGGACAAGGCTCCCCGTGAAAACGACCAACGGCCACCGCAAACAGCGAACGAGCAGCCGATTGCCTTTTCGCCATCGCTTCTTCATCAAAACCCCTGATTCAAGCCTACAGTGAGTCGGAGTTGCTCGAGAGGCAAGAAGGGCTCGGCGTTCAAGCGACTGGAACCAAAGCCGATGACCGACTCGAACGTCGAGCCGCGATCCCCCGTTTTGAGACGGAATGTCAGCCCATAGTTGAGGTAGTTGTCCCTCCACCCAAAATCGGTCACCGATTCATAGACATTGCCCATACTTGCGAACAGTCCTGCATCAAGAGCCCATAGGATGGGATAGCGATACTCCACTGTCGCCGTCCACGCGTGATTTCCGCGAAGTCGACCACGCAGAAAACCTCGCATTCGGTCACTGCCCCCCAAAGCAATGAGCTCGTGAAAAGGGATGGCCGAATCAAGACCAGTTTCGTCGCGAAGATCGTAGGTCATTTCCGCGTAGAGGCGCGCCGCGATGATCTTTCCTTTGCCGAAATCGTAAAATCCGGACGCTTCGAAGCCACCTCGGAGCCAGCGACGTGCTCTATTTTTCAGATCCCAGTTGAAACTGGAAAAGCCCTCGAGTCGCGCGCCCGTACCATATGCGAAATCAAGATCCTTGGCGCGGGTGTCACCAACCAGGTGAAGTCGCGGTCGCAGAAGGAGGTAACCTGTTTCAAATCCGGCCAGGGTTTCCGCTTCGGACTGGCGGAGCGCGGGCCAGTCGACTTTTCTTGTCGAAAAGTTTGCGTGACGCAGCATAATATCCAACCCGACTCCACTCAGATCCTCCTCGAACGCCGTCAGGCGAGCATGACCTTCGGCAATCGCAGTCCGGTACCGACAGCCTCGCCGGGTCACGGCGCACGGTCCCGTTTCATCGTTGAGAGCAAAGTAGACCCTATCGGGACGCCTCACATAGCTGGCTTGATAGGTCAGCCTGGCCGATCTGTCCCGAAACAGATGCTGCCTCAGCTCGAGGGATCCCGCCCACAGATCCCGCGGTCCGCCAAAGCCCGCTACAGAAATATCATGACGAGGCACGAACCGTTCCCAATCAACGACGAGTCCAATATGGGGCCGGATCCCAAAATCCGCATTGAACATCGGATAGACGATGCCACGACCGTCGTCCCAGCTGAGTGCTTCTCGAACGCGCTCGGCAATCTTCCATTTCTCTACCTTTGTCACCCCCCAGACGATGGGCCGCCGCACCACGTACTCCATGACCCAATGGGCGGGATAAAGCAGAGTCCGTGGAACCCAGACGAGAACGTCGCCTGCTGAAAGATGACGGGGCTCGCGGTGATCGTAGTCGGGGACAGGACGAGGGCGTTGCTGGGAGTCCTCGCCATGGTGCACAGGTTCGTCAGGGGGAGGTGGAGGGGTGCCCCTTACGTCACGGTCCGCAATCACATCGTCAAGGCTCTGAGGTGTAGCTCGAGCCGACGAGCCTTGCGGCACCGGAGGCCTGCCCTCTTGAAGACCCGACTCAACTGATTCAGGAATCTCCTCGTAATCCCGAGCACTAGCATCCGGATCGGACGGAGGTTCCCGCTCTTCGCGACCGCCAGACGCTAACTCAGAGGCGGAGGCTGCGTTTGCTTCGGTCCCATCTTCTTCAACCCGAGGGACCTCCGAATCGGGCTCGGCCCCCTCGACCCCGTTGACCAGCCCCAAATAGGCAAGCATCGCGGCCTGGAAAGGCTGCCATATTCTGGGGCTCCTCCTCTTCATCACTAGGGCCGAGAAGAGCCCGACATTGAGCTCCAGATCAAGGATCTCATTGCTGACAGAGCTCTATTCCCTACAGGATGAAGCAAACGGCTGGCGGGTGTACAACGCGGACAGCCGGTGGATCAACTCACGTCCAGCAGCAGACGGACTCGCTGGAAACGGCCTCTGGCAAGACGGCTCTCCACCACTCGCACCGCCCATTCCGCCGGAGGCATCCTCTTCCGAAGTGCGCTGCAATTCGTCCGGTGTCACACCGTACGCCGAGAGGGTCAGCAAATCATGGACCTCATCAAAACAGGGATCACTGGTCGGTGGAGGTGCCAGACCAGAGACCGCGAGCAACAAGCGACAATCAGTGGCTTCTTCTTGACAGTCGCCGAAGCGACGGTAGGTGTTCACCAGTCGCTCGTTGTCCAGGCGCTCTAGATCGGAGGCAGAAAGATCATTCCGAGCCGGAATCGCATGCTTGATCCTGGCAAATTCGATCTGAGCATCCTTCGGATCGAGAAGTTCTCTTAGAAAATAGTGCGCATTTCTACCGGTGGACTCCGGGCGAACGGGAACGGCAAACGAGTCAGGCGTGTAGATGAACGTGCCTGCGGTACCCGGAAATGAAAACGACCAAACGTCGTCGGTTGACTGTTCCAGGTATTCGAGTTCGGCAAATGCCCAGTCCCCCATGACAGTGAACGCGGCCGCCCCGGATGCAACGGCGGAGAGAGACTCACGCCAGCTGAGGGGGCGGCTCCGGTTGCTGGCCAGAACGAAGCGATGAGCAAGATCAAGCCAGTCCTCGAGACTCGCTTCGAGCGAATCCCGAGCTGACATTCCCCCCTCGACCGTGAAGTCCGGCGCGATCGGCTCGCCTAGCCAGGTTGCCTCGTAAAGGCCAACGAGAGAGGCCATGAGGTTGTCGAAAGCAAGAATTCCCAGTGGCCAAGTCGCCTCGTTCCCCAACGCCAACGGAGTCACTTCTTCCCCAGAGTCCGTTTCCAATTGGAGCTCGGCGAGCTCTTCGAGATAGGAAACAAACTTTTCAGCAGTCGAGAGGTTGGCCATGACCTCCTCAAAGCTCCTCTCCCGGCCGGCTTCCAGCTCCGCACGACG
>CAYTRQ010000062.1:0-17921 GCA_964440025.1 uncultured Polyangiaceae bacterium | reverse complement strand
CCGACCACTTTTATGTGGTCGCAGCACTAGCGTGAGGAGGGAGTCCAGAAGTGCCGATTGCCGGCCGCATCGACTCGATTGCTGGTGGATTCCGATTGCTGGCCTCATCGACTCGATTGCTGGTGGATCCGGTTGCTGGCGCGGAGGGCCGGATGCCGTTGGAGTCTGTGAGCTTCTTGCCATCCGCTAGGCCTCGACGTCCGTTCAAAACATCGCTATCGTTGCTGTCATGGCCCGTGTCGAGTTCACGGCTCACTTGAGCAGTCTATTTCCTGCGCTGGGAGAGGGGCCAAGAAAGATCACAGCAGACAGTGTTCGTGAGCTGGTGAGCGAGCTTGAACGGAGCACACCAGGAATTGCGTTTTACCTGTGTGATGAGCGCGGTCGCTTGCGTCGTCACGTCAATGTGTTCGTCGACGGAGAGATGATTGTCGATCGTCCCGGGCTGAGTGACCGACTCGACGAAAGTAGCGTGGTGTTCATTGCTCAATCGCTCAGCGGAGGATGACGCTTTCGAAGATTTTTTAGCATTGGTTGACGCTTCCGAGATTTCGGAGGAAGTCGAGGAGAGTCAGCCGCATTGATTGCATTCGAAGCCAACAACTGGAGCACTCATGTCCGAACGGATTATTATTGGAACGCGCAAGGGAACATTTATCGCACAGCGAGGGCGTGGAGGTTACGAGCTTCGTCTCAGCGGTCATGCGGGTGTTAGTGTCAACTACGCGGCGGTCGATCCGCATACCAAGACGTTGTGGGCAGCCCTGGGGTTTGGGCATTGGGGGGCCAAGCTGTCCCGCTCCGACGACGGTGGCATGACGTGGCGTGACGCCGCTCAAATCAAATATCCAGAAGGTGCTCGGTACTTGGCTCCTCCTGATCCCGGCGAGGAGGGGGAAGGCGAGGTGCGCTTTACGGCAAGGACAGCCACGCTTCTCAAGCTTTGGGTGATCGCTTTCGGAGGTCCTGGTCAAGTGTACGTGGGTACCATTCCTGGTGGTCTATTTGTTAGCGAAGACGGTGGTGAGACGTTCGAGTTGAATCGCGCGCTGTGGAACCATGAGAGCCGCGGTGGGGACCTTTTTGCCGGCGAAGGAAACGGCAAAACACACTGGTTCGGTACTCCTGCCTCCGAAGGGGGAGAATTCGCTCCCGGTATCCATTCGATTGATATCGATTCTCGAGATCCAGACCGAGTTCGCGTAGCGATTTCCACGGCCGGGGTGCTCGAGACGCGAGACGGGGGAAAGACCTGGGAAGGGCGCAACCAGGGCCTAAGCAACGACTATCTTCCGGATCCCCATGCCGAATGGGGGCACGACGCGCACTTCATCCAATCGTGTCCAGCAAACCCGGACCACGTATGGCAACAGAATCATTGCGGTGTTTTCTACAGTCAGGACGGCTCGCAGACTTGGACCAAGGTCAGTCAATTGGACAAAGGGGTGCACTTCGGCTTTCCCGTTGCGGCGGACGATCGCGATGGTAGGACCGCCTGGGTGGTGCCGGGCGTTTCTGACCAGAAGCGCATGGCTATCGATGGAGGGCTGTTCGTCGCACGGACGGAGGACGGTGGGCAATCTTGGAAGCAGTTGCGAAGTGGGCTTCCGCAACAAAACGCCTATGATGTGGTCTATCGTCATGCTCTCTCCGTGAGCGGAGACTCCGTTGCCTTCGGCAGCACAACGGGTAACCTATTCGTGAGTGATGACCGCGGAGAGAGTTTTCGGGTGCTTGCGCACCACTTGCCCCCTATCTACAGTGTCAGATTCGGTTGAGCACGTGTAGGGGAAACATTCCGGAGAGATTGTCCGCGCCAGGACGCTGGCGCGCTCCTGCCCTTTGCCGCGTACGATCTTGCCATGGCGCCGTTTTGATGAGGAGTTGGCTGTGACCCTGCTGGTCTCCGGTGTTCGAGTCATGTACCTTGGCGAAGTATGTCTCGAGACCAGAAAAGAAATCGCAGGGGTAGGGTAGGAATCGAACAGCAAGTGGAGACGAAACCCCGATTGCGTGAGGGACAAATATCGTGCCCCACTTGTGGTGCCACGATCGTATTTCCGGTTCAGTCTCTGTTGGCCGGGGTGCCGATGCCGTGCAGTTCTTGTGGCTCCGTCTTGCGAACGGATACGGAAGCGAGCTCGGTTGCGCTGGCTTCACTTCGGCGTGCCAAGCGCCTACTGGAATCGTAAGAGAAGGCCTTGACTCGCTTGCGCTGGCTTGACTCCGGCGCGCCAAGCGCTTGCTGGAATCGCAGGAGAAGGCCCTCGACTCGTTCGTTCGTTCGTTCGTGGGTCGGTCGGCCGTTCATAGTGCTTTTATAGAACACCACTACGGCCTTTCGATGTGATGATGTCGCATTTGCACGTCGTAAGGCCGCGTTCGGTGAGGGTTGAGCGCGAAATTCCCAGTAGATGACGGATTCTTGACTCTCGAGAGGCAACCTCGAGAGTCGATCGTAGCACCGACGATCGATCGGTCGTCGGCAAGCGTGGGTTCAGTAATCAGCAAACGTGGAGGTAGAGAAAAGTGGCGGACAACTTTTACAGCTCGCTCAATGGTATTCCTATCGATTATCTCGTCGCGACTCCCCTGCTCGCCGCGGGTCGGGCGAATCTGGCCTTGGCACAGAATTTGGAGGAATTCATCAACGAGATCGCTTTCGAGGATGGGCCCGGAAGTAACACCAACTTGGTGACATTCGATTTGACGCGTCCCTACACCGACCCCAATACCGGGGAATTGAAGACCGAAACGATCAAGGTGGAAGCGCCTTTGATCGGACTCATCCCACTGCCGGCCCTTCTGGTCGACAACGTGACGGTCAACTTCAGTACCACGGTCAACACGAGTACTTCGACCAACACGTCGGTTAATGCGAACGTTGCGGCCAGCTACGGCTTCGGTGCGTTCCAGATGTCCGGCTCGGTGTCGACCAGCGTATCGCACATGCGATCTTCCAACCAATCGGCAACCTATACGTTTCAGGTGCAAGCCGATCAACAGCCGGCGACGGAAGGGATGGGGAAATTGATGGACGTGTTTGCATCGACCATCGAACCAATTCCCACGGGTGGCAATAATCAGTGATCGCCTGGCGCTACGTTTCATTCGATTTTTCCCGGTCACGAGCAGTGAGGAACCAAGTTTTTCGTCGATGAGAGCAGGCGCATGCACCGTTTCCGCTTCGTCCGTGCAATTGACGCTGGACGAAGCGTTCGATCTGGCGCGGACTCACCAGCGGGACGGCCGAGTCACCGAGGCGACCAGGCTCTGCGACCAGATCCTCGGATACGAGCCTGAGCACGCCCTTTCGTTGAACCTCCGCGCGGTTCTCTGTTTGGAGCAGGGGGATTGGTTCTCGGCATTGCGTTGGGCCCAGAGTGCCGTCGAGGCCGAACCATCGGTCGCCGAATTCCACAATACTCTCGGAGAAGCTCACCGGGGGGCGGGGGACCACCGTGCGGCTCAACTGGCCTATCGAAGATCTCTGGAGCTCGAGCCCGAACAACACAGCGCCTACCACAACCTGGCGCTGGTCTTTTCCGCCAAGAATCGTCCGGCGGAAGCTGCCGTCTTCTTCCGAGAGGCTCTGAGGCGCCAACCGGACGATTGCTCGACACTTCATCACTGGGCGCACTCCCTGCGCGAGGCAGGAGAGGTCGAGCAGGCGGAGCTGGCCTACGAGGAAGCGCTTGAGAAGTGCCCCAGCGCCGGATTGCGGGTGCGCCAAGCGACACTTCTCCCCGTGGTCCTGTCGAACGGCGAGCACATCGATCCCATCCGCGAGCACTACCGAGCTTCCCTCGAGGCTCTGCAGGGGCAAGTGGTGCTCGATGATCCGGTGTTGGAAACGGCCTACACAGGGTTCTACCTCGCCTATCATGGCCGGAATGATCGGGATCTCCAGGAGCGAGTGAATCGTTTCTTCATGGCGGCCTGCCCAGCACTTTCGCGAGAGGCGCCACACTGCCAGGCCGTAGAACGAAGAGAGCGGATCAAAGTCGGGATCGTGTCGCGGTTCTTCAAGTGGCATAGCATCGGTCGCACTTGCCGCGGTCTGATCGCCAACCTCTCCAGAAAGCACTTCGAAGTGGTGACGGTCCGCGCCGAACCCATCCCCGAGGACGACGCCTTCGCACGCTGGATCGACGATCATTCCGAGCGAGTCCTGACGCTGTCGGGGCGATTCGAGGACTCACGCGATCGGTTGGAAGCGCAGGCGTTCGACATCCTGTACTATCAAGATATTGGAATGGACCCATTGACCTACTTTTTGGCGTGTTGTCGATTGGCGCCGGTGCAGTGTGTCGCGGCAGGTCATCCGGTCACCACGGGGATCGGCAACCTCGACTACTACATCTCCTCGCGTTGGTTCGAACCTGCTGGAGCCCAAGCGCACTACTCCGAACGCTTGATCCAACTCGATGCTCCTCACTGGTACTACTACCGTCCGGCGCGGATCGAGAAGCCCGTCGACCGGGCGCGTTGGGGGCTGCCAAAGGAGGCGACCCTCTATTTGTGTCCTCAGACGTTGTTCAAGCTCCACCCCGACTTCGATTCGATCTTGCGAGACGTACTGGAGCGCAATTGTCACGCGCGATTGGTTCTCGTCGATGCCCACTGCCCGCAGTGGAAGCTCCGCCTGCTCGAACGCTTTCGTCGAACCCTTCATGGGCTACTCGATCGGATCATCGTCGTGCCCCCACAACCGTGGAAGGACTTTCTGGCGTTGCTTGCAACGGCAGACGTCGTGCTCGATCCGATCCACTTTGGTGGATACAACACGACTCTCGAGGCTTTCTCAGTGGGGACTCCCGTCGTGACGTTACCTGGGGAGTTCCAGCGCGGTCGTCATTGTGCGGGCATGTATTCTTTGATGAACCTCGAGGAGCTCATTGCCGGTTCTCCCGAACACTACGAAGAGCTCGTCACCCGCCTGGGGACCGACGCCTCCTACCGACGACGAATGAGCGAGAGCATCGAAGCGCGGAGTGCGGTTCTGTTCGAAGACCATTCTGTTATTGCAGAGCACGAGCGCTTTTTCCTAGAAGTGATGGGTGAGCGTGCGGTCCGGACTCGGTCGTTGCAGTCAGCAATCGAGCAGTCAGCAGTGGAGTAGCGCAGCCATGCCCGTCATCGAAAAGAACAAAAAGTGGCGGACCCACGTGCCGTACCAGAATCAAACCAACTATCCTGCCGTCGCGGCTGCCATCGAAGCGATCAATGCCGCCGTGGAGTGGGAGCTCTTGCGACCACGCACCGACGAAACCGACTATCTCCTTCTCAAGAGCGGGGGCCACCACCACAGCGCAGTAGGCCGTCAGGGAGGAAAACAAGACGTTGCCGTCAGCGACTGTCGGTTCACCGCCGTTCACGAAATCATGCATGGCTTGGGTTTTCATCACGAAGAAAAGCACGCTGGCTTTCCCTGGAAGGGGTCCACGGAAAATTGGAGTAACTTCAATGTCGAGAAGCTGGATCCGTGGGATCGGAAAATTTTTGACTCCCTCAAGAAGAAAAGCAGCGACTTCGGCGCTCGGGCCAAGATCAAGGATTTCAAGGCAAGTGCGAGCAGCACGACCATGCAGTCGCTGGGCAAATGCGACATCCATTCGGTGATGATGTATCGATTCTTGCGGGAGGCCGTTGAATGCGCCCAGAAGGCCTTTCCCACACAGCTCCCGGGGAATTACACTTGGTCATCGATCGCAGGGGAGCTCACTGCCTCGGACCGCAACGCGCTGCGCGGTCTTTTTCCAAAGGGACAGGCTTGAAACAATGAGGGAGGCTTCTTGAATCAGCAACCCCAAGACGCCAGTTCTGCGTCCCGGCGAGGGAACGGTAGTTCTGCGTCCCGGCGAGGGAACAGTGAGAGAAAAAGTGGCCGGAAGCTCATGTTCTCCCTACGCCTCTGCATCGCAACGTCGATCGAAGTAACGAGGGGAGAGGGATGAAGACGGTCGGTCTCGACGTGTTGTTACGGGCCATCGCTGGGGCGGTTGCTTCCAGCCAAGAGAGCATGCGAAAGCGACACATCTCCAACTTCGCATCGTTTTTTCGCAAAAACGAGGGCGACGTATTGGATCCCGCTGTCGTTTCGATGAAGCTGCCGCGGGATCACTTCAAGGAGGGGGATCCTCCTCATCGAGTCGCAGACGTACCGCTGGCGACCCTGACTCACCACAATCAAGCTCATCTTCAGGAACTGCGCTTCGAGATCGACTGTCACATCGACGACTTGACGGAAGGAGAGGAAGAAGGCTCGGAAGCCGTATCGTTGGTGATCGGGTCGACCGAGCCTCGCGCGGGAGCTGCCCGGCTGACGCTGAGCTATCGCACGAACGAGACTCCCGAAGGCATTGCGCAGATCAACGATACGCTTCTCCGAAATGATGGAGGTGACTAAGAATGAGGACGCGTTTTCCGCTTCACGATCTCCTCGCTTCTCCATTGCAGAGCGTGCAAGGTGCCGATCGCATGCTCAGGGGCGAAGGTATCGATGCGCTGTTGAGCAAAGGTGAGTACGACGAATCGAGCGTTTGGGTGGCGCGCACTCTGAGAGCTTCCGCGTGCACGAAACATTTGGCCTATCCTCGGAAAGTCGACGCGCCCTTTGCTGCGCTCCTTCCGCATGGTCAGCTTGGCATTTCCCGAGCGGTGGTTGGGGCAGCAATGCAGCCCTCTGCGGTCGTCGACGATGACACGCTCTTGGCGACTCTCACGCCGGATCGACGACGACGCCGTCCAACCGATCGACGCGGGCTGATCGAAACACGCGTCGAGGTGCGCTCTGGCGATGAGCCCCCGGGGATCGCGGCTATCGTACAAAGCCTGTCGCGCGGCTACGAGGGAGAGCAAGAGTGAGCCAGGAAGGATTTCGGGTGGTCCTCTCGAGTCGGGATTCCGCGAATGTGCGCAGAGCGATGAAGAGCGGCGACCGGTTGCGATGGCGCGAGCGCCTTTGGAACGGCATGCCACTCCTGCTGTGCATCGCGATCGGTTTGCAGCTCGTGGTCGTGGGACTGTTGCTGACCAGGACGATCGATTCTTTTTGCGCGTGCTCCGGGAGCGCCTCGAGCCATTCCAACTCTTCCCCATGACGATGGCTCTCGTCGCAGAGCGGGAAGCGAATCGCAGGGTGTGATCGCGGAAGCGAGTGCGTGGTCGCAGGGAGCTGGCGCATGAGCGCGGGGCGAGACTGTGGTCGTGGGGCGAGGTCGTGGCGTGCGTTGGTCCAGCTATGCGTTGGTCGAGGAGCCGCTATCTTGTGGATGTTGTCTTTGCAGTTCCGCCTCGATAAAGCGAACGAGCGCTCCTAGAGTCGTGACGTCGTGCATCTGTTCGAGCTCCAAGATGAGCCCGAAACTGGTTTCGATGCGGCGCACGAGCTCGAGGATCTGGACTGATTCCAATCCGAGATCTCCCATCAAGTTCAGATCGTCCGGAGGAGAGTCGGGGATCCTAGGGGCGCTCTTGGCAAGAAGATCCAGGAGATGTCTGCGGATGGACTGACGACGCTCGGTCATGAGATCGGCTCTGGTTCCACCAGGGGCTTTGCCGTGCGCCCTTCGAAAGGCCGGCGACTTTGCTACCTGATCCGAAAGATTTCCGAAGCGAATCTCGAGTTGCAGGTTCGACCGAGAACTCGATACTCAACGTGATGAACTCCGTGGAGATAAAGATGACCGATTTGACCGAAGCCTTCTCTTTGGTTTGCCATAGCGACTTGACGTTGGAGTCGCGTCATCTCGGCCTTCACCATGTCCAGCCGGTCGTCCTGCTCTCCGGTCGCCTCGCGCATTTCGGTGGCACCACCACAGCCCACCTCCCGCCCGTCGACCAGGAGAACGAATGGTGACGTGCTCCGTGTATGGAATCTCCAGATTCCAGCGCCAAAATAGGCCTCGCCTTTTAGAGAGACACTATGAGGAATGGTGTCGAGAATTCCATGGCTGGGCGAAGAAGTCGTTGGTTGGTTGGTGCAGAGTTGATCGTCGCTTTCACACATTCCCGAACCCAGAAATTGGATCCAAATGGGTCGCGCGACGCTTCCGAGGCCAGCGATGATCTCCAGTTGATGGATGACGTCGCCCGAGAGCGAAAGACGAACTTGAAGCTGATCACGAAGAGCAGCCCGCAAGCCAGCTAGGAGTGGGGAGTCTTGATGTACCCAGGCAACGCCCGAGCTTGGAACGAACGAACCGTTTTCGGAGAGGCCTCCGGCTGAGTATTGGTCGGGCGCCGTGGTGTATTTGACCCAGAGGTGGTTCAAAAGCCGGCTGTTGTCTTCGACGTAACTCTCGCTTCGTTGACCAATACTTTCCACAAAAGCTACGACCTCCTCGAGTTCGGTTGCGGAGGGGACTCGCTTCCGTGCACCGACGATGTAATTGTCTTCTTCTCGGTTGCTTTCGTGCGGTGCGACGCGTACTGCAACCGGACGTCGCGTCTTCAATGCGTCACGCAATGTGGAGAGGATGGCGTGGGCCGTTCTTGGTTCGGGGCGTTGGAGATCGAGCTTGTAGCTTTCCAAGATACCGGCTTCGCGCAGCAGCACGACGCTCGCGGTATCTGGTGTATCGAGATATGGGGTGGACGAAGATTGGGGACCATGTTCCAGAATGGATAGAGAAACCACGATTCCCTCCGTCCACCAGACTCCTTGTCGCTTTTCGAGGGAAGAAGCTGTGTAAATGGTGACATCCTCGACGAGGTCCCCCTGCTTTTCGTCGGTGAGGAACTCGACCTCAACCGGTGCTGAACGAGCCAGAGCGTCGCGGAGCACGCTCAGCTGGGCGAGGCGCCGATGAGCTTTCGTGAGATCACCATCGAGACTGGGGATGAAGTAGGTCTTGCGCGCGTTCCCGCTATGAAGTGCCAGCAAGACTATTTCGACCCAGCCATCTTTTCTTGTTTCGATCGACTCGACAAATCCTCGTTGTAGTGACATCTTCCGTCTCCTCTGCTTTCTATCTTTCTCGCGCGCTGTCCATCGTCCACGACAGCGACGTGCCCCATATTCCCGAAATCATTGCCGCGTTCAGTAGACTGATGGACGTTCCGCCAGTGAGAACGATTCCTGCGGAGCTAATGACCGCGGACGTATAGTTGATGTTGATCTCACCGACTCCCTCGAATTGTGTCGGCACGTTGGGAAACGGGAATTCCATTTCTCCGACGAGATCCCGGATCTTGCTGGGATCAAAGTCCTCCTTTTTGTCCTTTGCTTCCGAGTCTCCGGTAAATTCTCCTGCGACGACGTCGAAATCGAGGGTTCCGTCCGATCTGTTGATCGGCACCAATGTGAGAGAACCTTCGTAGGTTGCATCCACATCACCGACGCAACCACCGACATGCACCACGACGGATCCCGTGACCCAGATGTGACCAACGTCGACTCCATGATCTCCGGCATCGGAGAGGGTGGCATTGGGTCGCCCCATGGTGACATCATAGCCTTCGAACTCGGTTTCGCCGCCTTCAATGGACTCCTCGATATTGTTCAGGAGCTCGTTGATACGGGGTGCCGCAACGGCCACGGCGAACTCCGCTCCTTGCAAAAAGTTATCCACGGTATCGCAGGGGGGACCACCTTCGATTTGCTCGATTTGCAGGGCCAAGACGCTACTTTCGATCGTGGTGGGAACCGCCGTCGACAGATCCAAGAGCTCTTCGGAACCAGTGGGCTCTTCGAGAGGCAGAAGAGGGATAGTCAACCCTTCCGAGTACATGAGCAGGCCCTGTTCGATGGCGTTCTGCACGCTCTCTTGGCTCGGTACGTCCTCTCTGGGGTTCGTCGCACTGCTGAGCTCGTCCAAAATCCGGGCTTTCATCATGGTTGCCAATGCGGTGCTTGCACCAGGAAGTCCTCCTACGGAAAAGACGATGTCTTCGATAGAAACGTCACTCTCCGTGACTTCGTCTAGCTTTGCGACCATTTCGGTGTCACCCGAAACCGAGGTCTGCTCGACGATATCGATTTCGATCCTAGCAACGAACGTTGCATCATAGGCCGCTTCTCCTCCGACATCGAGGGCTCTCATCCGTCCGGGAAGATTCACGGCGATGGTGTTCGAGTCCACCACGTCGACCCAAAGTGTCCCTCTCGATTCGGGATCGGAAGGGTCGTCATCATAGAAATACACCTCGACGAAGTAGGTTTCTCCGAGAATATCGACCCCGGGCTCGGTCCGGTACCATGCGGAACGGGCATCGTTGTAGGCTGGATGGTCGAGAAAAAACTGATGGATGAGCGGCTCGAATAACGACGCAGTGAAGACGATCCCGCCACCGCTTGAATCGACTTGGAGATCCTCCGACGTCAGTCCAGAAAACACCATTTGCAGCATGGCTGGTGAGGAGCTTTCGTCCTTTTCGATGGTTCCCGGCAGTTGGAATTCGATTTGGTAGGAAATTGGATCCAGTCCGGGAAGCTCCTCCAATTGCACCGATAGATCCATGTGGAGGTGAAGGACGACTTCGAGGTCCGTGTCCGTCAAATCGACAGCGGAAGGACGCTCGTCGGAGTCGACCAGTTGCGCCGTGACAGTGGCCGTAAACCCATCGACCTCACGCGTGTCCGTATAGGTCACGGGGATGCCAGCGGTCTCTCCTTGTGCGATGACGGAGCTCAGAAGACTCGTCATCGTGCCTTCCGACAGCTCGACAACGAATTCATAGCAAGATGTGAGAGACATTAGCTTGACTCCCTCAGGTGAATGCTCTTGATCCAAGGGTGGTGTACACGCCCCTCCTTGTGAGCTTGGTAGCTGCCTCGTGAGTGGAACACGATGGCTCCACGTTCAAGGCGCCCGAGCTCGTAGAGAGCATCGGCGATTTCGCTTTGGCTTCGGTAGGGGCGAAGCTCGTCGATGCTGAGGGTTCGAGGACGTTCCTCACAATGATGTTCGAGACCTAGGTGGTCAAAGAGCAGATCCGCCCGGGTGGTAGGATCTTTCGGGATCTGCAGACCTTGGGGTTTCAGAAGCTGGCGGAGGCGGTCTCGGACTTCATGAATGCGACGAATCCGTCCTTTGGGAAAGCCGATGGTGCGCCGAACATGCTCCCCGAGCTCCTCCGAAAGGAGGACTCCCACATCCTCGAGCACGAGCAGTGGATTGATCAGGAGAAGTCGTCCCAACTCAGGCTGTGAATTGATGCGACGAGAGATCTCGGGAAGCTGGGATTCGAGCTCGTCGTGGTTGTCGATTCTGAGCAGCGGATCGGTCCCCGAAGCCCCGTCGGAGGGCTCGCCATTTTCCTTGTCCATGATGCTTGGCCCTTTCAGCGCAGGCCGACGATGCCGACCTGCGCGAGCGTGGATCAGCAGCCGCAGTCTTTGGTGATGAGTGTAGGAACGGAATCGGCGATGTCCTGCAGCTCCTCCAAGAGTTTTTCGTCTTGCAAGGTGTTGAGGACTTCGCGTGGTCCCTGGCCTACGATGCGCTCCCGAGCAATCTTGAGCAGTCGGTGAGCGGCCTCGTTTTCGCGGTCTGTCAAATACGGCTCGGCTCGTTTTAGGCCTTGCATCGCCTCTCGCAAGTGACCCTCGGTCAACGTGGCCTGCGTCGAGTCGGGCGAGGCGGCCGCGCAACGTGCTTCCTCACGATATTTATCGAACAGTTTGCGCGCGAATTCGACGTCTCCTTCATCTAGCTTGGTTTGCCGGAAGCGATCCTGCATGGGCTCTTCATTGAGGTAAAACAGATTGATCGCCCAGCGGCCGATCTTGGTATGGCGCAGGTAGTTGTCGCGGAGGTCTTTGGCAAGCCTCGTTTCGGTGTCCAGATTTCGGTTGAGCGTTGCCGAGGCTTCCGAGCTGGAATCACATCCACCGCATTGGTTTTCCGAACCCCCTTCACCACCTTGACAAACGAGGGACCCGGAGTCTCCCTGGTCACCCATCCAGGCCGTTGCAATCTGGTTGTCGAGCGTTGCGGTCCCAAAATTATAGTTGAGGCTGACCGTGACATCGATCTCTTGGACCGTCGACGTCGTATACTCGGTCGTTCGGCCTACTTTTTCCACGTTCATCCCCACTCTGGCCGCGCTGATCGGCTGCGTCGCACCGGCAGCGGTGTTGGGAAATCGGATGTTGAGCTGATTGAGAACGTCGGCAATCGGATTCATGAGGCTCCGACTGCAGCTGCCCGCAAAATGGAGGCCCACGGCGGGGTGGTCGGGAGATGCGACGGGCATCAAGTTGTCTTTCATTTGGTCGACGACGTCGCCCACGTTATTGACACGCGCGATGGCGCCATCGACCGTGCTGCCGGTCGCGTTGATCGTGACGAAACGATTCAATGTCGCGATTTGATCGGCCGGGTTGGAACCACCGTCGAAGATCCCCGGTTGCACGATGGACTCGCCGACGGCGGCGGCGTTGTGCCGTGCGAGCACGTGATTGTTGCTGAGAATGTTGAGTGATCCGTCGGTATTGTCGAGAACCAGGCACCCCAGCGTCCCCGCCGAAGGGGAGTTAGCATTTCCGACGCTGATGCCCGACGGAGCTGGCCGTTCTCGAGCAGTGAACGCAGAGGCGTAAAAGAACCCAGTCTCGACGACATCGACTTCTATGCAGTCTCCTCCAACGTGCACTTTCCTCGGCAAGAGACGGCTAGGCGGTAGAAACTTCCGCGACGTCTTCTTTCCCACGTAGACGACAAGCGCCGGTTGTTCCGTTTTTTCGCCATGGGCCTCGCGGCGTCCATAGGCCAATCCAACGATGTTGGGGTCATTGAATGCGCGGGCAAAGGTACTTTGTTTGGCCGATGCCGCGAGGCTTCTGTACTTGGCATTGTCGGCGAACCATTTGCGCATTTCTTCTGGCGAGCTCTTCCCCTGATTTTTCATAATTCCTCCTCACGATCCGTTTGCTCGGTGAGCGAGCGCGAATTTCCGTCAGCTGTGCCGGTCCCCCTCAGGAAACCTCGTCAAGGCGGGCCCAGTAGAGGCGGGGACGTGGATTTTGCCAAAAACGATCTCATTACTTCGGTAGGACCCGCGCCGTGCTCGCGAGGTGAACGAGCCAGTCGAACGGGTTCTTGGTGCCCCTTTCGAAGCGCCCCTTCTCTTGGTGCGCCTTTCTCTTGGTGCCCCTTTCGAAGCGCCCCTGTCGGCTGCCGACGGGAGTTCCGTCGGTAGTGCCGACAGAAGCGCATCACCGCGGCCCCCTTGAGAAGGAATGCCAGTCAGTGATGTGCCGGTCAAACCGTCTTGGTTCGACGTCTCACTGGATCCGAAAAGGACCGGTGATCTTGTGCTCTACAGGGACGCCCTCGATTTCTCGTGGATAGGGGGCCCCTTCTTCGCTTGTGCTTTTTCTCCCCATGCTCCTGGCCGCGCTTTCCGTGCCTGCGCTCTCCTCAACATAAAGCACTATTTTCCGTTGACCCGCTTGCCCGCCAATTCCAACACCGTGAACCCCCGGTAGGGTCATGAGCTTGGATCGATGGCGCGACAGAACCTCTCTAACTTCCTCCAAGTTATCTGCCGATGTCAAGTTGTTTCCCCGTTTCGCAATTGAGTTCCTACCAAATGGTTGTTCAAGCTCGTCTTCCGCTTTTAGGAAGCCGACGATTCGCCCGAAGAGGCTTCATTCGAATCCGAAGGGGACTCGGTCGAAGAAGGCTCGCGGCGATCCCGGTCCCCTTCCGGGGGCTCGTGGTCGGCCTTTGAAGGCTCATCCGTTGGGGGCTTGTCGTGCGGCGAGCCGTCGTGGTGCCCGGACCGAGGACCTGATTGGAGCGGGCTGTGCAGACCGCCCCAGCCGCAACTGAGAACGTAATCGAGCAAGTCGCCCAACCCGAGGCTGAATGCGTTCTTCGGAAGCCGCTCCTGTGCCGCGACGGCAAGCTTGAACTGCTCCTCGACGAGGGCATCGCACTCGCTTTTGAGTGAGGCATCGCGGCTGAGCTGCAAGGTGCGATCCATCTGATCTGGCGTGAGGGGTTTTGCCCAAGCGAGCGCCTGCAAACCGGGGTCTTCCGGAAACTTTCGATAGGCCAAAATGAAGGGAAGCGTCACGGTGAGCTCATTGAGATTGTGGGAGAGGCTCTTTTGCGCGCGCTGTGCGTCACCGAAGACGTCGATCATGTCATCGAGCATTTGAAAGGCAATTCCCATTTTGTAGCCGAAGTCGTGGAACTCCTTTCGCATGGCGTGATTGGCGCCGGCTAGGGCCGCACCTCCTTCGGCGCACCCTGCGAAAAACATCGCGGTTTTCTTGCCGATGACATCGAGATAGCTGTCGATGCTCATGCGGGCTTCCGGATCGACGGATTGCAGAAAAGCCTCCAGCTGTTGAAGCTCGCCATGGGCAATACTGAGCCCTGTATCAGCGAGCTCTTGCGCGAGAGCGATGTCCCGTTGCGTGCTTGCCGAATCGAGGGCCAGTTTGAGAGCCCGAAATACCATGTAGTCACCGATCAAAAGCGCTCGGCTCGAGCCGTTGCTCATCTGAACGGTTGGACTTCCACGACGGATCGTACTCCGGTCCACGAGGTCGTCGTGGACCAGGGACGCCTCATGCATCAGCTCGATAGCCGCGCCGAGCTGTACTTCTCGATGGGAGAGTTCCGTGGCATGACCTTGGGCCGTTCGAACGCAGAGGTAGGAAAGAAGAAATGTCATTGGGCGTAGCCGTTTCCCACTTGCCCAAGGATGGTCCGCCAAAACCCGTGCCGACTTGACGTCGAGCAATTCGAATTCCAGTTGGGCGAGCCATTCTTCGACGAGTGAATGACAAAGCCGTTCGCGAAGAGAGTGTCGATCGTGAAGAGAGTGCTGATCTTTAGAAGACTGTTGGGAGCTCATGATTGGGTCCCTTCGATCGGACAGACCGGCGCGAACGCTGGGCTGTGCGCCCTACTTTGAGTCGGCCGAGTTTCCGCGGCCCGTTTTGCGGCTTCAGTGACCAAAAGCTTCTTGACCTCGCTGCGTTTGGGCTTGCCGCTTGTGGTCCGTGGGATTTTTCCCCGGCGAGTGATATGAACGAAGTAAGCTTGAAGACCCGTGCTAGAAAGTTGACGTTGGACGAGACGTTCTAGCTCGGGAAAGAAGGAGCGCTTAATTGTTGAGGGCCGCTCGATCATGAGCGCAAGGCGGTCGGAATCATCGTTGACAGGAGGTAGCTCCTCTGCAGACAGCTCTTGTGGAGGCAACTCTTGTGGAGGCAACTCTTGTGCAGGTAACGCGACCGCGACGCAGCGCTGAGGGCCGAGCTCGTCGAGCTGTTCCACCAGCGATTCGATGTATTCTGCGGAGTAGTTTTGGCCTCGGATGACCAAAATGCTGTCGGAACGCCCGATGAAAAAGAGTTCGCCCTGGTGGAGAAAGCACAGATCGCCGGTGTTCAGCCAGCCGTCCGCATCGAAAGGAGTTGCTGAGCCTTCATAGCCATCCATCAAAGAGGGGCCTTTGATCCAAAGCCGGCCGATACGGTCCTCCGGCAATTCCGTTCCGCGGTCATCCCGAACCACGACAGACGTTCCTCGGGCTGGCCTCCCTAGACTCACGAGAGTCTGACCTTGAGGTGCCTGGGCGTCATGACTGTCGACGTCCTTCGCGCTTTCGGTGTGGCTGTTCTCTGTCTTTTCGGCGCCCTTTGCGTTGTGTGCGTCTGGATGGCACCGCACTGCAAAACCGCTGGCCAAGGCGCTGGTCGTGAAGCGCACCAAGCGTGGGGGGGTGCGAAGAGGGCTGTTCGAGACAAGAAGGGCTGCCTCGGCCAGTCCGTAGACAGGGGTAAAGGTGTTGGGATGAAATCCGTAACTTCGGAAGCGGCGTTCGAAGCGTTTCATGACACTACTCGTCACCGCTTCCGCCCCGTTGAGAGCAACCTTCCAGCAGGAAAGGTCCAGATCGCCGACAGTTTTTGGGGACTCCCGTTCGATGTGCTCGACGCAACGATTGAAGGCGAAGTTCGGGGCAGCACTCACGGTGGCTCGATACCGTGAAATCGCGCTGAGCCAAGAACAAGGATTCATGATGAACCGCTGGGGAGACATGAGGGTCAGAGTTGTCGCATGAGTCAAGGACGTCAACACGGTCCCAACCAGACCCATGTCGTGGTGCAGCGGAAGCCAGGAAACGCAGGAGTGTCGCGTCCCTTCGCTCTCTGGGTAGGCGTCGAGAATGCAACCCAGGATCTGATGAACATTCGCCAAAACTTGGCGATGGGTCAGGCGGATCCCTTTGGGCCGTGACGTGGTTCCCGATGAAAATTGGATGAAGGCGAGATCGTCCGGCCGCGTGGAAGACACGGTGCTTTCGTGGTGGTTCGTTGGCTCCCTGACTTCCCAGGACATCTCAAGGCTCCAAGGTGAGGCCCTTGACGCCGGCGCGGCATCCGAAGATGTTACGGCGCCTGATGTCGGTGCCGGGTTTGACGTCGGCGTGGCGCCTGAAGATGTTGCAGGGATCAACGTCAATCCCTCAAAGCAGGGGAGGGAATGTAGCCGAGTCCAATAAGAGTCACTGATGACGAGATGACGACAATTGATGGTCTCGAGCATCTCGCGTACTCGAATGGAGTAGTGTTTCAGGTTGCTCAGCGGGGGAGGAGGAGGTAGCGCCGCGGGGATCGCGCCCGCGTAGAGAACACCGAAGAACCAATCATAGAAGGCGACGGATGTTGGGAGAAGCAGGGCAACACGGGCTTGGCGGGGAACTAGAGAGTCGGACAGCAGTCGCGCACGGATCTGGGCCCGACTGACCAGATTGGCATAGGAGTATTTTTCACTTTGGTTCCCCGGGCCGAGAAAACGGACACCAAGAAAGGTTCCCGTAGGACGCGAAAGCAGTGAACGTTGTCCAGCGTTCTCGAAAACGCTGAGAAGGGTGTTTTCAGTGAGCATCGCTGGAATAAGCACCACCAGAATGAGCACCGCATGATCTCGATTGGACGAGCGACGAAAGTCTCCGCCACCGCGATGTTCCCGTCCGCCGACCGGGTTCCAAAGTCGTTACAGAAGCACAGTAGCTACAGAAATCGTAGCTACGGCGCGCCTGACAAATACATCCCACCATCGTTCCCCCAACTGTCTTCCCCAAGACCGCGTGCAATGAAGGGATCCTCATGAGAAGCCCTTTCACGATTCGTGCAGGCTGCAAGATTAACAGAGCTTGGCTTGTCCACGCAAAGGAAATCGTCGTCTGAGAGGTTTGTTGTGGGGGTTGTGTGTGGGGCGATGCTTCCCCAGTGCCGCTCAGGCGTTGTGGTGTCGGCCGTCTGGCTATTCAGCCCGCTGATGCCTTCTTGCCCATGCCGCAAGAACCTGAACGACAACGCTTCTGCAATTGCACCACTTTCTGGCGGGTGGCGTCCAGGGCTGCCTGGTTTTCGTCGATGCGCGCCAGCACCGACGCAACCAAGGGCGCCTGGTTTTCACAACTGGCCGTACCTGCATCTGCGGCTGCGCCTTTGGCGCGAGCAAGACGCCGGAAGCCTACCTCTTCGACGGGAGCGGGCGCCTCGTTTATCACGGCGCAGTGGACGATAACGCCTTTCGGCCAGCGAAGGTGGAGGAGTTTTTCTTGCGGGATGCCCTCCGAGCCGTTGTCGCCGGCCGAGCTGTGCCACGCGCGAAACACGAGCCATTGGCTGTGGGATAGCTCTCAGAAGTGGTGTCGATCGGCACGAGGTCCGCTAGCCCGAAGTCTCCGCACGCCAGAAGTCGCTGCGGCAGTCTCCGCAAGCCGAAAGTCGCCTGTGAAGTCTCGACAAGCCCGAAGTCTCCGCAAGCGGGAGACCCGCATGCCGATATGATAAGATGATGGCAGGACGGCCTCCGCCCAGGCTCCAAAAAGGGTCTTCAGACGCATGGAGAACACGGCAGTGGGAGCGGATGCTCGGCCTGCTTCTTGCTAGTGCCTCGGCAACTCACGTTTCGAGCGGTTTCGAAGCCCTCCCAGAAGTG
>CAYTRQ010000061.1:6920-18179 GCA_964440025.1 uncultured Polyangiaceae bacterium | reverse complement strand
CCGCTTCGTCGCCCGCCCCTTCGGGGCAAGGGCGGTCGACTCCGCTATTTCCGGGCATTTTTAGCCGAAGAATAGGTGTTGCTTGTTGGTTCGCGTCCATTTGTGGACGCGAACTAGGCTAGTTCCCGTCTACAAAAGGCGCTTCGTCGCCCGCTCGTCTTACCGACGAGAGCGGTCGACTTCGCTTTTTCGCCTGTATTATGACGCTGAACCCCTCATTGCTTGTTGGTTCGCATCCTTTTTGGGATGCGAACTAGGCTAAAGCTCCTTGGCTTCGATGCGGCGGTTTCGTTGCCTGCCTCTTACGGTGCTGTTGTCGTCGATGGGTCGTTCGGCGCCATAGCCGACAGCCTCGATGCGGTCACCGTCGATTCCTTTTGAGATGAGGTAGTCGCGACATGCTTCGGCCCGTCTCAGCGATAGCGCTTTGTTGGCCTTGGGATCACCAACGTTGTCAGTATGTCCGGCAATCTCGATACGAGCGCTCTTTTTATGAGTCATATATTCTACAACTCTGTCCAAACGCTTGAACGACTCCGGTCGAATGGTTGCCTTCCCTGTGTCGAAGGTAATTCCACCGAGCACGAAGCGTGGTTCCCGAGGCTCCTTTTCGGGAATCAGATTTTGATAGCGGAGGGTTAGTTTGATGTTTTGGTTGGGCTCGTCACTGACTGGGACGCTCGCCGTGACGTCTTCACGTCCCAAGCTGAGGTAGACGAGATCATACTTTTGTCCTACCGGGACGAGTACCTCTGCATATCCCTGAGCGTCAGTTTCCCTGGTATAGTATTTGTCACCCTCGGGGCCGGTCAATGAGATCACGATGCCTTCGACGGGTCCTTCCTCCTTGTCGACCACGAAAAACTTCAGTGCTGCGTGAGTCTCCGTGGGCTCAATTTTTGAGGGCGAGACCCCATGTGCGTCGCCTGCGGTGTCAGAATCCTGCAGACGAAATTCGTTGTTTTGCGAGCCGTTTTCGGGCGCCTGGCTTTCGGATGCGGTTTCGTCCGTCCGTGTGGTTTCCGAGACTGCTTCAGACTCGTCTTTTGCCTGTGAAGGATCGGAGGGGGAACGTGTCGATTGGCTACTCCCACAGCCCCCGGAAGTGCCGACGAGCAAAATGAAGACGAGGACGCAAGTCATCACCCCGAAGGGGCTCGGAGACACGTGCCACTCGGAAGCGCGGCGCATCGAACAGAGCGAAGGAAGAGGTTTCGCCCATGCTTGTCTCACGCGCCCGCTCGGGAGCGTCGGCGTGGGGTTTCGAGGTTGTGAGATGTGCTCCAAGATACGCATATAGGACCTCTGCTGGATGGATTCTTGGGGCGTCAGAATCCTTGGAGCGTCAGTGTATCACATGCTTTGGACCTCGAAAGTGCTGATACACGTTATGCCGTTCTCTCTCGCGCCTGCGGTCCGGAAGGCCTTTGCGTGGCGTTGGGGGCAAGTTTGTCCTTTACGTCTGCCAAGATTTGGAAAAAGGCGGGAAGGAGGCCAAGGCAATGAGAGTGACGAAAAGCACTCCGAAACCCAGGGAGATTGCCATGGGAACCAAGAAGCGAGCCTGCACAGAAGTCTCGAAGATCATTGGAGTGAGGCCAAAAATGTGGTGAGTGAGGTGAGAAGTACGGGCCGGAAGCGTCGCGCGCCGGCTTGTGCGAGCGCGTCGTAGCTGCTTTTTCCTTCGTCTTGGTAGTCGTTGGTTGTGGTGACGAGGACTAAGGAGTAGTTAACAACGACGTCTGAGAGTGCCACAAACACAAGTGCCGAAACCATACTGAGATCAAACCCAAGTATCACATGACCAATGATGGCTCCTACGATTCCGAATGGAATCGCAAGCATGATGAGTATTGGCTGTCCCCGTGGAGAGCGCCGAAAAGGACTCCTCTTGGCGCATTTGCTGTCCGCTTTTTCCCCATGTAAGCCCAGGATACGATTCCATGAGGTAAAGGAGCACGTTGGTTTCAATGTCTCTCATCAAGTAGATCGCTGTGAGAGTGGAAGTTCCAAGAATTCCCGCACCAAGAAGTGCTGACTTGAGTCGATTCATTCTGAGCTAGAGTTTGCTCCTCATACCAGTCCGCCCCGCTCCTTCGGGAAGTTGTCTTCATTGCGGGCTGCGCTGCGCCAACGGCGAACTGGCGGTTCCTTGTCGGATGCCGAGCTCTGCTCATCCGGTGATTCTCCGGTTGATCGGTATAACGTTTGTTGTTCGCTCTCGAAGAGTTCTGGAGCGATGACTTGCCAAGGGATCCCGAGGTCCAGGCCCAATCGATCCGCCGTCATCTTGAGCCTGGAGAAACCTTGTTTGTTTGCCCGCTGACCATCCGCTTCCCTCCGACGAAGCAACTTCTCGCAATGAAGCAAAACGGCTTCGAGCAAACTGCGCTCCACCGCGACCACATCCGGTGCCCAATAGACGGCTTCCAGAAGGTCGAGAGATTTGGCAAGATACTCTTGGTCGGGGGGCGACTCGAGCCAAGCGCGCAGTTTCCGCATCTTTTCGGAGTCGAAGTCGAGCGTCCCCCGAGCGAAACGTTCGGTCGCGTGCAATTCTCGGGGATCCAGCGGTCTGTCCGCGCTCAATATCTGTACGAAAGGGATCGCGAGTAAGAGGGTTGGTCGATCAGCGGAAAGGCCAAGATGCTGAAACTGGGGTTCGAGGTGATTGAGAATCATGATGCTCCTCCGGGGGATTGGGAGCGTGCGTTTGGTGACAACTACATCGCTTCGAAGCAGAGATCGTGCCAGATAGCTGTACGAAAAAGGGGGTTCTCGTTTGACGAATCAGGGCTTCTTTGTCGCCTCAGCCTACTGTTCGCTATGGAACGTGTTGCAATTTGCAGCACCCGTGTCGGACCGGCTCACTCAAGACCATGCGTGAATGCTGACGGAGTTGTTGTAGCCATGCGGCCAGAACGCAGGGCTCCGCGCCCCTTGGCGTCGCCTGCTCTGACCCATCGCGGGTGAAGCTTGCTCAAGGAGTTGGATGTCAATTTCGTAGAGAATGTGGCAGCTTCACTTTGGGCGCGGCATTCGTGTTGGTTGTTCTGCGCGATTGAGAACTGCGAGATTTCGAGAATGTTGACTGCTTCTTGGCAAGTGAAGAAGAAACTCACAGACGGTTTGGTGGAGTTCGTCACCTTTATCGTCGAAGTTGTGGAGCGGTTCTTCGATGATCAGTGTCCTCAGCTAGCCGCGGCTCTTGCCTACTACGCCATCTTCTCCATCCCACCCGTGCTCGTGATCGTGATGGCAAGTGTAGGAACCATTTTCGAGGCAGAGCAGGTAGAGGCTGCGATTGTGCAGGAGGCATCGAATTTCGTCTCACCGCGGATCACCCAGCAATTGGTGGCTATGGTTGAAACGGCCAACGAATGGGCAAGCAGCGGTGCCTGGTGGAGCGTGGCACTGTCTATTTTTGGAATTCTCTTTGCGGCAACGCGTGGCTTTGCCGAGCTTCAAATTGCGCTGAATCGAGCTTGGGGGATTCGTCCGACTCCCAATAGGAACGTAGTCGTCGTCTTTCTTTTCAAAAGACTCGTGTCTTTTGCAATGATTTGCGTGATGATTTTATTGTTGGTCTTTTCGATCGTTGTCGATACGATCATCGGGCGCTTCGGCGAGACTTTGCAGGAATTTGTTCCTTCTTTTGTTTTTTCTCTCGTCGAGTGGGCTTCTGGTAGCACTCTGTCCATTCTGCTCGCCACGGCATTTCTCGCTTCGCTCTATCGCTTCTTGCCTGACGCTAAAATCTCTTGGAGCCAGGTATTCCCGGCCGCCCTGATTACGGCGATTTTGTTCGAGACCGCGAAGTCGGCATTCACCTACTATCTTGCTCGCCTTCGGGTCGACGACATATATGGACACGCAGGGTCCTTCGCAGCTTTGCTTGTTTGGCTCTACCTTTGCGCCATGTTGGTCGCCTTGGGAGCTGAGCTTGCCCAGGTTTGGTCACGGCGTCGTGGAAACCCGGTACGACCCGAGGAAGGAGCCGTTCAGGATAGGCCAGCATGGACCGCGCAACTGACTCGACGGATCGAAAAGAAATTGAAAGGCGAGTAGAAGTTGTCGATCGGGACTCACTTCGCGGAACCATTTTTGGGGTCCGTTGGGTGATGGAAAGGTACTGGGATCGGTGGGGTTGCTCCGACCGCCGAAGCTCGAAAATTCGTCGAGGTACTCGGTTGGGCACCCCAGAGAACCAAATCGACCAAGCCCCTTACGTATTCCTTCTCCGGCAGGATCCACGTGGGATCGGGCGCTAGGGCGCAAGACATGCAGTGATGATGAATGGCTCCCAAGAAGGTACGGGCTATGACTTCTGGGTCCATGGGACGAAGTCGACCAGCTGCTATTTCCGCCTCGAAGAATCCGATCAGTCTCTCCATGAATAGACGGTAGCGTAGAAGGTTTTTGTCGTCTGTTCGGCGGCAAGTGGGGCTCGACCAGGACATCATCATGAGAGGAATGCCAGCTCGCCCGATAGTCAAAAGAGCCTCTGCTAACTGATCGAGGGACTCGCGAATGTCCTGACCAGAAATGGAATCCACTGCCTCGATAAGTCGGTCGGGGAGCTCCTCTTCCGGAAGTTGCAGTGCCTGACGGAAGAGCCCCTCTTTGGTTTTGAAGCGGTGAAATAGTGTGCCCTCGGATACTCCGGCGCGTTCGGCGACTTCGAGAGTCGTTGCTGAGATTCCGCGCTCCAAAAATACTTGGCGAGCGATTGCGAGGAGATGTTCCGAATGGATCTTGGGGGGCCTACCGCGGCGCTTTCGTTTTTCTGGAGCCGCTTTTCTCGCGCTTGGTGGGCCGTCTTCGAGGGACATGGTTGCCTATATATTGAGCCTGAGCTCAATATAGTCAAGTTGAGTGGCCATTGGGGACGGTGGCCGCCTTGGACAGGGCCGCGAGCTTGTGGCATCCCACCAAGCCTCGAGCAGTAGGAGGGCGAACTGGGCGCTTTTTGTCGTCGCGCTCTCGGAGCAGCGAAAAACGGGCACAATGCCGCTCATTCACTGAGAATGAGGAGCGGGGTGGCGACGACGTGGCCATTTTGAGCCGCGGACCCAAGAAAGGAAAGGGAGGAAACGATTGTGGGATTTGCACTGTCCAATGAATTGGTTCTGAGAAGCTTGGCATTTGACAACAGGAGCGAGATCCCTCGCGCCTACACCCGGGAGGGGAGGGATATTTCTCCGCCGCTGACTTGGTCCGGGGCGCCAGAGCAGACGAAGTCGTTTGCTCTATTCTGCCACGATCCAGATGCGCCCCTGGTCACGCTGAGGCGTTATGGGTTCGTGCATTGGACCCTGTATAATATTCCCGCTGGTGTTTCGGAGCTCCCAGAAGGGATCAAAGACTACACTTCTGGAAGCAACGATTTCGATCAAGTTGGCTATGGGGGCCCGTTGCCGCCAGAAGGCCACGGACCGCATCACTATTTCTTTTGGCTTCTGGCTCTGGCTAGTGACGAGAAACTGGAGGAGGGGCTGAGTCTGTGGGAGCTTTTGGAGAAGGTGGAACCTCACATTTTGGCGATGAATCGAGTTGTCGGCATCTATGAACGCGTCCGCAAGACTCCCTAAATGAGCGAGCGCGAAATCGATGTTGCACGGAGCTCAGTCTTTTGAGGTCCTTGCGGCCCCTTGGAAGGCGCAAGGACTGCTCCACAATCGCCCTCGCTGATTGAGTGTGACCACAAGATCTGGGTTGAGGTCTTCTCGAGTACATGTCGCAGCCTCGAAAACCCAGCTGATGGTCACCGGGTGGAGCGAGTCTCGGCGGAGCGTTTTCCGGTGGTTGGTTCGACGCGTCTATGCTTTCTGCTGGGAACGTATCTCGGGAGCCCTTCGGGGTAGTGAGCCGGGGTTTTAGCGGAGGCTCTGGGAGAGCGCGAGTAGAAGGCCAACGCCGAAGCCAGTCCCGCGTCCATTGGAGGCGCGGGAAGGCCCCTCGATGTCGACATGCAGCCACTTGCCGCCATAGTTACCGAGATGCTCGCAGATGAATTGCGCCGCGCAGCCGGCGTTGGCGTTCTGAGAGTCTCGGGCCACGTTGGCGAGATCAGCTACGGATGACTCCAGTTCAGGACGCAGGAGCTCCGGGCAATAGGGCAGGGGGTGCACGAGCTCTCCTGTTGCCTGACCCGCGAGAATGGCCGAGCGCTCGAGGTGTTCGTCATTCGAGACAATCGCGGCGTGGCGGCGGCCAGTGGCGATAACGGCCGCATCCGTCAAGGTGCCAAGATCGACGATGGTGTCCGGCGAGAGTTCTTGGGCTGCGTAGGCTACCCCGTCTGCCAGAACCAGGCGTCCCTCGGCGTCTGTATTGCGGACCTCCACGGTTTTTCCGGAAAATGGGCGGATGATATCGTCGACACGAACCGCTGCGGGTCCGATTGCATTTTCTGCAATGCACAAGATCGCGTGAATGCGATGTGGCGTGTTGAGGCGAATCGCGGCATGAAAAGCCGCGAGCACAGCTCCCGCCCCTGCCATATCCCCCTTCATGCCTGCTAATTCGGCGTTGGTTTTCAAGCTCAAACCGCCAGAGTCGTAGGTGATGCCTTTCCCAACCCAAGCTAGCGTCTGGGTTGGGCCATAAGAGGCCCGGGAGGGTTCGTGGCTCAGAATCACCAGAGCTGGAGGAATCGTTGCGCAGCGGCCAACTGCTTCTAGTCCTCCCAGGCCGCGCTGGACGAGATCGGGACCACGCAAGAGCAAACATTTGGCTCTCACGTCCTTCGCGATTTCTTGTGCGGTCTGGACAAAGACATCCGGGTTCATCAACTCGGGCGGCATATCGTGCCATCGTGCTGCTTGGCGAACGGCATCAGCAGCAACTTGCAATGCAGAAGGTTCTGGTGAAACGAATCCTCTGCAATGAATGGCCAGGTGGACGGGCCGAACGGTGCCAACTTGGGTTTTTTGACTAAAAATCGGCACAGCGCGAGCAATGGCCAAGGCGGCTGCCCAGGTCTGCTCCGAATCATCGGCAAATACCAGCACATTGAGAGGCGAGGCCCCCTGAATACAGCTCATGCGCGAGAGAAACTCACGCATGAGAGTTTCGACCTGATCGGGCCGTCCTGGAGCGTTGTGACGGGAGGTGCGTTCGGGTAAAACGCCGAGCCACGCAGGCATTGGGGGATCGGTTGGCAGCCAAGTGCTCGTGCTGGCCGCGTGGTCGGTCGTGCGCACACGTGGTAGCAATTGCTGGATCATTTCGGCAACCGGCTCTGAACGGAGCGTGTCAGCCGCTCTTGCTTTGAGCGCTGAAGCAGTACCGATTACGGCGAGAGCGCCGTCCTGCCGAATCACTTGGGAGATGGGCCTGACGAGGAAATCCGCTGACATGATGAATAAAAAGGAACATGCCATGCCTTGGCTGGCCCGCGAACCCTCGGCGGTATAGGTTTCTTTTCAAGCATGAAAGTCGTTGTCGAGTTCCCCCGCGAAACAAAAGTCATTGAAAATGTCTGGATTCCTATGTCGGATGGAATCCGGCTGGCCGCCCGCATCTGGTTGCCCAAAGACGCCGAGGAGCGTCCCGTTCCTGCGTTGTTGGAGTGCATGCCCTACCGAAAAAGGGATTTCACTCGTGCGCGCGATGAGCCCCTCCATTCCTACATGGCGGGGCACGGCTATGCCTCGATTCGCCTGGATCTGCGGGGCGCTGGCGATTCCGAAGGTCTGATCTTCGACGAATATGACTTCCAAGAGCATGAAGATATCGTCGAGGTGCTTGCTTGGGCTGCCCGCCAACCATGGTGTTCCGGGAAGTTGGGGATGTTCGGAATCTCCTGGGGAGGCTTCAATTCGTTGCAGGTCGCTGCGCGCCGTCCCCCAGGACTGGACGCCATCATCAGTATCTGCTCGACGGATGATCGTTACACAGACGACGTGCATTATATGGGTGGCTGTCTTCTCAATCATAATCTCAACTGGGGGGCCGAGTTCCTCTCAGTTGCCAACGTTCCCCCCGATCCGCAGGTTTTCGGCCCGAGCTGGCGAGAACAATGGCGTTACCGTCTGGAAAATGCGCAGCTCTTTCCGGCACGTTGGATGCGTCACCCTACGCGAGATGACTACTGGAGATATGGTTCCGTGTGTGAGGACTTCAACGCGATCCAGTGTCCTGTCTATGTTGTCGGGGGATGGGACGATGGATATACCAACGCGATTCCACGCTTGATGGCAGGGCTGTCTGCTCCTCGGAAGGCGCTGATCGGACCTTGGTCCCACTCCTTTCCTCACGTGGGTACGCCGGGACCTGCCATAGGATTTTTTCAGGAAATGGTGCGTTGGTGGGACTATTGGCTCAAAGGGATAGACAACGGCATCATGGATGAGCCAACCGTGCGGGTTTGGATGGAGGATTTCCTCCGGCCTACGGCGGCCTACGATCAAAAGCCGGGCCGATGGGTGACCGAAGAATCGTGGCCTTCTTCGAGGATTGAGACCCGAAGGCTCTATATGAACGTCTTGACCCTCGGGACTCAAGCCGATCCGGAGGATCGACTCTATCTGAGGTCACCGCAGAGCGCAGGTCTGGCGGGAGGGGACTGGTATGGCTTTGGCAGCGAAGGGGAAGGCGCGGTGGATCAACGAGAGGACGATGGCCGCTCCCTCGTCTTCGAATCGGATCCAATGGGGGAGCGGATGGAGATCCTGGGGGCGCCAACAGTGACCCTGGAACTTTCATCGGATCGGCCCGTAGCCTACGTGATCGTTCGGTTGATGGACGTCGTTCAGGACGGGGCGGCATCTCGCGTGACATTTGGAGTCCTCAATCTCACCCACAGGGACGGCCATGCTTCTCCCGAACCCCTCGATCCAGGACAGCGTTACCGGGTGCGAGTTCAGCTCAACGACTGTGCTCATGCTTTCGAGGTCGGTCACACACTCAGGATTGCCGTTTCCACGGCGTATTGGCCGATGATTTGGCCAACGTTTGAGACGCCCAAGTTGACTCTGTTTTCGGGGAGTAGCTTTGTCGACCTTCCGGTTCGTCCTCCCCGTCCGGAGGACGAAGAGCTCGCGCCGTTTGCGCCACCGGAGCGAGGGCCACGACTCGACATGGAAACTCTCCGGCCCATGACCGGCCGTCGCCTCGTCAAGCGGGATCTCATGAGCCTCGACACTATCTATGAGGTCATTGGAGACACTGGCGACTTCGGTGGTGCTGCGTTGGCAAGGTTGAGCGATATTGATTTAGTGGTTGGCAGTACGGCTCGGCGGACGTACACAATCCACGAATACGATGCGCGAAACGCGGAAGCGGTCGTCAACTTGCAGACGGTCCACCGTCGTGGTGACTGGTCGACCCGGCTCGATACCACGCTACGCCTCTCCGCGGACGCAGAAAACTTTCGCTTGCAGGCGACGCTCGTGGCCTATGAAGGGGAAGAAGAATTCGTGCGTCGGCAGTGGGACGAGACTATCGCTCGATTTTTGCTTTAGAACGTCGGCTCAAAACCCCGAAGGGGCTCAGGAGATACGTTCCGAATCGACTTTTCCCGCTTGTTCATTGCGTGCGGCTCCGGCGAAGAGCGCTTTGAAGAATCAGGCGCAGGAATTGGGCGTAACTGTAGCCCATCCAAGCCGCCATCATGGCCATCTTTCCATTTTTGTACCAGGTTGGGTTGCAGTTGACATCGATCAGCCGAGGATGACCGTTGTTGTCGCAACGGAAATCGAATCGAGCGTAGTCACGTAGTCCGAGTCGATGAAAAATTCTGGTGCAATGCCCGACCATTTCGTCGATCAGTTCTGAGCTGAGTTGAGCTTGTTGGAATCTCAATGCTTGCCAATAGGGGGAGTCGGGGTTTGCTTTGGAATCGTAGGTGAGGATCTTGGGGAGTTCGGGATCGAGCCTGGTGAAGTCGATCTCCAGTGGAGGAAGGACCGTAAAGTTCGTTTCTGGGTTGCCGATGAGCCCGATCGTATATTCTGCCCCGGGAAGGAATTCTTGAGCAATCACCTCCGGGACTTCTAAGACTGGTGCGAGGCGTTCTAGTTGTTGAAGGACTTCCTCATCGTCGTTCACGATGCTGGTCTCGCCCACTCCATAACTACCCATGCCCAAGTTGGGCTTGATGAAAGCGGGGTAACTTTGCGGCATTCTGCGTGTTTTGAGGGTCAGGTCGATGAAGGTTTGACTGGGCACGGGAACACCACGCAAGGAAGCAGCCGCGTGGGAAAGAGCCTTGTCATCGCTGAGCATGATTCCCGAAGGGGTCGCGCCGGTATAGGGTATGTTGAGTATCTCGAGTAGCGCGGGGACGTTGCTCGAGCGATACCACTCGTTTCGAAAACCGGTATCGCATAGATTAAGGGCTAAATCGGGCCGAAGTGCTCGGAGATCGTCGATCAGTGTTTCGTGTTTGTCCAAATAGTGGAAGCAAAAGCCATGAATCGTGGGCAAAGCCTCTTTGAGTTCTTCCACGGCCTGGAGTTCGTCATCTCCGAACTTCCCGTCCAAAGTATAGCTGTACGGAAGGCGAGGGTCCCCGAGCACGATCGCAACGTTGACGTTTGGTGCCATGAGTTGCAGCCTACCATAAAAGCTCGGTCAGCTCGTTGGAGCGGCGCCGGGATCTTTCTAGGTGATGACATAAGCTCTCATGTGATAACCAGAAATCGATATGCCAAAACGCCACTCGCTCCTCGATGAAGATCGCATTCGCGATCGACTGATTGCTCTTGTACGAATCCCCTCTATTACCGGTGCGGAGGATTCTTGTGTCAATCAGATAGCCAATTGGCTTCAGAACTCCGATGCGGAGATCGAATATTGGAATGAAGGCATTGCCGCTGTACAACGAGATGTTCGATACCCTGGCCACGAAGTGGAACGCGCGTGGCTGCCGGTTGTGGCCGGTGTCATTCGAGGTTCCCGCCCCGGCCCGTCAGTGCTTTTGACGGGTCATGTCGATGTCGTGCCTCCTTCCAACTACGAACTTTGGGAACACGAGCCGTTTTCGGGCCTGGTGCATGAAGACAAAGTTTACGGTTGTGGGGCTTCGGATATGAAGTCGGGCTTGATCGCAGCGCAGGAAGCATTTTTGGCGTTTGCTGATGGTCCACGCGACTTTGCGGGTCGGGTTATCTTTGTTGCAGTTCCGGCGGAGGAGGATAGTGGTTTGGGGACGCTTGCGGCCATCCGCCGAGATTGGTGTGGCGATGTCGCTATCATTCCGGAACCGACCGCCCGTAGGGGCGTTCCAGAACTGGTCATCGCTCACGCCGGTGC
>CAYTRQ010000061.1:0-6910 GCA_964440025.1 uncultured Polyangiaceae bacterium | reverse complement strand
ATGGTTTTTTCAAAGTTTCCTTTTGTAGACAGGCCCAGGCGGATCGCCTTCTCGGGACACACAGCTTTCTACGAGTATTTGGCCGCCAAGGGCTTTTACCACGCTCTTATCGAGGTTCCCGGCCTTGGCGCACACGCGAGCAAGCGCCTGACCGGAGAAAGCGCTTTTGACCACTTTTTGCCTATTTATGAGGCGATTCGCAAAGATGAGGCCGAGATCAATGAGCGGGAAGACCACCCGCTCATGAAGGCTCTCGAGTTACCGTATGCGAGCAACATAGGAAAGATCCAAGGGGGGCAGTGGTCCTCGAGCGTGATGGATTCCCTCTCTGTCGATGTTCGTGTTGGCGTGGCATTGAACGAGACCGTAGAGGAAGCTGAGAGGCGGTTTCGTGCGGCAATCGATTCGGCGGTGCAAGCCGATCCTTGGCTGAGGGAACATCCCCCTAAGGTTTCTCGTAAGGCTTCCGGATTCGGCTCGGCGAGTACACCTGAGGATCATCCCCTGGTGAAAGCTATGGTCTCTGCCGGCGAATATGTGTTTAGGGAGTCACCTCGGGTCACCGGGGCGCCGTACGGTTGCGACATGTCCGGCTGGGTTCGACATACGAAGACGCCTACGATCATCTATGGGCCGGGCGATATCGAGCTGGCGCACGCCGCGAACGAATGGGCGTCTTTGGATACGACTGTGCAGACGAGCCAGGTACTCGTACGGGCCATTGAAGAGCTCCTCGAGCTCGACCCAGTTGAACTCAGACGACTGAACAAAAGCATCTACTAGTGCCTCGGCAACTCACGTTTCGAGCGGTTTCGAAGCCCTCCCAGAAGTGGGTGAGGTCGGCTTCGAAACCGCGCTCGGGTACGTCTTTGCCTCGGCTTTTTTGCTGGTTTTTGTGCTGCGACGACCGGAGGAAGATGAATGATTTCGAGAGAAAAGTGGTCTCCCTACCGACCACTTTTATGTGGTCGCAGCACTAGAGCACATCTCACACCTGGAAAGCCCCGGCCGCCGCTCCCGATCGGGCGGGAGAGGCGAGCCTTGGCGGAGCCTTTTCCGGGGACTTGCTGAACGCCCTTGTCTCGGCATGTGCCAATATGCCTCACCATGCGAAGGCCTCTCAATGACTGAGAGTTATTGTCGAGCATCAGTGAGCGGGCGTGACTCTCGCTCGGTCTTTGAGGAAGTTCGTGCCAAGAAGGTTTCAGAAATTGGCTCGTTTCTTGCTGGAGAAATTAGGTGTCGGCCAACGGGCTGACGAAAGGAGATACTATGATCACCAGCAACGTCTCGCCCCGTGACCAGCTTCCGGCGCTGGGAAGGATCCTGGATCTTACTCCTACTGAGCGGGAGTTGGCGCTTGAGAAATGGGTCTCCTGGCTGAACGGAAATCGTCACCGCGTTTCCGGTCAGCTGGAGCAGCAGATCGACCGAGCCCTTTCCGAGCTTCAAGAAGACCGCACACCAAGCGTAGATATTTCCTCCATCGAAACGATGTTCGACCAATGGCTAGAAAGTGCTGGGCATATCGGCGAGGGAGAAAGCCCTGACGATCCCCAGGAAACTTAAGTGTTCGCGGCGCCGCAACCGGTGAGCGCGAAAAAACGAACGACGCTGATGCTCATTCCTTGGCAGGCCGGTGCAGCGCCGATGTCTAGCACAGGCGCTCGAGTTCCCGAAGAATGTCCCTTCTGCTCACCTGCCCAATCAAGACACCCTTTTCAACAACAGGCAGGCGCCGAATGGAATGCGTTTCGAAAAGCTGGATCATTCCGTAAACTTCCACGGTAGGGTCGATGACCACGCAATTTCGCGTCATCAGCTCGCCGACTGGACGGTTGCGTTGGAGTGGCTCTGCGTCGTAGGCGCCGCTCGCCAAGGCGTTAAGACAGTCGATTTCTGAAAACATGCCTACGAGTCGCCGCTGTTTCTCGACGACGGGCCCCCCTGAAATACGATGCTTGAGGAGCGAGCGCATGGCCTCCAGTGCCGTCTGATCGGGGCGAAACGTCACTAGCTTGGAGGTCATGCACTTTCTGGCGTTGGTGATTGGCTGAGGCGTCTTGGGGCGGCCCGACCCCAGAGCTCGCGCAATGCTTTCATTGATGGTTTCCATATCCTTCCCCCTGATTGGCCACCTTGCCGAGACTAGTTCGCGGCGCGAAATGGCCACTTCGTCGCCCCCCCCTTCGGGGCGAGGGCGGGCGACTCCGTTTTTAGCCCATTTTTTGCCGTCGAACGCTTTGTTGCTTGTTGGTTCGCATCCTTTTGTGGATGCGAACGAGACTAGGCTGCGTGAAGAGACTGAATTATAGCTCTTGATGGTTGAACCTAGAATGGCTCGCGCCGAAAAATGGTCGCGTTGCTGACGCCATGCTCCGTGGGGCCTCGCCGACCCCTTCCGAGCGGCTGGGTGAGTGAGCCTCGGCGGAGCCTTTTCCAGGAGAGGGTGCTCGCCGGCACGTGATCGAAGGAACTGTCGTCCGAACGAACGGCCAAATGTCGGGTATCTGGCCTCCTGGAAACTCCGAGAGGCCTCAAAGGTGGTAGGCTTTCTCGTAGAACGTGGGCACCCTCCCGAAGGGTGCCGTGCGGCGTTCGGCGAACAAGGGGGAGGCAGCAGATCAGGGAGTGAACAGAAGGCCGAAATTCGGCTTTTGAGCAACCGATTCGATCGATCCATTCAGGGGTCGATCCAGCGCGCCGCGCGTCCTGGGTGGATCGTGAGTCCTCCTATGGTTGTGCCGGTGGGGTCTAGCATTGAAGGAGGGAATTATGTCCAAAGTTGAGCGAATGATTATCGGTAAGGGGCGTATCGTCTATACGATAGCTCCGACGAATACGGTTTTCGAGGCGATTGCCAAGATGGTCGCCTACAACGTCGGCTCTCTCGTCGTAATCGGTGAAGACGGTAGTCCTTGTGGAATGATCACCGAACGCGACTATTTGAGACGAGTGGCCTTGGAGGGGCGCTCATCGAAGACGACGTTTGTTCAAGAAATTATGAGCACAGGATTATCTATCGTGTCTCCACAGACCGAGGCGGAAGACTGCATGTCCTTGATGACGAAAAAACGAGTTCGTCACTTACTCGTCATTGAGGATGGAAAACTCGTGGGCATTGTTTCGATTGGAGACATCGTTAAACATCTGGCTCGGGAGCGCGAAGCCACGATTGAGCAGCTGACTGACTATATTCAGGGCCGATACGCTTGAGTGCCAGCACAAAAACCAGCAAAAAAAGCCGAGGCAAAGACGTACCCGAGCGCGGTTTCGAAGCCGACCTCACCCACTTCTGGGAGTGCTTCGAAACCGCTCGAAACGTGAGTTGCCGAGGCACTAGTGGGTGGTGTCGAGCCAGGCTAAGAGAGGAGCGAGTGCATGCGACTTCCAGTTGACGTGGAAGTATCTGTCGCTTTCTCCGAAAGAGGGTTGATAGTCGATTGTGACCTCTGACCGAGAAAGGAGCGTGGCCGTGTCTAGCATCATTTGATTGAAACCGAGCCCTTCCGCAAAGACGAGTGCTGGACTTCGGAATCGGTCGAGGCGATCCGTAAAGCTTGTGTCGAGTCCAGCCATTGCACAGTGGCTATCTTTGAGAAAGGCAATGGGGGCGTAGTTGCCGACGAGGTCACCCAACAAAAGGACGCGCTGTAATTCGCTGTGGGTAAGAGCGCCAGCGAATGGGTCGCCAACATATCTGATGAAGCTTTCCGTGAAGTTAAGCGGATTGTTTGGATCTGGTTGCGTGATTGCGAACAGAAGTGCCTGGAGATTCGTGGTTCCTGGAGGAAAAATTGGCAGTGGTGTGGGATCGTTCGGGGCCGCCTTTCCCAGTTGGAAGAGGGTTTTAAAGACTTGGACTGTCGTGTCGTAGTGGATCCCTTGGGACAAAGCCTCTCTGTCATCTTCGCAGAAAGTTGTGTTTCTCGTGCGGATTGCCTGATCGTAGGTGAATAGCGTGCCTTCCCAGAGAAATAGTCCGCGGAAAAGATGAGGGCGACGATTAACGGTAGCGAGAGCTGTCGACGAGCCACCGGAAAGTCCTCCAATCACGGCTTTGGCGAATGGATTCGCGATACGTGTCAGCCTCCAGACGAAGAGGGCGTCGTCCACCGCCGTGTTGATTCCCCACTTTCTCATGGGCCGGCAGTCGACTGCGCCCGATTCGCATTGACCCGGTTGGGCTTCGGCGAGGCGGCTATCGACGAGCCAGACGTCATGACCGGCAAGGGCCAGTTGAGGAGCGAATGCCTGTTGGTATGATTGACCATCTGGGATCTCCCAGAATTGTGCAGGAAAACCGAAGGGCGAAATAAGGATGATGGGCGGAGTTTGTCGCAATGGCGCGGAGCGACGCAGGCGCACAACATCGAAACGATTGAGAGGGTGCTTCCCCTGTTGGACTGTCAGGCGGGTTCGATGAAGGTGAGAACTGACCGATTCGCGCTCGTAGTCGATAATTCGGTACTTCGGAAGGCCGTGGGCCCAGAGAGGAGGAGCATAGATAATTATGAAACCTAGAACCAATAGCCGCAAATTGAACGTCATTCTTCCCAACCCTTCCGAGGAGCCCGTGCGTTTGTCGCTCTTCCTCGCTTTTGTCCGGGACTTCCCATGATGGGATCAAGTCAGTTTTGCTAATGGCCTTTGCTCAAGGGTGCACAAGACATGACTTGAACGGTTCGCGGTAGAGCTGACTTGGCGGCGGCAGTTCCCCTTCGATCTATTATGTGCCTACGTTTTTTATGTCCACCGAGGTAGATTGATTCCTCAGTATTGCATCATGCTCGGATTATAGGGATTCGTCAAGTAGGCGCGCGCGGGTTGCGTCTCCTCGATCGCCTGTGGGCGCGCAGCGGGGTGACTTTCAGGAAGTGAGATCTGTTCCGACCTGGAGAAAGCGCTGCCCGTACTTTTCCGTTTCGCCTGTGCTTTTCTGTTTCACGAGGACCGGTGGGATGTGCGCATACAGAAGATTCTGCCGAAATTGGCTGTTTCGCGGCGAAAAATGGGCGCTTCGTCGCCCGCTCGTCGCGCATTGTCTTCAGCCATCGGTGGGTTGGGACCGCTAGGCCATTTCGCGCCGGGTACTATTTAGTTCGCATCCACAAAAGGATGCGAACCAACAAGACACAAAGCGTTCGACGGCAAAAACCAGCGAGAGGAGCGGCTTCGGCAACCCCTCACCCCAAAGGGGTTGCCGAAAAAGCGGGATTTCGCGCCGCGAACTATTTAGTTCCCGTCTCCAAATGGCCGCTCCGTCGCCCGCCCCTGACGGGGCGAGGACGGTCGACTTCGCTTTTTTGCCTGTATTGTGACGCTGAACAGCTCATTGCTTGTTGGTTCGCATCCTTTTCGGATGCGAACTATTTAGGCCGCATTGAGCCGCCCACGCCTTGTTGCTTTTTGGTTCGCCGCCCTTCGGGCAGTGAGGTTGGCTCGTTCGCGGCCATAAAAGTGGCTTCGTCGCCCGCCCCTTTGGGAAGGGGGCGGTCATTTTTGCGTCGCAGAAGCAAGAAAGAAGGGGAAAGTGGGAAAGAGTGGCCATGGCTCGTGGGGTGCGAATGAACTCTCGCGCCCAGAGAACGACCCGGGGGAGACGTCGCCTGTCGCCCCATTTTTTCGCCTTGACCGTCGTGCTGGGGACATTGCTTGCGGGCGTCTATTTGCGCTCACTTGACCGTCTCCCGGGAGACTTTGACGCTCCAGGCTCGACTGCGGTATTCACTGCGCCTCCGTCAAGATGGAACCGCGCGCTGCCTTCGTGATTGCTACCGTCATCTTTTTGATGACCGCGCTCGCTGCCAACCGTATTGCGGTCGACCTAGCGATGCTCACCGGCCTTACAATTCTTTTGGTGGGCGACAGCCTCTTTGGCGGTATTCTGGATCTTTCCTCGGCGTTGCATGGGTTCGCAAACCCAGCATTGGTGCTCGTTGGGACTTTGTTCGTGGTTGCCGCGGGACTCGAACGGACGGGTGCTATTGAAAAAATCGCCAAGTCCGTGCTCGGTCATCCAAAGTCTCAGAGCGCAGCGCTGGCGCGCCTCACTGTTCCTGTCGCTCTCATGAGTGGCATGATGAACAACACGCCGATCGTGGCGATGTATCTACCGATCGTTCGAGACTGGTCGCGAAGAATGCAGATCAGTTCTTCGAAATTTTTTATGCCTTTGAGTTTTGCTGCCATTCTCGGTGGTCAGCTCACATTGATTGGCACAGCCTCGAACGTCGTTGTCATGGGATTGTACCGAGAATTCGTTGAGGAGTTGCCGAAGGAAAAGCTTGCTTCCTATCAGCTCTCGCAACTCGAGGAATTTTGGGGGCTGACCCTGCTCGGTGCTCCCGCAGCCTGTGCAGGTCTCTGCTTTTTGATCTTTGGCAGTAAACTGATCCCGGCACGTCGGCAAGTGGGAACGGGCTTGGAGGACGCACGGAAGTACAATGTCGAGATGCGGGTGTCCGAGGGTTCGCCGATTTCGGGTAAGACGGTGGAAGGGGCCGGTTTGCGTCATTTGCCGGGGCTTTACCTGGCCCGCGTCGAGCGCGGGGCAGAGACCATGGTTGCAGGACGTAATCTTCTCTTGCAGGTAGGAGATCATTTGGGTTTCGTTGGAGCTCTCGATTCGGTGATGGATCTTCGTCGTATACCCGGGCTCGAACCTGTCGAAGATCCGGCTGAAGATACGTTGCCTAGAATTGACGATACCGCACTACTTGAAGCCGTTGTCTCCGGACAATCGAGCTTGGTTGGACGTAGCGTGAAAGACTCCAAGTTTCGGTCTCGGTTCCATGCTGCGATTTGGGCCGTGCATCGACATGGTGCTCAGCTGAAGGGAAAGATTGGCGATGTGGTGATTCAACCAGGCGATACGCTCTTGCTAGAGGCGCGCATCGGCGTCACTGAG
>CAYTRQ010000060.1:0-18210 GCA_964440025.1 uncultured Polyangiaceae bacterium | reverse complement strand
TCACCATCTGACTCACCACGACGTCGGTGCTGGGAGAGGACGCATTCCCCGAGTCCTCGGCCGTGACGCGGACCTCGAAACTACGAGCAGGGCTCGTGGCTCTTAGGACGCCGGTCCGACGCTCTCCATCGTAGTGAAGCTGCCCGACGTTCTGGGCTGGCGTATCCGCCGCGACGAACCACACCACATAGGTGGTGCTGCGCCCGACACGGCCCGGCGGCAACAGATTCCGGACCTCGACGTTGACCATGGATCCACCCCCCTCGATAGGAGAGAGCTCGACGATTGCGTCTGCGCCACGTGCGGAGCCTGACCCCTGTGTCGCGTAGTTGTTGGATCCGCACGCAGCGGCCGCAAGACCCAGCGCGATCAATCCGAAGGCCTTCAGAAGCAAGGTTACCCTGTGCGTTTTTCGGTAGCTCATCTTTTCCTCCTCAGGCCGTCGACTCGACGTTGTCTGTGAAGATCCGGTGGAGAAATCCCGGACCACTCTTCGGGACTTTGAGCAGTCGCTCGCTATAGCCAGCAGGCACGATGACCTCATCGCTTCCGAGCTTGATCGCGGCGCTGTCGACAGGTAGACGCCGGTTGTCGTTGAGACACAGCTCTGAGATGGTCCAGTCGTTGCCTCGAATCTCGAGGTCATCGAGCGTCCCGAGCAGCTCGCCTCCGTCCGTGACGACCCTCATGCCCTTCATCTCTTTCAGACTCTTGCCTTTGACCGCGCCACTGTCCGTAACCGGCGTGATCGAAGCCTCGCCCTTCAGCAAAATGATGTCCTTTCCAAGGACCTCGATTTCCTCCACACTGAACCAGGATTCCTTGCCGAAGGTCTTCGACTTCAGCGTCATCCCCGAGATCTGCTGGCTGGTGGGATCGAAGAAGACGTGGACCACACCACCGAGCCGGGATCCTTCCTTGTGGGCAATCACCGAGCAACCGAGGGTGTCCGATGCTTGGCTTGTCATTTGGGGGTTCCTTTGTGCGCTGGTCATTTGGGGTTTCCTTTGTGCGGTGAGCGCACCTCGAAACCCGAGGTGCTGACTCCGTGTCCGCACGCGACGGATACGCACAGGTCGTGCCAGGTCGTACGCCGTGCCCATTTCGCCGTTCGCCGAGTGGGACATTACGAGCTGTCTCAATCGAAATCGTCGGCCGTCGGGACGCTGGATCGACCGACGCCGTATCATCATAATGATGGTGCGCGCATCATTATGATGATACGGATGCCAAGTGCGAACCGCAGACCTGAGTGCCCACGAGTTGCTGGAGATGAATCCCGATGGGGGAATCATCCGCTTCGCAGGCCAGCGCGCTCTGCTTATCGATGCGGTCGCGATGGGGCTGTTGCGCAAGTACTTGGTCGAGAACTTTGGGTTCACGGCCGCACGAATCGTGCTCACGCAGTTCGGATTTGCCCACGGCTGGAGAATGGCCGACGCGATCCGAGAGCAGTTCAAGTGGGCGACCACCGAGGAATGGCGTCAGGCCGGCCCTCGGCTAAATGCTCTCGAGGGACTCTTCCGGCTCGCGCCAGGCAGCGGAGATCCGCTTAGCGCAGAGGGCGCGTGGCTCGTCGAATCCTACGAGGCAGAGCAGCATCTGCTGCACTTCGGACGCTCCGACGCCGCTGTCTGTTGGACGATCTGCGGGCTCATGAGCGGCTATCTCAGTCGCACACAGGGGGCGGAGACGTACGTTCTGGAGGACAAGTGCATCGCTCGTAGGGACGCGGCATGCCACCACCTGGCACGCGCACGCGACAAGTGGGGTGACGAACACGCTGAGGACTTGCGCTTCTTCGAGTCCGGCCGCCTCGAGGAGAGCCTCGATGCTTCCCTACACCGCGTGGCAGACACACTGAAGGCAGCCGAAGCCAAACTCCGGGCGCGACGACGGGCCACGGTGGAGTTGGCCAAAGACGCCTACGAGCCACTGGGGCTCGTAGTCAAGAGCGCCGCGATGCGGGACGCAGTGGACATGGCGAAGCGCGTAGCACAGGTCGACTCGACAATTCTCATCACAGGAGAGAGCGGGGCTGGGAAGGAGCGGATCGCCCGCCTGGTGCATGCGGAGTCGGCACGTGCCGCGGGTCCGTTCATCGCGGTCAACTGCGGCGCCATCACTGAAACCCTTCTGGAGAGTGAGCTGTTTGGACATGCGCGCGGCGCGTTCACCGGGGCCACACACGAGCGGCCCGGCCTGTTCGAAGCAGCAAACCATGGGACCCTGCTTTTGGACGAGCTGGGCGAGGTATCACCAGGCATGCAGGTCAAGCTCCTGCGTGTGCTGCAGGAACGCGAAGTGCGCCGCGTTGGGGACAACAAGAATCGATCCATCGATGTGCGCGTACTCGCTGCGACCAACCGCGACCTGGCAGGCAGAGTCGCCGAAGGTCACTTTCGCGAAGACCTCTACTATCGCATCAGGGTGGTGGAGATTCACGTCCCGGCCCTTCGAGAGCGCAGAGAAGACCTTCTAGCCCTCGCCCGTGTGTTGCTCGAAGAGGCAGCGAAAAGACTAAAGCGGAACGTCACGGGGCTGTCCCCAGCAGCGGCGGACAAGCTCCTGAGCTACGGCTGGCCGGGCAATGTCCGCGAGCTCGCGAATGCCATGGAGCGTGCAGTTGTCCTCGCTCGTGGCAGCCGCGTCGAAGTGGAAGATCTCCCGGAGGAAGTCCGCAAAGCCCTCGGCGGGCCTGTTGTCGCGGGCGGCAAGATTCGGCGACTCGAAGAGATCGAGAAGGAGTATATTCTGGCGGCGATCGAGCTGAACGGCGGAAACCAACAGCTGACCGCGAAGGAGCTCGGGATTGGAACGGCGACACTCTATCGGGGGCTTAAGCGCTACGGCCTCATCCCAGACAGGGCCGCGAAAACGAAGCCCGCCGAACCCGGTGGCTGATGGGAGGCGGACCATTGCAGCTGTGCCGCGGTCCGTCTGGCGTTTTCATGCCTGCTCGGTGAAGAGCTGGGCGACCTCATGCTCGCCGGCGGCGGTGAGGTAGTCGGCCAGCGACTTGCGGAAGAGGTCCATGCGGGTCTTGAGGCCGAGTCGCTCGCGGGCTTCGTCGAGGCGCGCAACGCTCTCGGCCTCCATGCGCAGGGGCAGCACCTTCATGTCGGGAGCCTCGCCGTCGGCGTGGCGCCGGCGGACCGGGCCTGGATGCAGATCAGCGCACCGTATGTTTCGTCTACCGTGAGGGCCGAAGCAGTCAGTGGAACCAGTTCGAGGCGGATGCCATCGCTTCGCTTGTCTGGCTGCTCAACGGGCGCCTCGGGGACCAACTCCAGAACGAACGTGCCGCCAGTGGAACGGCCATTCCTACATCCGGCCAGGCCTACTCACTGCAGGACTTTTGGGGGAAGGGGGTGGGGATCGTCACCCCTCACCGGGCACAGCAGGCGCTGATCGTCTCTCGCCTCCAGAGCATCTTTCAGGCTCAGGGAACACAGGGGATTCGAGAGGCCGTCGACACTGTTGAGCGTTTTCAGGGCCAGCAGCGAGACGTCATGCTCGCCACGTTCGCCCTCGGAGATCCCGACGCCATCTCCGACGAAGACGAGTTCCTCCTGAGCCTGAACCGATTCAACGTCATGGCGTCCCGAGCGCGGGCGAAGCTGATCGTGATCGTGTCGCAGGAGGTAGTCGACCATCTGTCCTCGGACATGGACGTGCTGAAGGGCTCTGCCTTGCTGAAGACGTTCGCTGAAACGTTCTGCAGCCAAGGACGCCCGATGCAGCTCGGCCACCTTCCTGGCGGCAACCCACAGCCGGTGGACGGGACGTTTCGATGGCGGCCGTGACGCCCCACGCAGGCCACCACCCGCGACCCGGCCCCAGACCCCAAGCCCGGCTCTCCAGGCCCACCACGCGCCGAACACGGCCCCGAGTCGGGCCGGCCCCGCGGATGGCCTCCACCTGTTCACGCTCGCCGGGTCCAACCCCGCGGGATCGCATGATTTCCATGCCTTGGCGGGGGCTCTGTGCTGCGGGTTGGCAACAAGGTCGCAAGTGGGGAGCCATTTTTGCCCAAGGCGAACCACCTTGGGCAGAAGGTTTACAGAGGGCCTCATCGGGATGACCGGCGAGGCCCTCTTCTTTTTCCCGTGCTTTCGCGGGGTCTTGCGGCATGTCGGTGATCGGTGGGCGCTCGAGCGAGCGCGATGCCTCAGAGCACGAGGACATTCGCGACGCACCGATCTCGGTCGCAGAGAGCCGCGTCTGGGGCTCAGAGCCGGGCAGAGCTCTCTGGGCCGCGTTTAACAGCTCGTGGCTCTGAGCTTTACAGCTCGGCCTGTTGCCAACTTCGCACCCGCTGCTTCACAGCGCGCACGTCGTTGATGTCGCTCGCGTTGTCGTCGTCGGCGGCGGGGCTCAGAGCACAGGCCGGAAATGGCTGGGCCGTGCCGTGTGGTGGTTGCCAATCAAAACGGCTCTGAGGTTAGCGGGGCTGTAAACCTCAGAGTCGCGAACGCGGCGTCGCCAACCCTTGCACGATCTGCAACGGTTCGACCGCGCCCAGGTGCGTGCGCTCTTCCCCTTGGACGAGCCCGGGACAGCGGGCATGGTGGACGAGCCATGATCATCTGCGCCGCCGGCGACATCCACGGAGCCCTCGACCGGTTCTTCGAGGACGTCCTCGCCTTCGAGGAGTCGCTCGGCGTGCGCTTCGAGTGGGTGCTGCACGTCGGCGACTTCGGCGTGTGGCCGGACCCCCACCGCATCGACAAGGCCACCAGGAAGCATGACGGCGCCGGCGACTTCCTCACCTGGTGGTCCGAGCGCCGGCAGGCCCCGCGCCGCACGCTGTTCATCAAGGGCAACCACGAGGACTTCGTCTGGCTCGACGCCCAGCCCGAGCCGGAGGTGCTTCCGAACCTCCTCTACCTCCGCAACGGGACGACCTTCGACCTCGGCGGCGTCGTTGTCGGCGGCCTGGGCGGTTGCCACGGCCCCTCGAACTACGAGCGCAGGTCGAAGGACCTCCAGGGCTACGCCAAGCGCCACTACACGCGGGAGGACATCGACACGCTGCTCGGGCGCCAGCGGATCGACGTGCTCCTCACGCACGACGCGCCCGCGGGCGTGGTGTTCCCCCGGCACCGACGTGGCCTCAACTGGGCGAGTGAGGCGGTCGGCCTCGATGACCTTGTTCGCGGCACGCGTCCCCGCGTCTGCTTCTTCGGCCACCATCACACGCGCCTCGACTCGGAGATCGACGGCGTGCCCTGCGTCGGCCTCAACAAGGTGCGGATGCCCGGGAACCTCGTGGCGATCGATGTGCCTGAGCGCGGGCGCGAGTGGACAGTGCTCGGGGAGTGGCCGGAGCGAAGATCGTAGCCGGCTGCGTCAGGCCGTCATGTCGGCGTGAGCAGGCGTGGCGGGTGTGTCGTCGTCGAAGCTCACCCAGTCCGCATCGAACCGCTGGTAGGGCTCGATGTCTGCGAGCGTGATCTCGTCGGTGCCGAGAGGCTCGACGCCGGCGCATTCGATCCCCGGCTTGAACTGGCTCCAGAACGCCTCGATCGCCTTCTCGAGTTCCTCCCGCTTCTTCGGCCAGGCAGTGCCGGTTCGCTTTGCGTGAGGCACAGCGACGAGAAGGTGGCACTTGTACGGCTTCTCATCTGGAAGCTCGTCGAGGGTCGACAAGCGAAGATAGATGCCCTGGATCCACTCGCTGTGCGCCTTGAGGAGCTTCTGCCAGTCCTTCAGCTTGGCTCGCCAACGAAGATCGAAAGCCGTCGGGAATGCAGCTCGGATGTATCGCTTCGCGAGCCACTCCGCGATCAGCCTCCGCTCCTTGTCGGGCAGAAGGCGTGCAGGGGGTTCTTGAAGGAGCACGTCTCTCGGAATGAACTACCGGTCATGGACCGACAGGGAGAGCACAACTGGGTCATCTCCATCCTCCACGGCCAACTGCATCGTCCGTGGGTTTCGGCCCGACGACTGCTGCTTGTCCACCTTCTTCGTGGCCGCGACGCCCGCGCGCATCACCTCGACAACCGGCTCCTTGGCGAGGCTGAAGTTGACGACGTCGCAGTCGTGGCTGGTGACAATCAGCCAGTCGCCGTCGCCCATCGTCACCGTCGCCGGGGCGTGGCTGCGCGCGGTCTCGGCCAGCTTGGCGTCGAGGATTGCGCCCTGACGCCAGCCCAGCTTCGCAATAGCGTCGCTGTCGAAGGGCTGGTTCATGTTCTACCGCTTGGGCCAATCCTTCAGAGCCGCATTCCGTGCGAGTCGGTCTCGACGCTCGTCGTTCGTCGGGTCTTCGAACCCCAGCGCACGCAGCCGATCTTCCCGACGTGTTCTCTTGCTTGTTGCCGTCTCGCCCAGAGCCCGAGCCTGCTGAAGTGCCTGAACGATTCGGTCCTCATCGAGGTCGTCCGCCGCAAGAAGCTCAATGATGGACGGAGCATCCAGATCCACCGGCTTGCGCACGAAGCGAGCGTTGAGCGGCTTGGCGCCAGAAACTGACGCTCGCGTGAGAATACGAAGTAGCGCGTGAAGCCGATCGGCGTTGGCGGCATTGGGCTCCTTGCCCTGGAACCAGTCGTACATGGTCGGTCGCGTCACCCTCAAGATGTCGGCGAGCTGGGACTTGTTGATGGAGAGCGCAGCGAGTAGCTCCTGCATCTGCTCGACGACCGGAAGCGCGATTACGGTGCGAAAGTCGTCCGAGACCTCAGGTCGCACGAGATGCACTGCGCGGACGCGAGCAGGTCTGCGATCGACGACGAACGAGCTCGAGCCGATGTGCGGCAGGATCGGACCGTAGTCGGTCACGAGCGTGACGACGCCCGAGCTCCCGGAACCCACGGGCTTCAGGACGGCGAGCCACGCTTCTTCACTGCTACTCGGGGCGTAGCTGGATTGCCCGGCGAGCAGCGCGCTTGCCTGCCTGGCGGCCTCATACTCTGCGTAGGTGATGGTCGATGTCACTTCCACACCTCGATCGCTTCCAGGGTTACGACGTGATCGTGAAGCGTCTCGACGAGATGGTCGTGCATCTCATACGCCCTGGCCACGATCCAGTCGGCGTTGGGATCAAAGGTTCCCTCGATGTAGTGGTCCATGTCGACCAGAGTGATGAGCTCGCCTGACTTCGCTCGCGGCGTGTGCTTCGGTGCTGCCCCAAGCAGGTCCGGAGGCAGCGAGAAGCCCTGATCGTTCTGAACGACGCGGACGACCATTGTGCCGTCGACGTCTCCGACTGTGGTCTTGCCGGTGCTCTCGACGTGCAGACGGTGGGTGCCGCTCTTGAAAACCTCGTCCGCGACACCGTGGAAGCCTGGCCGCAGATAGAAACGGAAGTCCTCGCCGTCGCGGGGCTGGACCACGTCTACGTAGCGAAGCCCGACCCGCTGGACGACACCCAGTTGGTCATGCTCCGTTTTGGCCAAGACCGTCCGGACGGCGTGCAGGAGCTTCTCCGCGAAGCCCTCGAACCGTTCGTAGGAGGTGGTCTGCAGGACGACACTGTCCTGCATCACGAGCACGCTCCACGTCTCGTCCTTGGTCCGGTACTCCCAGCGCTGCTGCTCGACCACCTGCACTGGCACCCCGCCCCCGGGGCCGAAGATGAGCTGCTGGATCTTGCCGGCACGCTCCAGCGGGAACCCATGGCGCCGAAATTCCTCTTGAATTGCAGGGATATAGTCCGCCATCTGGCGGACGGGGCTGAATCGGACCTGGCCCAGAACCAGCACCAGCGGCTGCTTGGACAAGGGCACGTACCTGCACTTGCGCTCCATGGGCACCTCCTTACACTGAATCTTACACCCGAGACAACACATCAGGCTACAATATTGTTCCCCGGATTCGCCGCCGCCACGTGCGCCGTGCACGGCCAAGCGCTGGAAACGACATCGTTCCTACCGTTCTGGTTTGGGAACGAGATCGTTCCTAGTCGGCCCGGTGCTCACCGCCGCCACGGCATCATGCGTGCCCGGTTCACGGCGGCCTGCTTCTCGTGGTCGAGGTCGCGGATGAGGCGAACGAGCTCGCGGAGGCTCTGGACGTCGAGGGCATCGAAGTCGATCTGGTAGCGGCGGCCGGTGGCCCGGGCCGTCTCGGCCCGGAGCCATACTTTCCAAGCGCGAGTTTTGACGCGCATCTTGTTTACACAGGCCCCATCGCCTCACGGTGATCGGGGCTGTTGTTTTTCGCGTGGTGTCGGGGGGCTTGGGGCTGCGCGGCGTTGGGCGACGGCGTCTCGGTGGTCGATCTTCAGAGTCGGTCAGAGTCGCGGGCGGTCGTCGGTGACGGTTTCGAAGGCGATCTGTGCTCTGACAACGGCTCAGAGCACCCTCAGACTCGTGCTCTGAGGTTTACTCAACGCGGGTCTGGTGTTTACAGCCAGGTGGCGGGTGCGTCGGGTACAATCTTGCGCTGCACACCCGGACGAGGATTCATGGGAAGCACGACGAGGAAGTCATGTTCATCTGCGCCGCCGGCGACATCCATGGAGCCATGGATCGGCTCTGTTCCGATGTCCTCGCCTTCGAGGAATCGCTGGGCGTGCGCCTTGATTACGTGCTTCATGTCGGCGACTTCGGCGTGTGGCCTGATCCCGGCTGCGTAGACAAGGCGACGCGCAAGCACGACGGCGCGGGAGACTTCCCCGTGTGGTTCGCAGAAAAGCGCGGCGCTCCACGACCCACGGTCTTCATCAAAGGAAATCACGAGGACTTCGTCTGGCTCGATGAGCAGCGCACGGCCGGCCGTCGTGAGATCCTTCCCTGCCTGACCTATCTGCCGAGCGGCGACATCATCGACATCGGCGACAAGCGCGAGCCGATCCGTGTCGGCGGCATCGGCGGTTGCCACGGCCCGTCCAACTACGAGCGTCGCTCTCGTGATCTACAAGCCCGAGCCAAGCGTCACTTCACCCGTGACGAGTGCGAGCGCATGTGCGACCGCGGTGGCGTCGACGTGCTCCTTCTCCACGACGCACCCGCCGGCGTCGAATTCACCTGGAAACGCAAGGACGGTTCGGTCCGTCGCCGCTACCAGAGCGAAGCCGAAGGCCTTGCCCAGGCGGTCGCCCGGACGCGACCTTGAGTCTGCTTCTTCGGCCACCACCACACGCGACTCGATGCCGAGATCGCCGGCGTCCGCTGCATCGGCCTCAACAAGGTGGCGATGCCGGGCAACCTCGTGGCGCTGGATATGCCCGCCCGCGGTCGGAGCTACGAGGTCCTCGGCGAGTGGCCGACGCGTCAGTAGTCCGCTGGGCAAGCAGGCTTTACCTTCCAGCCGCCGAAAGAAAGAACGCTTTACTTTTCACGCCGAACGACGATGGCGCACCGCGAGCTTGACTAAATGAGGCAGCTTGAGAAGCGGGTTAAGTCCATAAATTTAGTCCGCTGCTAAACCCACGGCCTCTGGCCGTGTGACCCGAAGAGCTTCGAGCGATCCGTGGTGTATTGGCGCTTTGCTGGTGAAATCCCAGCGTAGTGAGGAAGCATGCCGTTCATGCATGAATGGCAAAGCCTCTCCCACGTACGCTGGGAGTGTAAGTATCACGTGGTTTTCATCCCAAAGTATAGAAAGAAGGCAATCTACGGCCGTCTACGACGAAAAATAGGACGAATTTTACGAGAGCTGTGCGATCAGCGCGGCGTGGAAATCGTGGAGGCATACGCAATGCCGGACCACGTACACATGTGTCTGAGTATCCCGCCCAAGTAGAGCGTTTCGCACACGATCGGATTCCTGAAGGGGAAAAGCGCCGTTCGGATTCATCGCGAATTCCTGAAGGAACGGCGGATGACCGGGCTGCACTTCTGGTCAACGGGGTACTGTGTGAGCACCGTGGGTTTGGACGAACAGCGGATTCGCAAATACATTCGAGAACAGGAGGGCCTGCAATCTCAGCAGGGCGAATTGGATCTGAAGTAGCCGCCCCCGACGGGGGCTTCCCGATCCCAATGGCCCTTCGGAGGGGCCTTCCTAATCCCTCGCCCTCTGGGCGAGGGATTAGTCAAGTCGGTTGGAACGCGCTCCATGGTTATTGAGGTCTTCAGTTGCGAAACGTAACATTTTCCGCTATGTTCTGCACGTGAGGAGCGCAAAGTTCATGAGCACGTAAAATAACGAAAAGTGTTAACTTACGCGCGTGGAGACATCAGGCAAATGGTCTCAGCCTCGGATTACATTCAGGATCTACAGGCGCGGGGGCGATACAGCTTCACGAGCGAGGAGGTCGTGCGTGCGCTGGGCCGCTCCCTGATCGCCACACGGGCAGCGCTGCGGCGGCTGAAGGAGAAAGGCGCAATCGCCGTCCCTTACCGAGGCTTCCACGTCATCGTTCCGCCCGAGTACCGAAAGCTCGGGTGCCTGCCGGCGGATCAGTTCATCCCGGATCTGATGGAGCATCTCGGAACGCCCTATTATGTGGGGCTCTTGAGCGCGGCGGCCTATCACGGTGCGGCCCACCAGGCCCCGATGGTCTTCCAGGTCATTGTCCCCAAGGCCCGCCGCAACATCGAGTGCGGCAGCGTGCGCGTGCAATTCATCGCACGCAGCGACATGGTGGCCACGTCCACCGTGGAACGAAACACGGTAAGGGGTGTGCTGCGCATCGCGTCCCCCGAGGCCACCGCCCTCGAGATCGTCGGCTACCCCGAGCACTGCGGTCGCATCGATAACGTGGCGACGGTGTTGGCCGAGCTGGCGGAGACGATGAACGGCGATCGCCTGGCGAAGGAGGCGCACCGCGCCCCGCTTTCGTGGGTGCAGCGTCTTGGCTACCTTCTCTGCCTCGTCGACGCAGACGAACTCGCCGGGCGACTCGACGAGGTGGTTGCCGAGCGCGACGCCTTCACCGTTGCGCTCGCGCCGTGGAAGGACGTGAGTGGCGCGCCGCGAGACCCTCGTTGGAGGGTCGCGGTGAACGTCGTCGTGGAGCCCGATCTGTGATCCCCAGAGCCTACATCGATGAATGGAGGACTCACGCGCCGTGGAGCCAGGATGCGTGGGTCGAGCAGGATCTCGTCATCAGCCGAGCGATCGTCGAGATGTTCCGAATCGACGAGATTGCCGAGCGCCTGGCGTTCCGTGGCGGGACGGCACTCTACAAGCTCCATCTGCACCCGGCGGCTCGCTATTCGGAAGACATCGACCTCGTGCAGGTCAAAGCGGGTCCCATCGGCGAGACGCTCGATCTTGTCCGCGGTGTGTTGGATCCGTGGTTGGGCAAGCCGCAACGCAAGCTCAAAGAGGGGCGCGTCAACCTCGTCTACCGCTTCGACTCCGAGGATGCCCCACCGCTGAGGATGCGACTGAAGGTCGAGATCAACTCCCGCGAACACTTCACGGAGCTTGGGCTCGCGCGCGTGCCGATTCAGGTCGACAACCGTTGGTTCCGTGGTGAGGCCGAGGCGACGACCTCTCAGCTCGACGAGCTACTTGCGACCAAGCTCCGAGCGCTGTACCAGCGAAAGAGGGGGCGCGACCTGTTCGACCTCTGGTTCGCGCTCAAGCAAGACGCCGTCGACACAAGAGCTCTATTGCGCTGCTTCACGCGCTACACGACCGAGGGTGGTCACGCGGTCACGCGTGCGCAGTTCGAGGCCAACCTCCACAACAAGTCTGAGGATCTCGGTTTTCGCGACGACATCATCCCTCTGCTTCGACCGGGCATCGGCTGGAGCTTCGAAGAAGGGCTCAGGCTCGTAGGAGGTCAGATCGTCCAAGCGTTGCCCAGAGATCCGTGGAAGGGCGACGCACAGTGATCGTCATCTCCACGATCGGCCATTCGAACCACTCGATCGACCACTTCGTCGAGCTACTGCGGCAGCACGGAATTGGCACACTTGTCGACGTTCGGTCGCGGCCGTATTCGAGGTATGTCCCGCACTTCACGAAGCAGCCGTTGAGCCAGGCACTCTCAGAGAACGGATTCCGGTATGTGTTTCTCGGCGACAAGCTGGGCGGGAAGCTCGGCGACGGGTACCGCGATGCGGGAGGCAACGTCGACTATGCCCGGCGTGCCTTGGAGCCGGGCGCCAGTGGGACTTGCCCACCATCTCCGCGGCGTCGTCGTAGGCGCGAAATGCCTCGGACCATTGTTCCCGCTCGACCAGGGCCTTGCACCAGGCCCGCAACGCCTCGGGCTTCCTTGTCTCGCGGGCGATGCGTTCGAGACCGGCCACGCCTTCGAGGCGAAGAACCGCCTCTCGGAGCCAGCGACTGCGATCATCATCCCACTCGCTCTCCGACGCGGGTTGCTGCTCGAGATGTTTCACCCACGCCGGAAGGAATGCTTCGAGCTCGGGGAGAGGTCCGATCGCCACGAGCTCCATCTGCTCGAGCGGTGACCAGAACGAAGCCATCCCATGCACTGCGTCGATGGCCCCGGTGATCGCCGTCGGCCGGTTCTCAATGGGGGACGTCGTATAAACGCTGACGACATACTGCGCGGCACACTCGGGCTCGTTGACGGTCAGCACTTCGTCGACCATCTCGTGCTGTCCGAGATCGATCTCGAAGTCCGCGATCGGCGGCAGCAGCGCAGCGAATATCTCGCGGGCTTCCGCGTGATCCCCGGCCAGAAATGCCTTGCTTCCGTGCCGGAGATACTCGTCGACGTCGTGGGGCTCGGCCTGGCCGACGCGGCATGCAGCCGCGGCGAACTCCTTCACGTCCTCGACGAGCCGTGACGAGGGACTCGACGGTCGCCAACCAGACTTCCCTTTCGCTGCTCGTGCGATCAGCCGGTCTACAAGGTCGGCTCGTGGCTCGTCATCGAGACGCTCCAGCGCGTCGCGAACGAACGCCCGCAGAGCGTCGGCCGACATCGCATCCAGGGCGCTGTCGAGATCCGAGTCGTCGTGCACGACAAACGCGCGCATCCCTCGTCGGCCGTACCTCACGACCACCCCTTTGCTGGATCGGTGAGCCGAGCTCGCTGTATCTCTGCCTCGTCGACCCCACAGCCGTTTTCGTCAACGATCCATGAGCGCCACCGGTCCGGATCCTTTTGCACGAAGGCCTGTCGCACCCGTGACCAAGGGTCCGCCCAGCCCGGCGCAGTGCCGACAACCACCTCGAGGGAGACTTGTCGCTCCAGGGCCTGCTCCTTGAGGTTGTACAGGGTTTCCTCATCGCGGTGGACCCATGGAGCGGGAAACATCTCGTCGAGAAACCCCCAGCGCAGCCGCACAGCCCCGTGCAGCCGGCCGTATTCGTAGAGCGCAAAGAGCGACTTGGCGTCGGCCTCGAGCCGGCGACGCAACTTGGTGTGCTGGCCTTCGTTCAGATAGCGCCGCAGCGCCTTCTCGTCTCCGAATGGGCGGCCGATCCCGCATGAGCCCTGTACCAGCAGCTTGGTCGTGATCTTGAGCGTCCGCCCGCGCTTGTTGAGCTGGCGCGTCTTCTGGGGCGGACCGAGCTCGCCGAGACGCCGGTCGCCGGGATCAAAGTCCAGGATGCGGAGAAGACCGCGGACATCCACGCCTGCGATGATTTCGTAGTCGGCAAGCTTGCGCGCGACCTCAGTGATCTCGTCACCCAGGAACGTCGTGAGCTCGCGCTCCTGCACGTCCAAGAGAACGACTGCCTCAGGCTTCTTCGTTGGAAAGGTGTGAATCAACACCCGTTGCATGCCAGCGAGCTTTTCGGCATGGGCCTGACGCTCACGCTCGATGCGCTTTCGATTGGCTTCGATGACGGTAGGATCCGGACGCATATCCGCCCACCGCCGGGCGAGCTCCACGCGCTCTCGGACCGCCTGTCTCGCCGACCGGACGGCATCGTGGTCGATGTCGAGCTCCCAGAGGCCGCTGTCGTGGACCCAAATCGCAGCGCCGCGCCTCCAGTATTGGGCGGACTCCTCGGAGAGCAACCCCGAGGGGCTGCGGGCGCGAACGAAGCCGAGGACCTCGTCCGGTTTCATCGCCCGTCCATGGGCATCGAGCACGCAGATCGCGATGCGCTGGGCGGACCATGTGTTCGGGATGCCATCGCGCCATGCTTCGTCGAGGTGTTCGACCATGAGGGGCGTCTCAGGAGATGGAAGAGGATTGGGTTCCGGCCGCACAACCTTGAGCGGCACTGCCTTGGGTGGCCGCAGTCCCAGCCGGAAGGCCCACAGGTCTGCCTCATCGTCGTGTGGATCAAGCGAGTAATGATCGCCGTCCCGATAGATCGGTGGCCGACCCGGTTTGCATCGCTTGAGAGACGCCAGCGACTGGGTTCGAGTTCCGATGCCGGCCTCTTCGAATCGCCGTGCTGCCTCCTCGAGAGTGATCGGCTCTCCGCGCTCGAGCAGGGCGACGATGAGAAGCGAGTAGTAGTTTGCGTCTGGGCGGTTCTTCGCGACCTCGAGCCGCGGTACCTCGATTCCGAGCGCCTCACAGTATGGGTTCGGTTTACTCATCGTCACAGCACCCGCGCCGGGCTCTTGAGTAGCACGATTGCCCAACCAGGGCGCAAGCTCGTGTTGCCCAAAGCACCGTGTTGTCCAGACCAGGCAACACCGAGCACCGAGCAACACCGAGGTCTGAAAAACAGAAACGGAAAACATTGGCATGGTTCCCCAGGGTGCGGGAACAGCCACGTTCCTGGCACGTCACTCGACTCTTGCAGCGATCTGGGCGAGGGACTGGGCGAGTGGTTGACCTCGACATCTACCGGATGTTCGTCGTAGTCGAGCTGCCTGCCTTCCTCGCGTTGAGGACGCAGAAGTCGAATTTGAGGCAGCACGGGAGGGTTTTCGTGAGCATCGATTCTCTACGCAGCGTCGTCTTCTGAGACGACCCGGAGCTGCACACCCCTCCGCCGCGCCGCTGAGCGGAGACCTATGTCGAGAGGTGTTGTCGTTAGCCTCGAATTTCAAGCACGCAATCCGGGCGCCTCGTGTCCGCTTTGGGCGACGTATTCGTCGTAACCTCCATCGTAGACGAGCGGTTTTCCGTCTCCGAGTTCGAGCACGCGGTTGGATAAGGAGCCGAGGAACTTTCGGTCGTGTGAGACGAAGAGTAGCGTTCCTTGGAATTTGGACAGCACCCGCAGCAGCATTTCCTTGGTGTCCATGTCCAAGTGGTTGGTGGGTTCGTCCAGGACGAGAAAGTTGGGCGGGTCGAACATCATCAGAGCCAACACGAGGCGCGCCTTTTCGCCACCGGAGAGTGAGGTGCAACGCTTTTCCGCCTCATCGCCGGAAAACCCAAAGGCTCCCAACAAAGTCCGGAGCACGCCCAGGCCCGCGGTAGGGAAAGTGCTCTGCGTCATCTCGAGCACGGTCTTTTCCGCTTCCAAGATCTCCATGGCGTGCTGTGCGAAGTACCCCAGTTTCACGCTGGCTCCCAAGCGTACCGTCCCTCGATCGGGCTCGGAGTGGCCTGCCACCAGTTTGAGCAGCGTGCTCTTGCCCGCGCCGTTTTGCCCCATGATACACCAGCGCTCCTGGCGGCGGATCAAGAGACTGAAGTCGCGATAAATCTGGAGGTCATCGTAACCCTTGTCGACGTGTTTTAGCGTCACGACGTCGTCACCCGAACGGGGTGGCGTTTTGAACTCGAATTCGACGCGCTTGCGCGTCTTGGGGGGCTCAATCTTGTCGATCTTGTCGAGTTTCTTCACGCGGGATTGCACCTGTGCAGCGTGACTGGCGCGCGCTTTGAAACGATCGATGAACGCCTGCTCCTTTTTGAGCATAGCCTGTTGACGTGAAAACTGTGCCTCCTGCTGTTTGCGGCGCAGTTCGTACTGTTCACGGTAAAACTCGTAGTCCCCCGAATAATTGACGAGTTCTCCTTCGTCGATGTCCACGATCCGTGTAACCACCCGATTGAGGAAGGCCTGATCATGGGAAGTGAGGATCAGAGCCCCGGAAAAGTTCTTCAAGAAACCTTCGAGCCAAATGATGGACTCGATGTCCAGGTGGTTGGTGGGTTCGTCGAGCAGCAGGGCATCCGGCTTCATGAGTAGCACGCGCGCCAAGGCAACCCGCATCTTCCAACCGCCCGAAAGCTCCCCCACGTCGCCCTCGATCATGCTGCTCGAAAAACCGAGACCAGCCAACACTTCCTGTGCGCGCGCCTCGAGTGAGTAGCCATCGAGCTCGTCGAAGCGAGCTTGCACCGCGCCGAAACGCTCCACGAGCTTTTCGATGCGATCCATCTGCTCGGGATCGGCCATGGCAACCTCCAACTGCTTGAGCTCGTACAACAGTTCGGAGACTTCGCCTGCGCCTGCCATGGTTTCCGCAAGCGCGCTGCGCCCGTTCATTTCTCCCACGTTCTGATCGAAGTAACCAATGCGCACCTCGCGCTCGATGTTGATCTGACCGGCGTCGGGCTGTTCGCTGCCGACGATCAAGCGAAAGATGGTGGACTTGCCGGCGCCGTTCGGTCCCACGAGGCCCACGCGGTGACCGGGATAGACGGCCATGTTTGCATCATCGAACAAGATCTGACTGCCGTGGCGCTTGGAGACGGAATCGAGCTGAATCACGGCGCGGACCCTACAATCCGGCGAGCCCCAATCCTACCCCGATGCGCCAGCGTTGTTGGGTGCGTCCCCCGCGGAGCCCGTTAGTTGGGCCCCCCAGCTGTTTCCGAAGATTCGACTTCCAAGCGGCAAGACGATCTGAAGTGATTTTGCAGAGGGAGAAGGGCAAGGTGGGCAATTGGGTTGCCCTGATGCATGACGGCTCCCTGATTTACGTGCTTCTCGCTCTGTCGTGATGGACGAATGAACATGCTCGCTGATCTTTGGGGGCGCCTTTCGTTGTTCTGACTGACGCTCCACGAAGAGGAGGGCCTGGACTGGTTCAGTTCGTCGCGCCTGAGGAGTGAAAGCAACCCTAGCGAATGCCCACTCGTAGATGAACATCAAGAAATGAGGTTGACAGCCGGCCCGCTCCTCTCGCTCCCGCGAAGAACAGAGGCCGCCATGAAGAAGCACACGAAGCGCAACGATTTGTTGGATGCTACCTCGATATGGCCCCCGTTTTGTTCGTTTTCGATGGAGCCCGCTTCCCGACTACGGCATCCACTCGACATCCAACCAACAGAAGTCGAACTTTGCCGATTCCTCAGGAGCCCTCGCACAATTGGCATACGAAACAGTCACGGCCAGGCTCGCGATGGGCTCGCCCGCGTAGTCGCTCCCCGAAGACTCTTCCCAGCACTCCGTATTGAAATCGCTCCACTCGATCTCTTCGGGCTCACCGTTGCCCTGCAATTCGACGCACCAGAACATCGGGCTGTCCCCGGTTTCCGCGATCTGTAGGCGGATCACACCGCCTGTGCGATCGTCCACCGTGACCCGCACCCCCTTCACGGTGGGTGTGATCTCCATGGGCATGGTCGTGCCCGTGGCTTCGTCCAAGTTGAAAGCCAGCGCGGCAAACGCTTCGTCGCAGTCGCCGCTCACGAAACCAGAAGCACAGGCGGAGGCTCCTCTGAGCACGTCACCGGCGCCTGTGTCAGGACGGATGCAAGACGTGGCGCCTCGACACGAAGAGAAGGAGACCGATGTCAACATCGCCCTGGCGCTTCTTCGCCTTGCCTACCATGACGAATTTGGTGGAACTGTTCAAGCAGGGTCCACAGCTGGCAGTGGAGCTTTTGCGGCGGGTGTTTCAGGTGCCGGTGCCGTCGTACGAGCGGCTCGAGGTGCGGGACGCAAACTTCTCGGACGTCGAGCCCACCGAATTTCGAGCGGACGGGCTCGTTTTGTTGGAAGAGGGCAAGCGGCCGCAGCTCGCAGTGGTCGTGGAAGTGCAGTTGGAGCGCGATCCAGACAAGCGCAAGAGCTGGCCGGTGTACGGTTGGGCGTTCCGTGCCAGGCACGGCTGTCCGGCTGTGGTGTTGGTCCTGTGTACGAAGGTGTCAGTGGCGCGCTGGTGCTCGCAGCCGATCGAGCTGGGAGCAGGCAACAGTTTTCGACCATTGGTGGGACCGGAAGCCGTCCCACCGATAGTGGATGCGCAGGTGGCGCAAGGCTGTCCTGAGCTTGGAGTACTGTCGGCGATAGCCCACGGCTCTTCGGAAGACGCCCAAAAGGCTGTAGAAGTAGCGCTTTGCGCAGTCGGAGCAATTTCGGAGCTGCCTGGCAGTCAGGGTCAGCTATACTACGATATGGTCTTGGCGGGCTTGGGCCCGGCCGCGCGAGAGGCATTCGAGATGGAAGCGAAGCACTACTGCCTCGGCAACTCACGTTTCGAGCGGTTTCGAAGCCCTCCCAGAAGTGGGTGTG
>CAYTRQ010000059.1:0-18389 GCA_964440025.1 uncultured Polyangiaceae bacterium | reverse complement strand
CGAGAGAAAAGTGGTCTCCCTACCGACCACTTTTATGTGGTCGCAGCACTAGTGGGCGTTTCCCTCATGGTTCACGGGCGCTGCCCTGGAGCGGCCGGTTTCCGACTGGCGCGCCCGGTCCCGACACAGCCACGCAGGGGTCGATCGAGCTGGCGCACAACGGTAGAAATTTCCGCTGCGACGAGCCAAAAACCTTGTTTTGGGTTCGACGTGGAGGAGATTCTTGCGATCGGAGGGGGAAACTTTGTAGGCGGCTCCTCGTAGATTGGGTAGAGCTGTTGCAGACGCGAGATTTTGCTGCACTTTCCATCGATGAGGGACTGCTGACGTCAAAGGCAGTTCTTCAGGGTTGACCTCACCAACCCGGAGAACAATAGGGATAAAAGAAATGACTCGTCACTTGTTACCACGCCGCCTCCTGACCCTCGGACTCTTTTCCGGTCTCGTGACCCTCGCCGTTTTCGCGCATGCCGCGCTGGTGAGCATTGGAGACAGCTCCGTGGAATTCCGTGCCGTCGGCCCAGGCGGTTTGAAGATCGATGGCCACGGGCAAGGAGTTACTGCAAAGGAGTCCGGAGGGACTCTCAAGGTCACGGCGCCGGTCAACAACCTCAAGACGGGAATGAGCCTCCGTGACAAGCATCTCAAGGAGGCGATCAATGCGGACAAGCATCCTACGGCGACGCTGACCGTCGCACGGAGCAGTCTGAAATTTCCGGCCGATAAGAAGTCCCTGCAGGCTTCGGCCAAGGGCAAGTTCACGCTCAATGGTGTGACTCGAACCACGCCCTTTGACTACAAGGTTACCCGGACGGGCAGCGACTATCATGTGCAAGGGCGCATGACTCTCGACATCACGGACTTCAAAATCGAACAGCCTTGCTATCTGGGCGTGTGCGTAGACAAAAAGGTCAAGGTGCGGACCAAGTTCAAGCTGCGAGATAAGTAACCGTCCGTCCTGCTTGAGCATTGACGAACAACCCGCCGCCGGCGATGGTCCCCACCATGAAGACGAGAAAGCGAGCGCAGCAACGGAGCGCCTTTTCGTTGGTGCTCCCCCAGTTGTTGCTCTCGGTCCTTCTTCTAGGTCTTTCGTACAGTGAGTCGGCCCACGCTTACGCGTGGATGATCCGGCACGACTACACGGCGTGTGCGACCTGCCATGCCGATCCGAGTGGGGGTGAGCTTCTCACGCAATACGGCCGTGTGACCGCGGACATGGTTCTGCGGATGCAATACTCCGAGCCAGAAGAGGCGAAGGAGCCCTCGCCAGGGGTGCTATTTGGTCTTTGGGAGACTCCCAAGGGGCTTCTGCTCGGAGGCTCGTACCGAAGTCTGGCGGTGTTTCGCCCCGGCCTCGAGGGAGCCGAGTTTTCCTACATTCCCGTGATGCAGGGTGATCTGTATGGTCAGCTCAAGCTCGGGCCGGTTCGGATGGGCGGGAGCGTGGGGATCGGCCGCTCGGTGCCCGGGTCGCCTCATGGACGTGCGGCGCAGGTGACGCCGTTCGAGGACAGTTACAACCTGCTGTCGCGCACCCACTATGTGGGGGTCGACATCGGCGACAAATATTTGCTTCGTGCTGGCCGATTGAACCTTCCTTTTGGCATCCGCATGCCGGAGCATACGACGTTCGTGCGGGAAGCGACTCGAACCGATCGTGATACCGATCAACAGCACGGTATTGCCATCTCCTACGTGGGCGAACGCCTGCGCGGTGAGCTCATGGCCATCGCAGGGAATTATCAGGTCAGCCCAGATGCTTATCGAGAGCGCGGGTATTCGCTGTTCGTCGAGGGGATTGCAGGGACGACGTTTGGCTCGGGAATCAGCAGCAAGGTCACGTATGCTCAGCGGGATCGGCTCACCGAGGAGCAAGACACCTTACGTCAAGCGCATGGCATATTTGCTCGCTGGGCTCCTCTCTCCGTGTTGACTTTTCTCTTTGAAGCCGACGCGTTGTTTCGGACGCGGGCCAACGCGGGTTATGCGGCCTTCTTGCAGGCGGACTACGAGCCCATCACAGGTCTGCATTTCATGCTCACCGGGGAAGCTCTCGACCGGGGGCGCTCTTTCATTGATCCGCTCCCGGTCCAGCCGGGTCAAGGCGACCCCAAGTTTGGCGGTTGGGCGAGCGTGGATTGGTTCTTTTTCAAGCAGCTCGAGTTCCGGATGGACGCCATCTTCCGGAGCAATGAGCCCTTTACGCTGCTCGGCCAGCTTCACATGTACCTGTGAGATTCGAAATGACTGCACGTCGCGCACTTTTTGCAAACCGCTCGCTGTTAGCGCCTGCTGCTGGTCTTTCGGTATTCCTTTTGGCGACAGGGAGCTCGGCTTCTCCAGCGTTCCCTACGGTGATGCAGGACCATCTGGGGCTCTCCTGTACGCCGAGTTGTCTGGTCTGTCATACGGTCGATCCTGGACAGGCTGGCACAGCCGGTGAGAAGGACTTTCCGATCGCTTTGTTTACCGCTGGCTTGCGTCCGCAACAGCCGGAAACCCTGCGCACGGCGCTCGACACCATCACAGAACAAGGCGCGGATAGCGATGGCGATGGTACGAGTGACATCGACGAGCTATTGGCGTCGACGGATCCCAATGGCGAGTTGGAGACGATCTGCGTGGGGGGACCGGGGGGGCCTCGCTATGGCTGCGGTGCTCACATTGTCCCGCGAGCCGAGCCGCCCAGCTATGCGCCGTGGGGGGTTGGGGCGCTCCTGCTTGCCGCGGGGCTTTGGTTGCGGCGTCGGCAACAGGAAGGGTAGCAGCGCCAACAGGGAGCCTCGAAAGGTGCTGCCGCACGGGAGCCCCATTCAACCCAACCTAGCCTGCGCCACCCATTCCGGCTTGCCCGGTGCCGCCGCTGGACGCTCCGCCGCTGGCCCCGCTCGAAGTCCCCGCTCCGCCTGAGCTCTGTCCGCCTGAGCTCTCTCCGCCGGAGCTCTGGCCACCGGTGGCTGAGACGCCACCGGTGGGTTGGCCGCCGGGCGCCGAGCTTCCCCCGCTCGAAGCGTCGCCTCCACTCGATGGCGCCCCGGCGGCTCCCCCCGCATCGATGCGGCTGCGGTCCACTTCCGAGATCAGGGTACAGCTTGCCGCCGCTGTCGCGACGACGAGCGCCGACGAGGCGAGGAGGGTCAGTCGAGCACGCATGAAAAGAAATCTCCGGTTGAGCAGCTGCGCCATTTTCGCGAGCGAAGAGCCTCGACGCAAGTCGACGCATCGCTCGCGAGGCGACTTCACCTAGAGGCGTTCCCTCTAGTAGGTGGGGTTACCTATAGGGCTTTTCAATGACATGGACCAGCCTTGGCCCTTCGAAGAAGCCCTGATGAAGTGAGGCGTCGAGCTTTCGGCGGCCTCACTTCTGTTCTGGGCCTTCTTTTGTGTTGTCCGTGCGTTCCCTCTCTGTCGAGCGCGCTGTAAACGTCAGTGGAATTCGCAGTCGCGCCTGGGTGCTTCGGCTCCGACCGCGGCGCATCTCATCGAAAGGAGGGAAAAAGAAGCATGGGTTCGAGCACACGAGGGGCTTCTGGGGATTTTCCAGGCGCCCCGGTTCTTGAGGAGGTGGCGTGACCTCGCGGTCGACCGAGCTGGGTCGTTTGGTGCTCGTGGACGGCACGTTCGAACTTTTTCGCGCCTTCTATGGTGCGCCGTCACGTCGGACTGCCGCCGGTCGGGAAATCGGGGCCACCGTTTCCCTGGTGCGCAATATGCTTCGCCTGCGGCGTGCCGCCGAGGTCACCCACATGGCCCTTTCCTTCGATACGCAGATTGAATCGTTTCGCAACGATCTTTTCGAGCGATACAAGACCGGCGAGGGGATCGACGAAGAGCTTTTTGCCCAGTTTCCGCTTGTCGAGGATGTTTGTGAGGCTCTCGGATTTCATGTTTTGCGTATGGTCGAATTTGAAGCCGATGATGGTCTGGCTTCACTGGCTGCGCGATTCGAGCGAGAGCCCGCCTTGGAGAGGATTATTATCGCTTCACCTGATAAAGATCTGACCCAGTGCGTGGTGGGGGACCGGATCGTGACGTGGGATCGACTTCGGCAACGCCACGATGACGAAGAAGGCGTAATGGTTCGGATGGGAGTGCGTCCCGCGCAGGTCCCAGATTATCTTGCTCTGGTCGGGGATCCGGCCGACGGCATTCCGGGGATCCCGCGTTGGGGGGCGAAGTCGACAGCCCAAGTTCTTGCCATTTATGATCACCTTCAGGATATTCCCCGGAGCGCTGATGACTGGTCGGTGGCGGTCCGGGGCAAAAGGGCACTTGCCGAGAATCTGGCCCGACTTCATGAAGAAGCGGAGCTCTATCGGACGCTTGCAACACTCCGGCGCGATGTTCCTGTCACCGAGAAACTGGCCGATCTCGAGCCACGTCCCACCGATCGGGCGACCCTGGAGCGCGTGGCGGAGAACTACACAGCGCCAGAACTGCTTTTCCTATTCGGTGAGGGCTGAAAAGGCGGGGCCCAGCTGCTTGGCGCTCGGCTCGGTGGTAGGGTGGGCTGAATGAGGCGTTTCAGGGTTCTGCTTCTCGCTGGGGTGTGCAGTGCCGGTTTGATGGCGGCGCGGGCGCGGGCAGATACCTACGCTGACGATGATGATGCTTATGATGATCCGCCTTCCGGTTCTCGTCCCGATCGGCCGTCCTCGGAACTTCAGCCGCACTCTGAACCTCACGAGAAGGACCCACCGAGCCCCGAGGAGGAGTCCCTCGATGCGGGAGGGCTCTCCGCCCCTTCCAGTCTCGGGGACGAGCCTGAGCCGCAGAGCGAGATGGAACGACGGCTCCAAGAGGCGGATCGGAGGGATTCCGAGCGAGGCCTCGAGTTTGCATGGCTCCAGGGGGAAGTGGGCGCTTCGGTGATGGATGTCTCTGCGTTGAGCGATGGGGCCTTCTTGGAGGAGGGTGAGCGTTCTGGTGGTGCGGGCGCGAGTTTCGGAGGCGCGCTGGGGATGCGCTTGCTCTACTTCACGCTTGGGGCTCGCTTTCGGATGACCGACGTGGGCGCGTTTTCCCTGGCGACGGTCACGGGCCAAGTGGGGTTGAAGCTTCCCTTCGGGAATGTGGAGCCGTATCTGGGGCTGGAGCTCGGCTACGCTTCCGTGAATGGACTAGCTCGAGAGGCGACCGGCGGGGCAGGACTGTCGTCCGTCGATGGCTGGGATGCTCGGCTGAGCGCCGGCCTGGACTACTATTTTAGTAACTATTTTTCTCTTGGGGCGCAGTGGGGCGGCGACTTGCTGTTTCTCTCTCGTCCAGCGTATGCGGAGACCGACTTCGTTGGCGTGCGGGACGAGGTTTATGCCGAGTCTGCCTCCAGCGTGGGCGGTGGATTCTCCCTTTTGGTCGTGGTGGGCTTTCACCTCTGATTCGTCGTGAGCTGGTTGCGGTTTGCTATCAGTGCCGTTTTGGCGCTTTCGTGTTTGGGTTTCGCCGTCTGGCTGTGGCGGAAGATGGCTCGTGTGGAGCGCATTCCTCCGGGGCGCCTGCTGTTTTTGATGATCGCCGGGGGTTTAGCCGCCGGCGTGTCCTCGGGAGTCGAGAGATTCGTGCTCGACTTTGCGGGTCTTAGTCTTCAGCCCCAAGTGCGTGAACATTTGGCGCCGGCCTTGGCGATGATGCTCTTCTGTGTGCCCTTGGAAGAAGCTTTCAAGGTGGCTGGCGTTTGGCCGTTTTACGTGAGGGGGCGTTTGAGTCGCGGCAGCATTGCTGCCACCCATGCGCTCCTTGTCGCTGCTGGGTTCGCTTGCGTTGAAACGCTGCTGCTTTTTCTGGTTTGGGGAAATGAGCAATGGCTCGATGTATTGCGAGCTACGATTGCGATTCCTGCTCATTTCTTCTTTGCGGGGCTTTGGGGCTACATGCTTGGAGGGGCGAGGCGTGATCGCTACTTCGGCATCGTGTGGTTGCTTTGTGTGGCGTTGCACGGTCTCTACGATCATATCGTGATGAGCCGAGGTCCAGCGTTTCTGGTCGTGGTCGTCCCCATGCAGGCCATGATGATATGGGGAGTTTCGGCTCTACTTCGCGCCGAGCGTTCGCCGGCGCGAAAGACAGCGGCTTCGTCGCTGTTCGAGGCGCCAAGTGTCTCTTCCATGCGCGAAGTGATGTCCAAGCGGGGTAGACCTCTGATGCTCCATTGGATCGTCCTGGGCGTATTCGTCACCGTAGGCGTGACTCTGGCTTTTCTCGGGGGAGCCGTTTTCTTGGGTCATCGCTTTGGGATCGATTTCGCTCTTGCGGATGAAGAGGGAGTCGAAGGAATCGTCCCCATCGCTCTCTTGGCAGCGGGGCTTCTCGGAGCTTTTCCGTTTTCTGGGTACCTCATTGCCCGCGCCAGCGGGGCCACGAGTGTTCTGGAGCCGGCCTGGGCAACGGGAGCGGCCATTTTTGTCGTCCTCGTCCTCTTCAGTGTGACCGAGCCCACGGCGCTTGTGATCACCATGGCCATTGCTCCCGTCGGGTTGGCACTTGCTTGTGTTGGCGCTTGGCTGGGGCTCGATCGTGGTTAGAAAGCATCGCGCCGCGGATCGGCTGGAAGGGTAGCCCGCCTTTTCCGAGGGGAGACATCCGGGATGGGAGCGGAAAAGAGAGAGGCGAGGTCATAGCGGACGAACGCTCCCGAAAGGCGGGGAGCGCGACTCACCCAAAGCGTGCGATTTTTCGTGTCCATGATGACGCCATGGGTGGCGATGAGCGCGTCGATGGCTCGCCGATCGCCGGGCGGAAGAGGAGTCCCGTCGACAGCCTTGCGATCTCGAAGCCAATTGAGAAGAGTTTCCGGGCCAACCGTTTCGGGGGCCTGACGAAGAATGGCTTCACCGCGAGCCCGACGATGGAGTGTCGAGGTGGAGGCAAGCACCCGCTGGTTCTTCGGATCTTGGGCCAGCGGTCCCTCGAGGTGATTGGTGACCACGGCCCGTTCGGGAAGAACGCGGACGGTTGCGGGGGCGCCCACGGAACGTTCCAGAACAGCGGCGCTACCGTGGGCGTCGGAAACGACAACCATGTGGCTCACCAAATTCGAGCCTTCGTTGAAGCTAGCGATGGCTTCTTCCGTCGTGCTCGCTTCGGAAAGCACGCGGCGAACGGCATGGACGACGGGTTCTCCCTGTCGACCGACAGGTCCTCCGCGCGCTCCGTGCACGACGGCGGCGAGGCCCTCGTTGTTGATGCCGCTCACGATTCCCACGAGTCCTGGCCAAGCGACGGAAGCAAAGGGGATTTTTCCCTCCTCCCGGACGAAAAAAACGGCCTTTTGCTTGTCGAAAACCTCGCTCACTTCGAAATCGAAGGCTCGAGCTAGGAGTGGGCCTCGGGTGCTGGAATGCGGCGCGGAAACGGTGAATGTCGTGCAGCCGATCAGGGGAGAGTGCTCGAATGAGAGCGAGATGTCATAAAGCGTGCTGAGGTAGACGAAGCGCTGGTAGGTGGGGAAGAGAGACTCGAAGGGATCGGGTTGAAATGCGAGTGAGCGCGCGGCGATTTCTCTCTGACGCGAGGGACTGAGCTCACGATTGAGCTTTCTGTACCTGAAGGCAGCGAAGTCCAGGATTGCAGTGCGGAGCAGCGGGTTGCCCACGCGCCGGCGAAAGGCCGAGAGCAGGGCCCGTTCGTTTTCGATCATGCGGTCGCGCAGCAGTGTGCCGTGGGCCCAGCCGATTTCTGCTGCGGTCCCCGTGAGAAAGACCTCCCAAATTCCCTGCCGGCGCAGAGCCACGGATGGGCCAGCGCGACGCACTGGAGTCTCTCGATCTTCTCGACTCTGCGCTTTTTGACTCCAATCATCGGGCAGGGAAATCGGTGGCGGGGCGATACGACTCGCGATCAGGGCCGCGTGATGGCAGCCAAGGGTTAGCAGCGCGAGCAAGATGAGTCCGTAGAAGAGACGGCGGCCATAACGACGAGGCCAGCGGTGATGGGGGATGGCTAGGGTGGTCAGAACGACCCGGGCCACGATACGAGCCGGATCCCGTACACTGTCGAAGTGCGTCACTCTCTCCGACTCGGGAGGATAGATGACCTCGACGGGAACGTGCTCGAGAGGCATGCCGATGCGAGCTGCGCGGAGCACCGTATCGGATTCGAAGGCAAACCCGGGTGCGCTGGAGGCGAGCTCTTGAGTGCGGTGGATTGGATACCGTCTGAGGCCGCATTGAGTGTCCTCAAGGCGCGTGCCACCGAAAAGGGAGAGCACCCAGTTGGAAAATCGGTTCGATCGTCGATTTTTCCGTGGGGCTCCCGCCGCACCAAGATCTCTGACTCCCAGGACGAGCGTATTTTGATCGTCAGCCGTCTGATGCAACAAGAGTCGCACCGCCTCTCGTTCAGGGTGCTGGCCATCGGCATCGAGACTGACCAGGGCGTCGAGGCCTTGCTCGCGACCCCATTGGAGCCCAGTACGGAGAGCGGCCCCTTTGCCGCGGTTTTCGGTGTGTCGGACAACCGTGGCGCCGGCTTGCTCAGCCTCGGAAGCCGTTTCATCGGTGGAGCCGTCGTCGACCACGATGATGGGCGCCTCGAGGCCTCGGGCCGCAAGTTCTTGCTCGAGCTTGCGAACAATCGCTGCGATGGTGGTCGCGGCTTGAAAGGCTGGAATCAAAAATCCACGCATTGGCTGCGGCAATAGCAGTTGCAGTGAGGCCGGGGGTGTGTCCAAGTACGGCCCCATGGAGGAGAGCCCCCTCGACCCCGAGGTTTTCGCTCAAGTCGTCGCTCGTGCCAAACGCCAGATGCGCAAGCGCATGCGTGGTCTGCGCGCCGGGCATCCCGCTGCGGCTTTGGCGCGGCGGAGCGTGGCGATCGTCGATCGACTGCTGGACTATGAGCCCTTGCGTTCGGCCAGGGCGGTGGCTTCCTTTTGGCCTCTGACGGATCGGGGAGAGGTCGATCTGCGGCCGCTCGACGAGCAGCTCCGGAGTCGCGGGGTCGCGCTCTACTATCCTTTTATGGATCCTCAACCAGAGGGCGGCTATCGAACCGGATTTCGCCTGACCCAAAGCGCTTCGGAGCTGGCTCCACGGGGCCAGAACTTCTGGGAACCTCCTCCGGAGGCTCCCGTGGCGGAGCGAGGGCAGATCGATGTGGTGGTGGTTCCTGGTTTGGCGGCCGACGATCGAGGCCGAAGAATCGGGTACGGGGCCGGGTACTACGATGCAACCTTGGCCGATGTCGTGCCCCCGGCCCAAGCGGTTTTGGTGGCCTACGATTTCCAGCTGTTGGCGGAAGTGCCCAACGAGCCTCACGATGTTGCCTGTGATGCCGTCGTGACGGACCGAAGGGTCATCGTCGCGTCGCAGGTGTAGCTGGTGGGCGGTAGGAACGGGTGGAGCCGGGAGCGGCAGGGACTCGTCGCCCTGGGTTGCGGCGGGCGAACCGGCGAGGATGACGACGGCGGAGCGAGCGTCCACCGACGCAAGCGGCGCCGCCGAGGACGCAGGAGGTGCCGGGGGAATGGGTGGCAGCGAGCCGTTGGGCGTGGGCGCCGGCGGGAACGAAGAGTTCTGCCCGGCCTCGACCTTACCCGAGCCCGACTGCGCGCAAAGAAAAGGCCGCATGGGGATCCATGCGGCCTTTTCTCAGGGTGGGTCTGAGCTTACGGGACGTAGGTCACCGTCGAGCCCTCGACGAATGAAGCTCCTTCGTTGACGTACATGCCGCCCGCATCGGAGCTGAAGTCCAAATCGGCGGTCGAGCCGTCGGAGAAGGTGATCGAGTCGACATACACGTAGGTATCGCCCCACATGGCTCCGTCCCAGTCCTCGCCAGCACTGACCTCCAAACCGACGAATTGAACGGCACTCGCATCGAATCCGCCATCCCCGTCTTGCGCGCCAACGTCGACGGAAACATCGATGAAGCTCCCCTCGGCGTCGGTGAAATTGGTCCATCCCGTATAAACGGACGTGTAGTCGGCATTCTTCGGGACCTGCTGGAGGCCACCAGCGTTTCCATCGGTGATGACTTGAACATTGAATGCCACCTCGGTGCCAGACATGTCCACCTCACTGCCGAGATCGATCTCGAATACCGTCCCCTCGTCTGCTGCAGTCAGCGGAACGAACAATTCCACGCATCCGCTGCACGGAGCCACGGGAGCCATGCCTCCCATACCACCGGTGGCCATCGCGCCACCCATGCCGCCCATGCCACCGGTGCCGCCGGTGCCCATGCCACCGGTTCCATCACCACCGGTGCCGTCGCCACCGGTGCCATCACCGCCGGTGCCATCACCACCGGTGCCGTCGCCACCGGTGCCGTCGCCACCGGTTCCTTCACCGCCGGTTCCTTCACCGCCGGTGCCACCGGTTCCGTCGTCATCACCGTCCCCACCACAGGCTGTGCCAAGCAAGCCGGCAAAGGTGAGTGCTCCAATTGCCATAAGCGATACTGATCTCATTATTGATTTCCTTTCATTCTAGTGTGCGGCAAGCACTCGATGCGGTTGAAGTGTGATGAATGCGACCGTTCGATGCTTTTCTCATTCAGTCTCGGTTCGAATCATGCTTTGTCGCCCGCTCCTCATGGGGGAGGTGGTCGACTCCGCTTTTGGTTTACGTCGCGCTATGAACAACTCATTGTTGACTAATTTTCGTCATCCGTGAGTTCCCATCCCTGGGATGCGAACTTCGTTGGGCCTCGCGGGCCAAGATGAAATTTGAGAAAGCATGCCCGGTCTTTGTCCCTTCCCGCTTAAAGGATTACCGCCGAGTGCTGCCGCTGCGAACACTTCACTATGACCCCTGTCTGCCAGGAGTGCCAAGTCAATATCGGCTCATGAGCACCTTTTTGGTAGGATAGGCTCGGTCCGTAGGCTGAAGAGTATTCTGTCTCTCGCGATCCGGAATGTTGCTTCCCTCCCCATTTCTCTCCCAAAAAAGTGAGCCGATTGACCGACGACTCACACCGCTGGCCTCGACCATGATCACGATGTCATTCCGAGAAGAAACAGCTCTTCGCTCCGTTGGCTTTCCGCTCCTCTTTCAAAGGACTGTTCCTTCAAAAAGGGCTGTTCAAGAAGCTGCACCAGCCTTGCGCCCTTCAAAGTTGCCCATGAAGTGAGGCCGAAGGGCTTCCGGTCGCCACCCATGAAGTGAGGCTTCGAAGGGCTTGCGGCAGCCCCACTTCTGTCTATTGGCCTTCGTTTCCCGGCCATCGCGCTTCACGCTTTTTCCGGCTGTTGCACGCGTTACATCGATCGAGCGCGCTGCCAACGCGTCTCGCGGTCTTGGAGTGAGCAGGGGGAACTATGATCTCGATGTCACGCACGAGAATTTCGTGGTGCTTTCGGGAGCTCCGGCCCACCGTGTGAATTCACCTTCACCGGAGTTCTAATCATCGAGCTCACTGCCTTCGGCAGCGAGCTCGGCCTCGAGGCGGGCATCATCAACCGCCAACTGCTCCCTTTTGCTCGCCTCACTGCCCGAAGATCCAGCAGGGGCGGACTCCCGAGACGCGTCTTCCACGTCCCTGGACCGTGTCTTGTCCTGCTCGGAAGAAGAACGCCGGAGGCGCAGAAAGATCGCCCCGAGCACCGAGAGCGCAAGGAGACCGAAAAATACTGGAACCGCATAGCTCGCGTCGCGGTTGGGGCTGCCTGAAAGGTTACTCCCTGCACGCTCTTCCAGAACCCCGTGGATTTCCTCTGCAGATCGGCCCTCGCGCACCATCAGCCGGATCTCTTCCCGCCACTCGGCGGCCGAGCTCGAGGGACAATCTGCAAGGGTCCGGCCAGGACAAAATGGACTCATCGTCCGACGTGCGATGGCGCTGGCGCGACGCTTCTGCTCCGGGGTGAGCGGAGAGTCGACCGAGTCCCGCTTTCCTCTTTCGGCGGGAGCGGACGCCCCGTTCGTTGGGGCAGCCGCTTGTCGAGAGGCACCTTCCAGGCCAGAGCGCGTCATGGCCGCATCGTACTGAAAATGCCGCGTTACTGGAAACCGGCACCTCGTGGCGTGTTCCTGCTCCGTTGCCGAAAATCTGGAAAGCACCACCGCTCACCTGGGGGCGGGTGAGGCGAGTCTCGGCGGCGCCTTTTCCTGCGTTTCGTTCGCTGTGTCCTTGTTTCTGAGGGGAACGTCTCTCCCGAGCCCCTTCGGGGTGAAGAGCCGACGTTTTAGCGCAAGGTCACCAGCTCTTCCGCGGACGTGGGATGGATCGCCACCGTGCGATCGAGGTCGCTTTTGGTCGCCCCCATCCGCAGCGCTACGGCAAAACCTTGAATGATCTCGTCGACCGCTCGACCGATCATGTGGATCCCCACAATCCGCTCCTTTTCACCAACCGCAATCACCTTCATCGTCGTGGTGGCGCGCCGCTTGGCGAGCCCACTATACATGTCAGTGAATCGCGTCACGTAGCACTTGACGGATCCGTGGCCGTACTTCCGTGACGCCTCTTCCTCCGTGAGACCGACCGTGCCCAAAGGAGGATGGCTGAAGACCACAGTGGGAACATCGGTATAGTCGAGCTTCGCCTCCTTCTCCCCCCCGAAAAGCCGATCGGCCAACTTGCGTCCTGCCGCAATGGCCACGGGGGTGAGCTCGATCTTTCCGGTCACATCGCCGACCGCATAGACTCCTTCTGCAGAGGTTTGTTGCCCGTCGTCGGTCTCGATGAATCCTTGCGCGTCACATTCGATGCCCTGCTCCTCGAGACCGAGTTTCTTGGTCTGAGGACTCCTGCCAATGGCCCACAGGAGGCGGTCGAAACCGGTCTCGAAGTGGCCCCCTTCGGCGCAGAGCATCAAGCCATCGTCCTGACGCTCGACCCGATGGGGCACGAAGCCCGTCACGATATTGATCCCTTGAGCAGACATCTCTTCGAGCAACACGTCCGATAAAGTTGCCTCGAAAGGACGGAGCAGTCGTTGTCCTCGGAGCAAGAGCGTCACGTCCACACCCAAACTGCGTAAAACGCCGGCTAACTCGACGGCGATGTAACCGGCACCGACAATCGCGACCCGGGCGGGACAATTCTGCCAAGAAAAGAAGTCGTCAGATGTTTCCCCCAATTCGACGCCAACGATCTCTGGAAGTTTGGGCCGCCCCCCGGTGGCCACCAGCAGATGCCTCGCTCGCAGCATCCGCTTTTGCCCACCTTCGAGCTGCACCTCCACCTTCCTGGGGCCGACCAGGGTTCCCCGACCACGGATCAGCTCGACGTCGTCGAGGTCGAGATTCCGTGTATAGATGCCGCGCAACTTCTCGATGTAAGCATCCCGGCGAGCCTTGAAGCGCTCCCAGGCAAAAACGGGGTCGATACTCTGAAATCCATAGCTTTCTGCATCACGTAGAGTGTCGGCGACGAAAGCCGCGTTGAACATGATCTTCTTGGGCACGCACCCCACGTTCACACAGGTTCCCCCCAATTGCGCCGCTTCGACAAGAGCAACCTTGGCGCCGTGTTTCGCAGCGCGGCGCGCGGAAGCCAGTCCACCACTGCCCCCTCCCAAAACCAAATAGTCGTAGACCGTCTCTGTCATGGTCGGAGCATAGCTGGGACAGCCGAGGGGAGTCAGTCTTCGGAGTGTTCTTCCGGCGCATCGTCCAGGTCGTCGAGCCCCCGCTCCCCGGACATGGGAATGGCTCGAGCGCGAGCCAGACGTTCCAGGGCGCGGCTCAAGCCAGCTGTGTCGCTGACTTGGGGCAAGAATTCTCGCGTGCCGTCCCAAAGGTCCACACTGATCGACCCACTTGGCTCGAACGTGATGTGATCGATCTGTGCCCAACGGCACTTTTTCACCTTGGGCCAAACACTGCTAATGACGTCTCGATATTCGACCCAATCGGGGCGCACGCGAACTCCCCGCATTCCCGAGCGCAAGACCGAGGCGACCCCGCTGATTCCAAATGCCAGCGCCAACATGTGGGCGTCAATGAGGTGCTCCTGGCGGAACATGTACGTGTAGAGTTGCGAGCCGGGACGCCGCTCGACCACGAAAACCAGGGTGATGACGGCCACGGAGATGGTCGCATGAATGAACGAGGGCACCCGGACCCAAATGGGAGGCCCGAAGAATTCTTCGGTAGGCCGGTAGGTCATGTCAAAGCCCGGGGGGCGGGAGGCACGCGCCATTCCCTCCTTCCTAGCTCTAGTTCCCGACTCAAAAAAGGCGCTCCGTCCCCCGATCCCCATGCGGGGCAAGAGAACCGGGGGTGAGGAGCGGGGCACCGGAGGCTCATCCTGCGAATGAGGTGCGGCACCGCATCCATGAGCCCCTTTCCCCTTGCGCTGCGCTCAATGCACGATATGCATCCGGACACAAAACAAAGGAAAATTCTGTGAAGATCTTCATCGACTCAGCCGACATCGGAGAAATCCGGGAAGCCGCAGCCATGGGCGCCATCGACGGCGTCACGACCAACCCCTCGCTTCTTGCCAAGGCGCAAGTTTCCATGGAAACCGCCATTGGACAGATTTGTGAGGTCGTCGACGGCCCCATTTCGGCAGAAGTCCTCGCCACCCAGACCGAGGAGATCCTCGAAGAGGGGCGACGACTTGCCGCAATGCACAAGAACATCGTCGTCAAGGTGCCCCTGCTCATCGACGGCCTCAAAGCCGTCCGACAATTCACCGAGGAGGGGATCAAGACGAACGTGACCCTGTGCTTTTCGCCCAACCAGGCACTGCTCGCAGCCAAGGCAGGCGCGACCTACATCTCCCCATTCGTCGGGCGGCTCGACGATCTCAGTGAAAATGGGATGGACCTGATCGAAAAGATCGTCACCATCTACCAAAATTATAATTTTTCAACCGAGGTTCTCGTCGCCAGCGTGCGACATCCTATTCACGTGGTCGAGGCCGGCATGATGGGCGCCCACGTGTGTACGCTCCCCTTCAAGGTGATCGCACAGCTCGCCAAACATCCCATGACCGACCGCGGGCTCGAGCAGTTTCTCAAGGATGCGGAGAAAATTCCCAAGAGCTAATGCCCGTCTTGCTTTCGCGCCGCGCGCCCGGAAGTCCTGAAATTTCCAGGCAAGCGGTACTTCGCATGGCGAATTCAATGCTGAGCTATCTCGATCTCGAGAGATCAGAGCTCAGCATTTTGCTTGCTAACGACCAACTCATCCGGCGGATCAATCGGGAACATCGCGACAAAGATCGAACAACCGATGTTCTTTCATTCCCGCAGAACGAGTTCACTAGACCCCTTGTCGTCGAGGGAGGAGGTGGTGGTCTCGGGCTCCTCGGTGACGTCATCATTTCGTTAGATACGGCCCAAAGACAGGCCGCAAGCCGAAAACGCCCGCTCCTTGAAGAAGTCCGCTTCCTGCTTGCCCATGGACTTCTGCATTTGCTCGGCTACGACCACGATACAGCGGAGAAAAAGAAGGAAATGAGCCGCGAGACGAGGCGACTCGTTCGAGCCTGTCAATGATCGCACGCTCGACGCAAATTTCGTGATGAGTCGAGCCGTCCTTCCCCTCTCATGATTCGATGTGCTCCATGGTGTGCTCCGAGCGGGATCGTCGAGCTGAGGAGCCCTCTGAATCGAGCCTTCTCGCCGGTCTTTACGCTTCCAGGCTCGATGCCGGGCTCTCGTCGACCTCTCAGACTCCGGGGCAATTCCGAGGCAAGGAGGAAATTTGCGTCCCCCAGGATGCGCCCCATCCGGCCGATGAGGTGTGCTGTAGCGGTACAAGATTGCCCCAGCGCACCACCTCGAAGGCCCTCGCCGAGGCTCACCGACGCACTGGCGAGGCGCCTCGGGGAGGACTTTTAGCGCCTGGTTCGATGGTGCCGGGTTTCTGATGGGAACGTCTCTCGCCCCTTTCGGGGCTCGGGAGACACGTTCTGAAAAGCGAAGTCGGCGGTTTCTCTTCTCACGACGAGCGGGTGACGAAGCGCCTTGGGGGGACAGGAGCTGGCGCCTCGGGCGTGAAAATGAGGCTCGTTCGTTGGGTCCCGAGACGAAATACCGTTTTCTCGCGGACAGCGAGATAGGGTGTCATTGTTTCAACTAGCTCTTGCGAGATGAGCAGCTAACCTATTGGTCTCCTTGATCTTCTTGGCTTTCGAATGGGGCCTCTCCAGGCCTTCGGCGGAGGGCACGATCGCGCTTGCAGCCAAAAAAAAGCATGATCCGCTACTACGATTGATCGCTTTCCTCTTGAAAGGCTGAAACTGCCTTGATAACCCTCGCCTTGCACACCACGGCTGCGCATCAAACCGCAGTTTGCGGTGGGAGATGGCGTTAGTACACAAGCGACTTTTTCAGGAGAGAACTCATGGCAGGCAAGCGACTGACCAAAGCCCAGATCATTACCGAGCTGGCAAATTCAACCGACCTCGACAAGAAGACCGTGAACCGACTGTTCGACGAGCTCTTCGCACTCATCAAAAAGCAGCTGGGCAACCGCGGCCCCGGCGAGTTCGTCATTCCCGGCCTCGTCAAACTCCGTGTGGTGAAGAAAGCTGCCACCAAAGAGCGTCAGGGCATCAATCCCTTCACCAAGGAGCCCATGACCATTCCCGCCAAGCCGGCAACCAAGAAGATCCGGGCCACCCCTCTCAAGGCACTCAAGGACCTCGTCTGAGAGTCGTCTCGGAGTTCGAGCTCGTTCAGATCTCGAGCTCTGTTGGATCTTGAATCAGGCCCCGGCGCACTTCGGCTCGAATGAATCGAGCCGGTGAGCTGGGGTTTTCTTCTTTCAGCAACTGACGACCTACCCGTCGACATCATGCTTCCGCTCGACAAGCTCACGGAGCTCGAGGCAAAAAGGCTCTCCGGTGTCTTATTCGATCTCGATGATACCCTGCTGACGTGTGGACAGCTCCACGAGGATGCCTACTCGGCTCTTTTTGCCCTCCAAAGGGCCGGGCTGCGTCTGATCGCAGTCACCGGCAGACCGGCAAGCTGGGCGGAGCTCTGCACTCGCCTGTGGCCGATCGAAGCCACCGTCGCGGAAAACGGGGCGCTGGCCTATCGGCGTGCTGGAGATCGCGTGGTGTTCTGGGATACGGTTCCTCCGTCCATTCGTGAGGCACGCCAGAAAAAGCTCTCGCGGCTCGTACAAAGAACACGGAGTGAGTTTCCCGAACTTCTCCCGGCTGACGACGTGCGTGGGCGAATTTCCGACTACACCTTCGACATTGGCGAGCACGAACGCGTCCCCGAACCACTCATCGAAAAAGCAGTGGCTGTTGCCCGCGCAGCCGGAGCCCGAACATTTCGTTCCAGCGTCCACCTGCATTTTTCCTTCGATTGCGAGAACAAAGCCACGGGCTCGCTGCGCTTTTTGACGGAGAGCGGTTGGGATCCCACCTCCGCCCGAGTTCACTTCGCCTACATCGGTGATAGCGGAAACGACGCTCCTTGCTTTGCTGCTTTCTGTACCACGATCGGTGTTCGTAACCTGTCGGGGGACTTCAGCCTTCCGCCCCGCTATCAGACGCTTTCGGGAAGCGGTGCCGGATTCGTCGAATTGGCCCAAAGGCTCTGCCATCTCCGGGGCGCCTCGGCCTCTTCGGGACCCGCAGCCCAGGGCGTCTCCGCGGACGGCTCGACGCCCCCCGCGTCCGAGTCCGCGCGAAGCGAGTCTCCTCGGCAAGAAGTCAACGAGGACATCGAAAACCCAGCGTGCTAAGAACGCGCAAGCCCGACAAGCCCAGTCCTCCTCCGTTCGACCATCGCTTGCTTCCGAGCTCCGGCAATCGCTTGTGTGCTGGTGTTCTTGAAAGGCCATTTTTCACATGGAAAGCACAGAAACCCTCCTCAGCTCGGCTTCCCGGTACCTGTATCCGAACTATGGCCCTCGCCAGGTGGTCCTCGATCGAGGGGAGGGCAGCGTTCTTTGGGACACGGAGGGACGCGAGTACCTCGATTTCTACGCCGGTATTGCCGTCAGCACCTTAGGTCATGCTCATCCTCGACTGACAAAAGCTATCTGTCAGCAGGTGGAACGGTTGATTCATCAGTCCAACCACTACCTCTGCGCTCCCAACATCCAGCTCGCTCAAAGACTTTGTGAGCTAGCCAATATGAATCGAGCCCTGTTCTGTAACTCGGGGACCGAAGCCAATGAGGCAGCGCTCAAGTTAGCTCGCCGGTATTTTTTCGATCGCGGAGAGACGCAGCGTTATCGGGTTATTTCCTTCGATAACTCCTTCCACGGGCGCACGCTCGGGGCACTCAGCGTCACGGGACAAGCCAAATACACCGAGGGTTTTGGCCCGATCGGAGGCGTCACGAAAGTTCCTTTCGGCGATCTGGACGCCACCCGCAAGGCCATGGGACCGGACGTTGCGGCTCTCATCACCGAGCCCATTCAGGCCGAAGGAGGAGTTCACGTCGCGCCTGACGGTTTCTTGGAGGGGCTCAGAAACATCTGTGACGAATTCGGCGCTCTGCTCATCCTCGACGAGATCCAAAC